>JBAZXK010000001.1:29703-343940 GCA_041659905.1 Patescibacteria group bacterium | reverse complement strand
AAGCTAACTGGGCCAACAAATCCACCTACACGCAAAATTCTTACCTCATATACAGCGCTGTTACCCGGAGCAGTTGGAGATACGGTGTGAGTCAGAGGCACAATGGAGAGGGCGTAATCGGGAACCGGATTGATAGTCAGAGTGCCATTATCCGTATGCGTGACAGTTTTTAATACAAAAATAATTTCGCCAGTATCAGGATCGAGTTCCATAATCATGATATCGCTGGTGCCGGACACAATGATCGGAATATTTTCCCAAGTTTCGGTTAAGTCAGATCTAGTAAAGATGGTTAAAACAGCGGGTTTAGTTTCTCCGGCAATTAAAGTTACAGCATTGGGTACTAAGGTAAAATCATCCAGACAACCGCTTGCGCCCTTAAATCCGTTTAGTCCAGGAGTGCTTAAAACAACCGTGCCACTAAAATCATTTAAGCTAGTAACTTCAATATCGAAAATAGCTGTTTGGCCAGAATTAACAGTCTGATCTTTAGGTGGTTTAATAATTAAACTAAAATCTGGTTGGGGAGGGATTCCGCCTTCCAAATGCAAAATACCAGCAGCCGGGAGAGGGGGCTGCACAACGGGCGGGATCCAACCAATCGGGTAAATGATCTGACCTCCTATTCTAGGCATATAATTTATCTCGTCGACCCCAACATGGAAATCAATTTGACCACCACCTTCTGACAACGGATAATCTTTAAGCACAAGAGTAAGTTTGGGTGGATCTAGAATAAACTCATTATCGGCTGGAGAGAGTCGCCGATTTTTATATAAACCAAAAGCATTTAGATCGTCTAATACAGTTATCATGGGGTCAATACCATCATCGCCAGGGTACCCCATTTCAGGTACGGTAATTGTGGCAGATTCAATAAATTTGGGATATAGACTAGCTAAATCCTCCATTACCTTGAATCTTATAGTCCCCAAGAATGGCAATGGAGTTATGCCGTCACCATCATAAGTGCCGTGTTCGATCTGAATGTTAATCTTGTATTCCTTAACATTATTTGGCGGTATTTCGCCAGCTGGCCCACCAGTTTGTTCCATTGGTTCCAAAGAAAGCGTGATGACAGGTGCTCCGGGGACTTGGGCTTTAATACCCCAAAGAGATAATAATTGATCGATTTGTTTGCTAAATAATATAATGGCTAATAGTAAAATAGTCGCGCCTATCCCTAAGCCGATTTTCCAACCGCGAGAGCGTTTTTTGGCTCGAAATTTGGTATAAAAACTCCGCTCTGGAAGCGAATAGTTTCTGTTATTTGGTTTTTGACCCAACATACGACATTTTTATATTTATTTTAGATTTTTTGGTCACTGACTTTCATTTCATTATATCACAGAAATGGCTTTCAGTCAATTGATTTTCATCACTAAAATTACTGAAAATCAGCTTCATTAACATATATAAAACATATATAATTTTTTTATCGCGGACCAATTTCTGATAATTTTTGTTTTATAGTTTTTTACATTCTAGCGATTGACTTTATAGCCAAATTGTAGTATAATTAGGTTAGCAAAATAAAAATAAAACACCCTCCTGATCGCCATACGATCTCCGGGTCAAAAGAAAAATGAGGAAGAAAAGAAAGCCAGTCCAGGTTGATATCAAGGCATTACAAAAGTTAATCAAATCGGTTTCCCATTTTTCGGGGAACCAGAAAACTCAAGTCCGTAATATTTCTGCCGCCACTTTGGCGGTAGTTTTAATAGCGGGAATTTTTACTTTCACTCCCCAACTCCAAAATTATTTTAAGTCTTTGCCTAGTCAAGCATTCAGCATAATCGAGATTGGCCACTTGCCGACTACCAGCTGTGCTGATTACCAAATTGTTATTAATCCTGATATGCGAACAGTATTGGCAGGCGATGAAACCGCATACGATATTACAGCAGTGCGCCAATGCGGTTTTAGTAATCCGATTATTCTTACCACGGATTTAATAGGTAAAGATGGAATTGAATCAGCTGGATTCGACAGTAATGTATTAGTAATCGGTCACGACCATACGCAACTTTCTGTAAAGACGATAAATGGACAGTCAGATATTATGCATTATTTTAAAGTAAATGGTATCAGTTTTATAAACGGCAAACTGGTGTTGCGTTCGGATATGGCTACATTAAATATAATTAAGCCAGAAGATTTTGTGATTGAAGTCAACCCAATAGCGCAAATCATGGGACCAGATAGCTCTAAAGTTTATATGATCACATTAATTAGAATGAACGGTTTTGCGGGGAATGTGGCATTAAGCACTGATCTATTCGATAATGCTCAATCCAATTTAAAATCAGTTACCATTATGCCGCCTATCTTATACGGAGCTACTTTAAACGCTACTATGATGATAGAATCTAAATCTGTGACTACAGATGCGATATACCCATTTATTGTTAGCGGCGATACTGCCGATCTCAATGGATTGCCAGCGCAGAGAGAAGATACAGCTATGTTAGAGATTATTCAGTAAGCCCCGACTGTTTATAAAACAGACTTTAATCCGTTCATCTATACTGGTGGGCGGTACTGGGCTCAAACCAGTGACCTTTCGCACGTCAAGCGAACGCTCTAATCAGCTGAGCTAACCGCCCTAGGTAGTTTCTATTATATAGTTCTCGTGCAACTCGAACAATAAGAGGGGGTTAGACCCCTCTATCCTGCTCGGGGGTCATTTTTTTCTTGGATGCTGAATGCTAACCCCTAGATGCTACTATTCGCAGTGGCCGAGGATTTCTTTGATGCGGGCTTGCAGAGTAGTGATCCCGTCCTTTAGTTCTTCTTCGGTCCCATTATTGTTGATGATAATATCGGCAAATTCCTTGCCGGGCTCGACATACTTATCGTGCATCGGCCCTGCGGAGACCAAGTACTGGTTGATAGATTCTTCGTAATTTCTATCCCGTTCACCCACATCTCTTTGCAGGCGCCGAGCTAGACGAATATCGGGTTTAACATCGACAAAAACAGACAGGTCAAATAATTGACGAATTTCCGGATCGGTAAAGATCAAAATCCCTTCCACAATAATGATTGGAGCAGAATGAACCCGCGCCGTTTCGCGTTTACGCGTATGAGTAGCAAAATCATATTGCGGGATATCAACCGCTTCGCCCGCTTTCAGTTTTTTCAAATGGTCCAAAAACAGTTTATTATCCAGTGCAGCCGGTTCATCATAATTAAGCTCCTTGCGCTGATCGATCGCCACATCTTTACGGTCGCGATAATAATTATCGTGAGAGATACTAACAGTCTGCTCAGGTGCAACTTCGTGCAGCTTGCGGGCAATATAAGTTTTGCCGGAACCGGTGCCGCCGGCTATAGCAATAATGAAAGGTTGTTTTCTCGTTTCATTCACTTTTCTATTATGGCAAAACAAAGATTTTTTAGCCACTCTTTTAAAAAGAGTGGCCAGAAACTCCGGCCAGTTCGTCAAGGCTATTTAATTGATAAATCTTCAGGTGTTTAAGAGCCAAACTCGGCCGATATGCTATCGGCCTCACACATGGCTCCACCCTAAAAGATTTATCTAATTAAATATCGCCTCTCCTCCAATGGCTGGGTTGGGGAACAAGAACTCAGATTTACCGGCAGACAGGCTCTAATGGCTGAGTTAGGGGAAAACTTGATTTTCTATGGTATTTTGCTAAGATATTTACGCTGTCTGTCAGTGGGTGATCGCTGCTTAAAAAGTAGAGGAAAGTCCGAGCACCAGTCTTAGTTTAAACAGTCTCTAACAGAGACCGAGGGTGACCTCAGGGAAAGTGCCACAGAGACAATACTAACCGCGTAAGCGGGAAAAGGTGAAAAGTTGCGAGGTGTGGTTATGCGGAAAATCAGGCCAAACCTGATAATCTGTCTTTTTGCTACTCGCGAGGCCTCCGGGCGACCGGAGTGTCCGGGTAAACCCTGTTTGGTGCAAGTTGGGGTGGGTCGGAACTTATCAATGCCTTGAACTAAGAGCAGATAAGTTAAGATCCCAACGCATGAATCGGCCGGCAACAGCCGATCTAGATAGATGATTGCCACTCTGGTGCAAACCAGGGCACAGAACTCGGCTTATAGCTGACAGATAGCTTAAGAAATCTCTTTCCTCGGGAAGAGATTTTTTAATAGTTTTCAGATATAATAAGAGGGAATATCAAGTAAAATATTGTCCCAGTGAGAAGATTTCAGCTATTGTTCACATTTTTGCAGGTTCCGCTAGACTTACTTATGGTCTGGGCAGCTTTTCTATTAGCCTATTGGGTAAGAACTCAAAACATTTTGGCAGCTCCGCCGGTGTCTTATATGATGCCCTGGCAGCAATATATGGGACTAACTTTCTGGATAGCCTTGGGCTGGGTGGTAATATTTGCATCAACTGGTTTATACAATCCTAAATCACACGAGGGCTTGATAAAAATTTGGCAACGAGTTTTTATTGCCGTATCAGTCAGCCTGGCTTTATTTATTATCGTTTTATTCGGCATTAAAGAATCATTTTTTTCTCGCTTGATTGCAGCTTATGTTTGGGTGATTGCTATCGTCCTGGTTTTTTTGGGTCGCTGGTTATCGAAGTACAGCCAATGGTGGTTGGCCAAATCCGGTTTGGCTAAAGAATTTATTGTAGTGATTGGTAACACGCCAGAAATCGAAGAAGTAAAAAAGTTTTATGCTAAACGGATGGCGATTATCGAAGTCTTATCGGCAGAAGCCTTGCATGAAGCAGCTGATGTGGAGGCGTTGATTAACAAATCTCAAACCGACCAGGTAATTGTGGCCGGTGAGCTTTTAACTAGTAATGGTTTGGGTATCGATTTGATTAATTTTTGCGAAATTAACGGCATTCGTTTTCGGTATTTACCCAACATTACCGAACTACACGCGTTACACGTGGTCAGCGATGTTTTAGAAGGTTATCCCATCATCGAATTGCGTCCGACTCCTCTGGATGGATGGGGGAGAATCGTGAAACGGGTCTTTGATTTTGTATTTTCTGCCCTGGGCATAATTATTTTATCGCCTGTCATGATTATTATTGCTATGATCATTCGGCGCGACTCTCCTGGTCCAGCTTTATTCATCCAACGGCGTCCAGGACAATTTGGTAAAGAATTCAATTTCTATAAATTCCGCAGTATGTATAATCATTTGTCTACTGGCTCTAATTACGGTGGTGCCCAGGCCGAAGCAGTCTTAAGTGAACTCAGAGCCAACCAAAATGAGGCTTCGGGTCCGATGTTTAAGATGAAAAATGATCCGCGAGTTACTAAGATAGGACGTTTTATCCGCCGGACCAGCTTAGACGAATTACCTCAATTGTTCAATGTTTTGAACGGTGAAATGAGTTTAGTAGGACCCCGGCCGCCGCTTACTAATGAAGTGGCGGAATATAATCGGCAACAACTGCGGCGGTTAATGGTAAAACCTGGACTCACGGGTATTTGGCAAGTTTCGGGCAGATCGGATTCTTCGTTTGAAGAATATCTGCGGTTAGATATGTATTACATCGAACATTGGTCATTGTGGTTAGATATCCAAATTATTCTCAAGACTATTTGGGCAGTTTTCACTCGAAAAGGAGCTTATTAGATGAAGGAGTTATCTAGTTGTAAAATTGCGATTGTGGCGGATTGGCTGACTAGCCGAGGCGGCGCGGAACGGGTGGTGCTGGCTTTAGCAGAATTATTTCCGCAAGCCGATATTTTTACTTCCGTTTATAAACCGGAAATTTTTCCGGAATTAGCTCGTCGCCGAGTTATTACCAGCTTTTTACAGAAGATGCCTTTAGGTAAAAAACACCAACTTTGGCCCACCTTGCGGCCACTAGCTTTTGAATTACTCGATTTAGATAACTACGACATAGTTATTTCTAGCGCTAGTGCAGAGGCTAAGGGAGTGTTGACTAAACCGGAGACATTGCATATTTGTTATTGCCACACACCCACTCGCTATTATTGGAGCCATTATCATTATTATTTGCAGCATCCGGAATATGGCGGTTTCAATTGGTTGGTTAAATTGGTAATGCCGGCACTGATTCATAAGCTGCGGTTGTGGGATCGGGTAGCAGCCGATCGGGTGGATGTATTTGTCGCTAATTCCCAAACCACGCGGCAGCGCATTAAAAAATATTACGAACACGAGGCGACGGTGATCTATCCGCCCGTGGATACAGCCAGATTTACTATTAGTGAAAAAATAGGAGATTATTACCTTATTATAGGAAGGCAGACGGCCTACAAGCGGACGGATCTGGCCATTGCTGCTTTTAATAAATTAAAATTACCCTTAAAGATTATCGGCACTGGTCCGGCTTTAAAAAAATGGATGTTGCGGGCCCAACGTAATATCGAATTTCTAGGACGGGTTTCTGATGCAGAAGTGGCGCATTATCTCTCCCATTGCCGGGCGCTGGTGATGCCGCAAGAAGAAGATGCCGGTATTGTTCCTCTGGAGGCGATGGCAGCTGGTCGGCCGGTGATAGCCTATCGGGGTGGGGGAGCTGTCGAAACGGTAGTTATGAATAAAACTGGCATCTTTTTTGATCAACCAACTCCAGAATCTTTAATGGAAGCAGTTAAGCAATGCGCCGAAACAAAATGGGACCCAGCCGCTATTCAGCGGCAGGCCCAAAAATTTGATCGGAAAGTTTTTCAAAATAGCTTTGAGGATTTTACTCGATCAGTCTATAGTCAGCATCTAAAAAAGAGGGAAATTATTTAATGCGCATCGGTGTAGATATTAGGGGATTACTGACCGGTCAGCGAAGCGGTATCGAACAATATACTTTAAAAGTGCTCGAGCAGCTATTAGCTCTAGATCAACAAAATACCTATGTTTTGTTTTATGTTGCCTACCGTGATTTGGGAAGTAAATTAGAGTATCTATTATCCGAAGCCAGTTTTCTGAAGAATTCCCATGTTGAAATTCGTTCACTCAAATGGATCAATTTCCCATTACTTTTACATGCCATTTGGAAGCCCTTCGGCTGGCCTTGGGCAGATAAAATTTGTGGAGGTTTGGATGTGATGTGGCAACCCAGTCCGCGTTTACTTCCGGTGAGCCGCCAGTGTCGCACGGTAATTACTTTTCATGATCTGGTATTTGCTTTGTTTCCTCATTTTTACACTTGGAAATCTCGGCTTTGGCAATGGCAAATGAACTATCCTTATTTAGCGCGGACAGCTGATAAAATGATCGCTGTATCTAATAGCACTAAGCAGGATTTGGTGAATTTGTACCATGCGGATCCTGCCAAAATTTCAGTTGTGTACGAAGGTGTGGACGCAATTTATTTTATTCCGCAGCCGTTGGAAGCGATCACGGCTTTGCGTGCCCAATTTAATGTGCCCGATAAATATTTATATTATATTGGGAGTCTAGAGCCGCGCAAAAACGTTATCGCCATTGTGCGGGGCTTACATTATATAAAACAGCAGGAATTTGCTAATATAAAGCTGGTGATTTCGGGAGCAAAAAGTTGGCTAAGTGAGGCGATTTTTGCTGAGGTTGAAAAATTGAATTTAGGCCAGGAAGTTATTTTTACCGGACCGGTAACTGAACAGAAAAAAATTACTTGGCTACAAAACGCTGCCGTATTCGTGTTCCCGACTTTTTACGAAGGATTTGGCTTACCTGTCTTAGAGGCGATGGCAGCTGGCTGTCCGGTCATCACGGCTAACGTAGCTTCATTGCCGGAGGTAACCGGGGCTGCTGCTCTGTTGATTGATCCACAGCGGCAATCCGAATTAGACGCAGCTCTATTTAAGCTTTTAACGGAACCAGATCTGGCCCACCAACTAAGTAGTGCCGGTCGGCAGCAGGCCCATCAATTTACTTGGGAGAAAACCGCTGCTGCCATCTTAAACATTTTGACTAATGGGGGAGAATAAAAAATATTATTACATCAAAAAGAAACTGCATCCTACTGCACGGCGGCTGCATTTTTTCAGTCATCGTCCCGAAGTTGTGTTGCAATCTAATCCAGCGGTCAGAGCAGTAACCGGCGGAAATGAACATGTATTAGATCTGGATTTTTCGCCCGAAAAACCCCATT
Organism: Patescibacteria group bacterium; assembly: GCA_041659905.1. Lineage (NCBI taxonomy): Bacteria > Patescibacteria group bacterium. The sequence continues at coordinate 335,887 of JBAZXK010000001.1, read as the reverse complement.
TAGGCATTGGCATTATCCGCTGGACACTATTTTTTATATTAGCAGTGTTGGTTTATGTGATGGGGGCGTTTTTGTATGCAGGCAGCTCAGATTTGAAAGATAATTTACTGAGTCGGGGAGAAGCGGGGGCTGCCAGCCTGCAAAAAGGGTCAGAAGCTTTGCGCAAACTGGAAATCGACAATGCGCTGGTTAACTTTAATTTGGCGGAAAAGAATTTTAACGCCGGCTTGACTACTTTTGCCGAATTGGGTCAAAGCAATTTATTGTTAGCTGGGGTTAATTTTGAATCATCTCAAATCTTGCAAGGCGAAGCGATCATGCAAACCGGTCAGCACTTGGCTAAGGCTGGGATCTTGGTTTCTGAAGCGATTAAGCCCGTCATTGGATACTGGGATAGTTTAGTGACGGTAGGTTCTAATATGAGCAATGTTGGCGAAGAATTAGGAAAGATCTTAATCACCAACTCAAGCAAAATTGATCTAGCCTTAAAAGAAGTTGCCGCTGCTAATACTAACCTGAGTCTTTTGAATATTGCCTATGTCGATCCCGCCTACGCTTCGCTATTGCAAGATGCTAAAGATAAAGCCCTCACCTTACAAACAGCGTTAGATTTGATGGGTAATATGGCCAAAGGGCTGCCGAAGATGATGGGTTTTGGCACTCCGCGGTATTATTTAATTCTTAATCAGAATAATAATGAATTACGGCCAACTGGCGGTTTTATCGGCAGTTATGTATTGATCAAGCTTTATCAAGGCAAATTAGAGAGCTTTTTCGTGGATTCGACTCAGCGTATAGACGGCCAAAATCTCTATAATGATATGGCCTTGCCGACCCCATTAAAGGGGATTACGGCTTATTACGGTATTCGCGATGCTAACTGGGAACCGAATTTCCCCACATCGGTGCGCACTATTCAGAAGCTGTACGAACAATCCGGTGGCGGGACGGTGGACGGCATGATTGCTCTGAATCCGGGCATTATTGAAGACATCTTGAGTATCATGGGGCCGGTGGAGCTGCCGAAATACAAGTTTGCTTTAACGGCAGCTAATTTTGTCGAGAAAACGCAGCAGCAAATTGCCGTGGCGGATAAGAGCGGCGCTTATAACCCCAAGCAAGTTTTATTGGATTTTGCTCCGGTCTTAATGGATAGGTTATTCAAAGCTAATTCCCGGGAGATTCGCCTAATCGGCAATAAACTTTTTCAACGCTTAGTGAGTAAAGATATTCTGTTGAATTTTTCTGATGCGTCTCTCGAAGATGTGGTAAGTAAATTAAATTGGGGTGGGGAAGTCCGTCGCATCGCTGCCACTGAAGATTATTTGTATGTGGTGACAGCTAATCTAGGCGGAAATAAAAGCAGCCGTTCATTAGTTCAGGAAATTTCTCATCAAGCCAATGTCCAAACCAACACCAGCATTATCGACCATTTAACTATCAAATATACTCATACTGGTACAAACAAGTTCCCTGACGGAATCAGTAAAAATTACATTCGGGTTTATCTGCCGATGGGTTCGCATATTACAAAAACAACCGGCCAAGATGAAAATACGCAAATTGATTTAGATAGTTCTGATGGAAAAACTGTAGCAGGGTTGTGGTTGACCATTAATCCTGGTGAGACCAAGGAAATAGCACTAGAGTACGAGCTTCCTTTCAAGCTTAATTTTACCAACGGAGAAGCTACTTATCGATTGATTTTGCAGAAACAATCAGGCAACGAGCGAGCTAATCTTAGCAGTTTCATTGAAGTAGCCGATAATATGGATCTGACTGCCGCCGGAGGGAGTGAAGCTGTTCGTAAAGATATGATTTTCTCAGACAAATTAGTGAAAGATGAAATTGTGACTGCCCCTGTACACAAATATCGCTAATGATCAGCTAGTTTTTAGTAGGGCAACTACTGTCTAATAATTTACACCTAATCCAAACCCGTTTCTTAGAAGAAGAGAGATTGATTGACATATCTATTTAACGAGAGCATAATTACGCCTGAGCTCTTTATGTGAGGGCATTTAAGCTCTCGCAAAGCACGCTCCTCCTTCGTTACCCCTGGTCAGGCGAGACCGGGGGTAGCTTTTTATTTATTTAAAAAGAAATCTCTCGGATTAGCATAAAAGCGCACAGCAGCGGCCCGAGGTTGTTTGACCAGATCTTGCTTAATGCTAAGGAGTAAACTAACGCCCAGTAACCCTAAGATACCCACCCCAATAAATACCGGGTTGAAACCAAATGTTTCTACGGCATACCCGCCGATGATGCCGGCAGCGCCGGTACCGATACTATAACCGGTGGCACTTAATCCCCATTCGGTTGATTCACGTCCCTTGTCGATATTGCGAGTAAAAATAGCCGACCAGCCGGCTAAACTCATGGCCATACCGATGCCATGGATAGTTTGTAGAACATATAATTGCCAAGGATGGATTATGTAAAGATAGCCAAAAGGAACTAAGGCAGCGATTAACAAGCCGATAACCATAAAGGCATAATCATCCCGTTCGCCTTTTTTGCTATCTAAGAAAATACCAAAAGGAATGCGCAGAAGTGACATTAAGATCCAATAAATTGAAGTAGCAATCCCTACGACGATTAGATCGCCGCCTTGGATTTTTTCGATGATAAAAATAGCGAAAACGGGCGTAATTAATCCCCAACCTGTATAAAAAACCAAATCGCTCAGAATCAAATATTTGATAATTCGGTTCATATCCAAATTTAGCCTCATGAATCTATTTTCTCATTGATTTTCATTTCACCAAAACAGCTCGATAGTATATCTAGGGTTATCGGTTGGCTAGGCTATTTAATTTGGTTTAATCTGAGTTACGATAGCGGCAAATATTTGCGGATGTTGATGGGCCAGCTGAGCCAAGATCTTGCGATCTAGCTCAATTTTCTTGGTTTGCAGCTGATGAATGAATTTGTTGTAGCCCCAATCTAAGCCTTGGAGAGCAGCGTTGATTCTAATAATCCAAAGACTGCGGAAATCTCTTTTCTTGGCTTTGCGATCGCGGTAAGCGTAGACGCCCGCTTTTAGAAAAGCTTGTCGCGCTAATTTAATAGAATGCCGGCGGGATGTCCGAAAACCGCTGACAGCTTTCCGCAGTTTTTTGTGTTTCTTCTGAGTTAGAATTCCTCGTTTAATTCTGGCCATAGTCTTTAAATAGCGAGTAAACGTCTAGTTTTTTTCTGGATAGCCCCGGCTACATCTTGCATCTTTTTCTGAGGGCGTTTGCGGGCGGCAGATTTTTTCTCTAAATTGTGGCTTTGAAAAGCTTTACGCCGCTTCATTTTACCGCCCTTGGTAATTTGGATCCGCTTGGCGGTACCTTGGTGAGTTTTCATTTTCTTGGGCATAGTTATTTTGGACTCAGAATGGTAAATAATTGACGGTTTTGAATAAGAGGGGATTTTTCAATAGTATATTGAGTTTGCAGCAAAGTCAGAAATTTTTCTAAAGTCTGTTTGCCTAGCTCGGGATGGGCGATCTCGCGACCCCTGAACCTGACAGTTATTTTCACTTTATGTTGGCGACTGAGGAACTGATCGACCTTTTTGGCCTTGATCAATAAATCGTGTTCGTCAATTCCCAGACTCAAGCGCATTTCCTTTTCTTCCCGGGATTTATTCTTTTTGCGCTGTTGCGATTGAGATTTTTCCTGTTCGTACTGATATTTGCCGTAATCAATGATTTTGCAGACCGGGGGGCGGAGCTGGGGAGCAATTTCCACCAGATCTAAGCCGGCCCCTTTAGCCCGTTGGAGGGCTTCTGAAGTTGCGACCACACCTGCTTGTTTCCCAGTTTCATCAATCAGGAGAACTTGGGGCAGGCGGATTTGCTCATTAACCCTGAGGCGTAATGGTTGAGTCATAGAGAAATATAGATTGACACTAACATATTTTAGTAAATTACGTCAAATCTTAGATTTGCGGCGGACTGGCCGAGTCGGCTTAACTGGCACGGGAGCAGCTAAAACGGGGAGGGTTTTACCGATACCCTGAATCTTGATTGGCGTGCTGGCTACCGTGTCGTTACCGCATAACACGGGCATATTCAGGCTGCTAGAAATATTAAGCTGGTTAGCCCGAAAGATGCTGTCCTGATGCTTGTGTTGGCTTAAGGTAGTTAAGTGAATTTTCATTTTTTTATTGAATTCATCCTGGAAATAAACAGTCAGAGAATTGAGTTGGCATTGCACGGACACATCATTATCGAGCGTGAGACTACAGGCCACATGATGCTCTTCTTTAAATACCTGTTTGATATTAACTCCCATAAAGTTTTTTAATAGACTCTTTTTTCCCATAATACTGGCCAATAAATGGCGCTTGGGACTGATCATTAAAGAACCGGCCACGTAACGTTCGCCAATTTTACCTAAGCGCAAATGTTTAATTTCGTGATGAGCCAATAATTTTACTCCCGCTACCCAACTGGTGATACCTAAAGTTTTAGCGAGATGATTAGTGTAGCTGGTTGGAACAATCCCCAAGGGCATCTCCGCGTAATCAACCAAAGCATCAATCAGAGCGTTAACCGTGCCGTTGCCCCCCACAGCCACTACGGCAGTAGTATCGGTTTTGATATGTTGTTTCAGTAATTCTGGTATATTGGCTAAATCGTCGATCAAAATAATCTTATGTTTAATATCCAGCTTATGTAATAAGTTGGTAAAGGCTGACTCGATGCGACGATATCGCTGGTTACCTGCTTTAGGATTAACTAACAGGAGATACATAATTTATTCTGTTTTCTCCTCTTCCACTTCAAAAGTGGGTTTAGCTAAGGGCTCTTCTTCGGACACCTCTTGCATTTCGCTGCTGCCTTTTAAAATACCGCCCGGTTCGATCGACATGGCTTGGCTAGTAACGTTGCCATTGATACGGCCAGTTTCTAGAATCTCTAGTTTTTCTTTGGCCGTGATATCGCCTTCGACTTCTCCTGCCACGTAAATATTAATCCCGATAATCTCTGCTTTGACTTTAGCGTGTTCTCCCACAATCAGATCTCCATTGGTTTCAATCTTGCCAGTGAACTGTCCATTAACCTGGATGTCACCCTCAGTTTTGAGTAAACCCTCTACAATAACTTCCCTACCGATGAGAGTGTCGAAGTGATTAGGATCAGCAAAATCTTTCCTATCTTTGGCCATTTAGTTAGATTAAATTATCAGATTTATTATAAAGAGCTCAGCCAAAATAGTAAAGCCACTGTATGTGGCTAGTCAGTAGGTAGATTTATGACACAAATCTAGTCTGGAAGCAGATTATTTGACGGAGGAGGGTTAAAAGGTTATAATAACTTTCCTACATTATTATAAAAAGATCACTGATGAAGGCTAGATACATCATTATTCCGATTGTCATTTTAGGTGTTGCCGCTCTGACGACCTGGCTATTAATGAACAATTTTTCGCGTCAGCCTAAATATGATTTGTTCGAAGTCCGGCGAGGCGATGTAACTAAAACCGTATCAGTATCTGGCTCAGTAGTGAGTGATCAAAAATTAGAATTGAGTTTTTTGAGTCCCGGCCTGATCAAAGAAGTCAAAGTGAAAATGGGAGATAAAGTTGCCGCCGGCGATATATTGGTGATCCAGGATACGGCGGTGTTGCAAGCTCAGGCTAATCAGGCTCGAGCCGGTATTGCGGCCGCTAGTTCCTTATTAAGCAAAGCCAGAAATCACTTGCGGCCGGCGGATATGAACGTGTTAAACCGTTCGTTAGACAATGCGCGGATCGCTCTGGAGACCGCTCGCAATAATTTACAGGATGCTTATCGTTCCCGGGATAATGACCGCCGCAGCGCTGAAGTGGCTTTAAATAGTGCCCAAACTGCTTATCAAAATGCCTTGAATGCATATAATGCTCAATTATCCGTGATTGATCAAAGCACTGTAGGAGCGCAAATAGCTCTAAATAATGCCCTAAGCAATCTAACTAATGCGCAAACGGCTTATAACCAAGTGATGAATCGTTACAATATGGGGCAAGCCACTTTGACTGAATTGCAACAGGCCCAAACCGCTTTATCTGCGGCCAATGCTGCCTACTTATCGGCTCGGACGGCCTATGACAGCGCAGTGCGCCAAGCTAATTTGCAAAAAATTACTACGGCCGGCAGTTTAGATGCGGCCAGAAGTCAATTAGAAGGAGCTCAAGCCGCCTATAATTCTGCCGTCAGTGGTTCTGATTTTAAAATTACGGCTGCCCAAAATGCTTCTACAGCGGCGGAAGCTGCTTACGCTCTAGCGGAAGCCCAATACCAACAATCATTGGCTCCGGCTTTGGGTGCCGATGTATCTTCGGCTTCAGCACAAGTAGCTTCAGCGGTCGCCACGCTTCGTATAGTAGAAGCTCAAATCGCTAAAGCCACGATTAAAGCGCCAATCAGTGGGGTGGTGACGGCTGTAAATGCACAGGCTCATGAAATTTCTCCGATGTCTGGTCCGGCTATAATTTTAGAAACTGACGGAGTTTTTCAAGTGGAAGCTTATGTTTCAGAAATGGATGTAGAAAAAATAAGCGTGGGACAGCCGGTCAAACTCTCGTTTGATGCCTTGTCTAACGTAACCGCTCAAGGCGTAGTAGCTGTTATCGACCCGGCGGCAACCATTTTATTGGGAGTAGTGGATTATAAAATAAAAGTTGCTTTGCCGGAAACGGTAGCTAATTTAAAACCAGCCATGACAGCTAATCTGGATATTTTAACCGATCAAAGAAGCGCTGTATTGTTTGTTCCGCGTAAGGCGCTAACCAAAACAACTACTGGTTATACTGTAAAAGTAGCGGGAGCCAAAGAACCAGAAATAAGAGAAGTACAAATCGGCTTAATGGGCGATAGCGAGGTAGAAATCGTTTCTGGTCTGGCTGAAGGAGAAAAAATAGTTTTAGGCGTGCTTTAATTATATGGTAGGAGAAGCTCTAGTCAGTATCCAGGATTTATATAAATCCTATAACAATGGCGGAGTAACTACGCCGGTTTTGCAAGGCATTAATCTGAATATAGCTTCCGGCGAATTTGTGGCGATTATGGGCCCATCCGGATCTGGCAAATCCACCCTCATGCATATTTTGGGTTTACTGGATAAGCCGACTACCGGAATTTATCAATTGGCTAATGAGCGGGTGGATCATTTGTCCGAAGACCAGTTAGCTGATTTGCGCAATCGCAAACTTGGCTTTGTCTTCCAGTCTTTTAATTTATTGGCCCGGACGTCTGCTTTAGAAAATGTAGAACTACCCTTGGTTTATAATCGCGACGTATCGGCGGCCGCTCGGCACGCTGCGGCTACGGAGGCATTGCAGGCAGTCGGATTAACCCATCGCCTAAAAGCTTTACCTAATCAATTATCCGGTGGAGAACAGCAACGCGTGGCCATTGCCCGGGCCCTGGTCAGTAATCCGCAAATTATTTTTGCCGATGAACCCACCGGTAACTTAGACACTAAAACCAGCCTAGAAATTATGGAAATTTTTCGGATGCTCCATCAAGCCGGCCATACGATTATTTTAGTTACTCACGAACCAGACATTGCCGCTTTTGCCAAGCGAGTGATAACTTTGCGAGACGGTGTAATTGTCAAAGATGAAATTAGATCAGTAGCAGCAGAAGGAGTGGCCCAATGAATGCTTGGATCAATATTAAACTTGCCCTGCAAGCTTTATGGGTAAATAAAACCCGATCGATTTTGACTTTACTGGGTATTGTGATCGGTATTTCCTCGGTGGTTATTATTGTGGCTTCCGGGGAAGGCGTCCAGCAATTCATTCTTAATCAGATCCAAGGCATGGGCACTAATATTATTGCGGTCACCCCAGGCGGTTCAGAAGGGGAAAGAATCGGCCCGCCAGCCGCCGTGATGGGAGTAACAGTCACCACTCTTACGATGGCTGATGAGGAGGCCTTAGGGGACCCGCGCAATGTTTCGGATGTCGCTGAAGTCGGAGCCGCGGTGGCGCCGACACAGGTAGTGGTCAAAGGATTAGATGGCGACATTATGACCACTATTTACGGCATCACCCCGAATTATTTTGATTTAATGAGTTTAGATTTTGCCGCTGGGAGTTCGTTCGATGAAGGCGATATCAAATCACTAAATAAAGTAGCAGTTTTAGGCAGTACTATTAAAAATCAGATGTTCGGCGACGACGAGGCCATCGGTCAAAAAGTTAAATTAAAGAATAACAACTATCGGATTATCGGCGTATTAGACAAAAGTACGGGATTTTCTTTTGGGATGGATTACGGTAAATTTATTTTTGTGCCGGTGACGACTGCCCAAAAATTATTATTGGGCATCGATTATTTACTGGAAGTGATGATTAAAGTGCAAGATCCGTCGCAAGTAGAAACTGCTCGCACTGATATTATCGATACTCTGCGCCTAAGGCATAATATCGGTCCTGGGCAAAGAGATGATTTCACGGTGCGCACTATTCAAGACGCTATCAGTATTATCAATATGGTAATGGGAGCACTCACGCTATTCTTAGCTGCCATTGCGGGGATCTCTTTGTTGGTGGGCGGGATCGGGATTATGAATATTATGTTGGTGTCGGTGACTGAACGGACGCGTGAAATTGGTTTGCGCAAGGCTCTCGGGGCGCGCCGGCGCGATATTTTATTGCAGTTTTTATTGGAGGCTATCTTACTTACAGCCATCGGCGGAGCAATCGGTTTTTTGTTCGGGATCAGCGGAGCGTTTATCGTGTCTTTAATCGGCAACTGGACTTTCCATATTAGTTTATTGGCGATTTTACTCCCGATGGCGATGACGGTGGGATTCGGGATAGTGTTTGGGATGTACCCGGCCATTCGGGCGTCTAAATTAGACCCGATCGTGGCTTTGCGTTATGAGTAGATTTTTTCTCTGTCATTCCAAACACACTTTTAAATATATTAATAACTGATTTGGAATCTAGGCCTAAAATTTTTCTTGCCACCCATTTGCTCCGCCAAACGGGTGGCGCCCAAAGGCGGGCCCAATCACAAATTCAGTTGCTAAAAAACTAAAATTGCCCTTTCTGGATTTAACCGCAAACTCCTCTGAACTAAAGTTCATCGTCAAACATGCTCATCCAGACCGGGCAATTTTAGTATTAGCAATCTGAATTTGCTCAATGGGGTTAAAAAACCAAAACACCTCTCCTCTAATGGCCGGATTGAGGAGGGGGATAGGAAAATTAGGTCTGGGAGCGGAGAAAAGTTAACAAAAAGAATAGTTTTGTAGTATATTGAGATTAGCACATTTACAATTTTACAATGTGACTAACTCTCCGGTGGAGATCCCACCAAAAAGGAGGCCTTGATGTTCAAGGCAAAAGAAGCAAACAGCAAATATTTTGAGTGGACGAAAGCCTGGAAGCTATTCGTCGGTCGCAAAAACCGCCAATTTTTGCAAACAGCAGAAAAGGTGATAAAAACACCCGGGCTAGAAGTTTGGGTTACTTTTCAAAGGACTATAACAGACGATCCTTCCTGTTTACTCGAATTCGAGACATGGCCCGGTTGGTTTCTGCGCGCAGATGGCGAATATGGCATTATTTATGCGAATGACAATATTTTACCCGAATTGGATTTTTGCAAAGAAAACGAAATATTTGCATTCGTCAAACGGGCGAGGATAGGGCCAGAAAGCATCTTTTTACTCACGGTTGTAAAGAAATTTCGGGAGCAAGACATGAAGGACTGCGGTTATGAGCGGAATGAAAAAGGGGCGTGGTGGCAGATTAAGAGTGAAGATACGCTAGAGTGTGGTTGGGGAGAAGATATCTGACTAGTCACGCGCGCACATTTAAACAGATAGTTAAGCCTCCGAAAAACTCAGCGGGGGCTTTTTCATGTTCAGAAAAACAGACTTTACCATAGAGTATAATTACAGTAATATATGAGGGTAACTTTTAAGCTATGGCAGTAGGAAAAATCTTAATGATCATCGAGGTTGTGCTGGCTATTTTACTGATGGCAAGCATTCTCTTACAGGCTCGCGGAGCTTCTCTGGGTGAAGCCTGGGGAGGCAGTAGTGCGTTTTACACTACACGCCGGGGAGCTGATCGGATTCTGTTCATTATTACGATCGTCCTGGCAGTTTTGTTTGTGCTTACCGCCTTAGTTAGTTTGTTTTTCAAATAAGCATTAAAATAATTGATGCTCCGATATTGCATAGCAACATCGGAGCGCACTACTAGTAGAGGAGGTGAATTATTTTTCGCATCCAAAAACGCCTTAGCCCGGATCAATTCAATCAATCCCATCATTTATTGAGATGGCTGGCTAATGGACAGCGCTGGGGTTTTGTTATGCGAGCCAGCCTGCAACATCTCGCCGGTAAATTTTCTAAAAAAGAAAAAGCTACTCTGGCCAGTTTGTTGGCAGTGATTGTGATTTGTTCCGGTGGTTTAGCGATTTGGCAAAATCAGACTGGTACAGTACAGCCTCTGCAGGGTGGCGTGTTTGTGGAAGGCATTGTCGGCCAGCCGCAAATCATCAATCCGCTGTATGCGCGGACTAATAGTACGGAAGGAGATATCGCTAAACTGATCTTTGCTGGTCTGGTTAAAATGAGCCCCGGTCGGGAATTCTTGCCTGATTTGGCGGAAAGCTGGGAAATCCAAAATAAAAGTAAATCCTATTTGTTCCATTTGCGCGATAATCTAAAATGGCCTGACGGCGAAAAACTAACCGCCGATGATATAGTGTTTACTATTGATGTAGTCAAAAGCGATGCCTACACCGGACCATATAAAAGCGATTGGCAGGGGATCACAGCTACCGCTACGGATGCGCGGACGGTGCAGTTTGATTTGCCGGATCCTTCTACTTTCTTTCTAGCCCGGGCCACTCTGGGGATTCTGCCTAAACATATGTGGGCGCATTTGCCGGTAGCGGAAATGGGAGAAGCAAGAAATAATGCCTTGCCTGTGGGAGCCGGGCCCTACCTAGCTTCCGCTCCAATTACCGGACAAACTAGTTTCGATCTGGAGCCCAATCCAAATTATTACGCTGGCCGAGCTTTGATCGAAAAAATAGTTTTTTCCTCGTTTGATAGCGAACAAACTATGTTCAATGCTTTAGTGAATGGCAATGTGACTGCGGCCGCTTTTTCGACGTCAGTCGCCCAAGAGATGGAAGCTTTGCCGAATATGAACAAGTTTGTCTACCATCTACCCCAATACAAAGCCGTCTTCTTTAACCAAATGGGGAGCAATAAAATATTAGCCGATGTGGTGGTGCGGCAAGCCTTAGCTTTGGCGACCGATAAAGAAAGAATTATCAAAGTAGCTGCCGATGGTTATGCCGTGCGGGCGGACAGTCCGATTTTGCCGGGATTTTGGGGGTATCTTCCGGAGATGAAAAAATATGATTTTGATATTTCAGCTGCCGCCAGTACTTTAAGTAAAGCCGGCTGGAAAGACAGTGACAATGATAAGATAGTCGAAAAAAATAAAACTAAACTCTCATTTACTTTAAGTTTCAAGGATGACAAAAACAACACGGCTATTGCGGAAGTGTTGGCGGAAAACTGGCAGACCATTGGCGCAGAAGTGATTTTGAACCCGCTCAATTCCGGCGATTTAATCAATCAAATTATTCGGCCGCGCAATTACGAAGCGCTGATCTTCGGCCAAAGTATGGGGGCTGATTCCGATCCGTATTTGTATTGGCACAGCAGCCAAATGGCCGACCCGGGCTTGGCGCTATCGATTATGTACGATAAAGATATCGATAATTCTTTGGAAATGATTCGGTTATCTTCGGACTTGAATCGGGCAATTACTTATTGTCATAATTTCCAAAAAGCTTTTGCCAATTTAGTGCCAGCCGTTTTACTTTATCAGCCTACCTATACATATATAGTCGACAACAAAGTAAAAGGGGATAGTGCTTCTATTAATTTGGGTGCCACTTCCGATCGATTTATCGATATTAATAAATGGTACGTCCGTGCCCGCAAAACCCTCAATTAGCATTTAGAGGATAGCATCTAGCATCTAGCGGGGAACAGAATAGCATTTAGCGGTTAGCATCCAGCATCTAGGGCAGGGGATAGGGAATAATATCCCTTTTTTTACAGCATTTTTAGCGGATTTTACAAGGTATCCATAGGAGATGAATGACAAGGTAGCCCCCTGCCTACCGGCAGGCAGGCTCGGCAAGTTCAGGGTGATTTTCAAGAAAATCAGCTCCCAAAGCATATTATTCTTGACAGAAAACTGAATCTGTAGTATCCTTAAAGTATAAGGGTGAGTTACTGATTAGAGCAGTAAACCAACCTATTAAAAATTAGACTTTCTAACTAAGAGGAGAGAGTAAAGTAAAGAGCGGTCAGGTGATCTCTCCTTTAGTTGTTAAAAACTTCTAGGAGATATCTCCCGACCGTTTTTTGTTTTCCTTCCGTCATCCTGGACCGACTGGCCAGAGGCCAAGTTCGGATTCAGGATCTCCAGTATGTTTTGTCCGGGGAGTAGCGAGGAGGAGGTGTTCGGCTGACAGCGAGGCAAATATTTATTTAGCCTTTCGCACTGTTCGGCTTCTCATCTTCGCCACTCCCTCGGCAACGAGGAGAACATTGCAAAAAAGAATCTCTATGGAGGAGATCAAATGGAGAATCACAACGATGACAGCGACAACGAAGCTGTCGAAACAGAACCCGCAAATAATGATGCGTGGTATTCTTCTGCCGCTGATTCATTCGACGGTGGCAGCAAGAGCTGGGATGAAACTCTAAATAGTAGGAAAATATCCCTCGGCAACGGCGGATATAAGTATGCGTGATAACGCCAATTTCCGACTCTTGTTCATGACAGTGGGGGAGTCATAAATCCCCCTCTCATCCGAGTTCATTACCACTGTAGTGAATTCAGATGAGAGTTAAAAACTCTCAAATTTGCCCCTGCGGGGGCCGAACCTTGAGGAGATAAATAAATGAAATATCGATATCGCATTATCGACGGAGAAATTGCCCAGTTTCAGGGCGAAATTTCTGCCGAAGAGCTGGAGTCAATCCAGCCGTTGTGCCCGGTGCACGATCTTGTAAGATCGGCCCCCATCGGGCATGATCCTGGGGGAAATTTTCCCCTAATGCACATTTCTCCTGAAGAAGAGAAACTGTGCACCTGCACCACCAAATAGCAACCCCTGCACGAGGGGAGTTACTGGTTCAATTCCAGAACTCCCCCTCTCATCCGAGTTCATTACCACTGTAGTGAATTCAGATGAGAGCTTGCTCTCAAAACGAATCTTGAAAATTGAAATCATTTCTCTTGTGGAGAGCAATTTGGGTATAAATTATTTTGTATCTAAATTGCTCTCTATGAAGAGCAAAAATACGCGCCCACCTTTCCGGGCAGGAAAATAGGGAAGGATCAAAAAGATGGAAAATCAATACATTGTTACCAGAAGACGTCCGTGGGAAAACACAGATGGGCTTTATATGGATGAGGAGATTATTCTCGAGGCATGGCTGGAAGCAGCCGAAACAATTGAAGAAGCACTGGGGCGTCACTGTGATGTAAGCTGTGGAGTAGTTAACTTCAATAGCGGTAATTTCGGCCGCAAGGTCGATAAATGGCCATATTGGGTGGCCAACCCGCTCAACACGAGGATCATTAATCTCACCCCCCATGAAGTGACAATTATGTTGCAAGATGGGACCGGCGATGGTAATTATGATGGGATAAACCCAAAGGGTTGTCTGTATCCTTTGCATATCCCTAGCACTGGGGCGGCAGCTCGGTGTGAGTCAGAAACGATTCACAGTAGTTTTCTGAGAGGTACTAGAATCCCCCTTTCTCGAACTGTAATGGGGGAGATATCTGGACTTCCGGAGCCGGAGGAAGGGACAGTTTATATTGTCTCCCTGACATGCGCTAAGAAAGCGTGGTCACAGGGAAGGACTGATTGTTTCGTGACAAACGAGACAATCAGGGATAAGGACAACCGAATCATCGGTTGTCAATCTCTGGGGGCCTCCCCGGAATATAAGGCGGAATTATAATGTACACATGCTTCACCGGGCCCATAACACCCGACAGCAAACCGGTAAGTTTTAACTTTTATCGGTTTGAAAAAGGCACAGAAGTATGGACATTTGCTTTTTTGGCCAATTCGGGTGCAGTTCATTTAGCCGCACGAATAAAGGCTGAAGAACTAGCAGAACAATATTCATTACCAATTATTGTCCGAAATTCGATGGACGATAAGCTGGTAATGAAACCAGTGTTACCGAAAAATACTCCGGGTCTGGAGGATAATCCGGAGTGGCCCAAATTACCAGTGTTCAAAGAGGAGAGTAGCGAGTAACTGGCTTGAAAAGGAGGTGTCCGCCATGATCGGCTGGACATTCCCCTAATAAGTAGTACCTTTATTTCCTGAATTTGTTGCCCTTATGCCTCTGCAGCGAAAGCTGGATTGGCGCCATAGGGCGGTGGAACCGATCGGGTTGCCACTTAAAATAAAAACCCGAAAATGGGAGAGTTGCGGTTATGCGATAGCATAGCAACCAACTCTCCCGCCTTCATCCGAATTTATCATTGAGGTTATTAAATGGTAACTTCAGATGAGGGAGCAATCTCTTAAAACGAATCTTGAAAATTGAAAGTCATTTCTCTTGTGGAGAGTCACTTCCTCACAATCTATTTTGTGATGAACTGACTCTCCATTAGGAGAGAAATATAACCGGAACGCCCTGTAAACCGGTCAAGGGGCGGAGCGAAAAATGGATAATATTGTCATCCCGCCGGGAGAAATCCCAGCAGAACCCGAAAGTGAAGTAAACAAATTCCCGCCGGGAGAAATCCCGATGGGATATGGCGAAGAGCCCCGCCCTCCACGGAAAACAAGGGTCACGTTGCCAGGCAACGGGACCCTAAAGGTCAAGGGGGAGGTCGTTCGATACATGGATGATCTCCCATCATGCTGTGGAGATCTCTCGGGGCTTGATTCCCGAGAGATCGATCTCCTCCTGGAGGAATCCGGGGGGGGACATACGAACACGGGGGAGGTCTGGTTAGTTGCCGGATCTACCGGTGAGGCGCTCGTACCCGGTTGGGCGACCAACCGGGGGTATGCCTGTGCAGGGCATGCTTTGTTTCACTGGTATCCCCACTATGGGGATGTCATCATTTGCCACCTTCGCAGGTGGCGAGACGAGTGGGAAGGTTCAGTTCAGCTCTGGGGCTGGACAAAGAACTTCCCAATTTTAGTGGGAGAGTTGAAGCTCTCCCACGCCCAGCCATCTGGCTGGTTGGGAGATGTAATTTTCGCTGAGTCGTACGCAGGGATAGTAGCATCTGCTCTGGAAAAAAGTAGATGCTACCACTGCAGGGAGGCGCACTTCGTCGCCTCCAAACTCATTCTTAATGGATGAGAGTTAAGTACATTGTTCATCATGGGGCCTCGTGCAAGAGGCCCCTTCATTCTTTTTTACATTTGATTTCACTATATAATTTAGATTGAGTAGATATTTGGTTTTGGGTTGATGGCGGAGTGAATTTGACGGAATTTTACCCCGTGCAGAATTTATTCTTGTACGGGAGCAGATCGGGACAGCAGTGTGAGTGATTTAAAAAATCTCTCTCCTCTAAACACTGTTTCTCGGCCTGTCCATCCAGTCAGATTCATTCCGCTATCCACCTAATAAAATATTCAGTTATTTTTTTGAACTGGATATAAACTTGAAAAAAAGGAGATGATACTGGTGGCTAACATGTTTGATCGCGTATGCAAGCGACGCTTCAGAGGAGAAACTATCCCTGTCGAATTCATTGAACCAAGAGATGGTTTTTATCACATCTGGGAAGTCGGGCCATTATCAAGCGTGACGAATGCTGGATCAACCACAAAGGCAAAAGTCATGCCGACTTGTCTTTTTGTCCAGAAATTGGGCGATCTGCGAATTGTTTCTTTGTTTGAAGACAATAAACAACAAGTGGGTTTGTTTGTGCAGAATGACTGCGCGGATATCTTGATTTCGAGATCCGATCAATATTATCTATGGATTGTACATGAACAACTCCCAAACTTGGTGCGCAAAGCACCAGACGGTTGTTTGAATGATCTCGAATTGTGTGAGATCGCTACGGATGTCAGTGGCATCGAACATCCTCATATTCTCGGGTGCGAACGCTGTGCATGGCGTGTTGTATCCCTGATCGAGAATGTCTCTGCAACAGCGGAATATATCGATTGGGATGCACCACCTTTTGTATAACATCCTCAGTGAAACTGACTACCTGTTCATTCAGTTGAAACCTCCCCGCTTCGCGGGGAGATTTTGTATATTAATAATTATTTATAATATTACGAGCGGGCAGGCGAGCTAGTAATCCATATTTCTAATTTTTACGCTTCTTGCCCCGGTACGTTTCGGTTAAACTATGACAATTCGGGCAGAGGATTCTAAGATTCTTGATACGGTTATCGTGTCTATCACCATTGATATGATCTAATTCTAAAGGTAAGTGTCCCGTGACACTATGTTGAGCCCAACCACACAGTTCACAATGTCGTGGTTTCAGTCCGGTACAGAATAATCTTTTTTTAAGTTTGAAACTTTGGAAGTTACTATTTCTAACTAAAATTTTTTCTAACGGAATTCGCGGTTTGCCAATCCCAGTCATGCCCGCATTCCAACCTTTGCCGCGAAAATGATTTGCATCTAACTTACATTCTTTGATGTATTGTTGAATCTGTTCGTAATTACCGCCAGCGGGACGTAGTCCTAATTTCAATAACACTTGACGCACACTGAAAGATTTTCTAACAGCTTGCTTTAGTTCTACTACAGTCCAACTTCTTTTACGCATGATATCATTCTACTATAAAGGAACAGGCAATGGTAATACTGTTATTATCTGTGTACCTTTTCTGGTGGACGGGAGAGGACTTGAACCTCCACGAGATTGCTCCCACTAGGCCCTTAACCTAGCGCGTCTGCCATTCCGCCACCCGTCCATGGTGGGCAAGGTGGGACTCGAACCCACAAGCCTTACGGCACGGCATTTTAAGTGCCGCGTGTATACCATTCCACCACTCGCCCTGGTGGGCACTAAGGGGCTCGAACCCCTGACCTCTTGGATGTAAACCAAGCGCTCTAGCCAACTGAGCTAAGTGCCCTAAACATTTTTTCAATTCCAATTACTATATTACTATATGATATAGTTCTCTGTCGTGAATATTTTGTTATAATGCTATAAGTAATGCCGCGGTAGCTCAGTGGTAGAGCGATGCCCTGGATTCTTCGGGGCTTTCCCAGGTAACTGGGATTGAAAAATTGGGTGAATTCGGGGAACATCGAGCACAATATACGATATATGCGCGACAATCCCGAGCCAAGCCTCGCCGGGTACATAGTAGCGAGGAAGGTGTAGAGACTAGCGGGTGAGCCCCAACGATAACCCCGCATCAGCGCCCAATCTCCATTTACTTATAAAATGGAGAATAAGATAGTCCAATGCTTCGGAAGAGGCATGCGTCGGCGGTCCGATCCCGTCCCGCGGCACCAACAATTTTCATTACAATACATACAAGTGCGGGCGTCGTATAGTGGTTATTATGCAACCTTGCCAAGGTTGAGATGGCGGTTCGATTCCGCTCGTCCGCTCCAGAAAAAATTTTGTCCGCAGTAATTAAAGAGATAAACTATAACTGATAACCTGGTAGTTTAATTTTTATTAGATGGCCTGGTGGCCGAGCGGTTAGGCAGAGGTCTGCAAAACCTCGCACAGCGGTTCGACTCCGCTCCAGGCCTCCATGGACGAGTGGCGGAATGGCAGACGCGCTGGATTCAGGTTCCAGTGAGAGCAATCTCGTGGAGGTTCAAGTCCTCTCTCGTCCACCAGGATTTGTTACCCTACTTTTGTAGGGTGGTAAATCCTGGTGAAATTGAAAGTAGTTTATAGGTCCTCCCTGTCCGTCCGCAGCCTGAAAGGCGAAGGAGGATCTCGTCCACCAATGGAAGACTATCCTGTAGAACAAGAATAATGGCAGTTACATCCAAATATCAGCAAGATTGGGAAAATTTAGCTCAGCTGAATCCGGAATGGGCGATTTTAACCACTGATACGCAGAAAAAGCAGAGCCGGTGGGATAGCACTGAGTTTTTTGCTACCGGCGAAAAAGATATCGATAAGTTTTTAACCTACATTAAAAATCTGGGCATCGAGTTAAACATGGGGGAGGCCTTGGATTTTGGCTGTGGGATTGGCCGACTGACGCGCGCGCTGGCCGCACATTTTACTAAAGTTTACGGAGTAGATATTTCTGCCACGATGTTGGCAACCGCCCGAAAATTACATCAGGATAATCCGCACATAATTTTTATGCAAAATACGGCCAATGATTTATCGTGTTTTGATTCAGAAAAATTTGATTTAATTTGTTCATTGATTACACTGCAACATATTCCCGATAAAGAAATTATCAAGAATTTTATTCACGAATTTGTGCGGATTTTAAAACCGGGCGGAATTTTATATTTTCAATTACCGTCAGTGCCGGGGTTTTCTCCCATCAAAACAACATTATTAAAAATCCGAGGGCAAATTTATTATTTATTGACTAACTTAGGTATATCGAAAGAATTTTGTTATCGGCGACTAAAAATAATGCCGCTGATGCACATGAATTATATGTTTAGAGGCGAAATTGAAGCTATTTTGAACGGCCAAGCTAAATTACTCCAAACTTACGACGACAACACCATCAATCAAAGATATTTAATCCAAAAATCTAATAATTCTACTAATGACAGTAATATTAACTGATCAATTTGACAATAATTGCAAGTTTTATATACAATCAAAGCATCCATTTGAACCTTTTAAATGTTAAATAGATAATTAGTCGGATGCCTTCCAAGAGGTATCCGTGACTGAGGAGAGAGGGGAGTCTGCGCGAGAGAGTGTGGAAGTTGTGCCAACAAAGTCATAGGACCAAAAAATTGGTCATGCCTCCGTCGGAGGGGAGATTGGTGGCTTGGCTCATCACTCTGTGGTACTCGTCTGTGGTTAGATCCAAACTTGATAGGGGATCCAAATACTACCTAAGGACGCTTAGGAAAGAATCCCAAATGCGGATAAATGAGCTAAACAGTGTAGCGGCAGTCAACCTGGCGTCATACATCTTAGGCTCTAATGCGCTAAGGCAAAATCTTACCACTAAAACTCCTCAAAAAAAATGCTAAGGAGGCGTCGAACCAGGCGCCTTCTTTTTTTATTGCCTGATTATTGACAAACACCGCTTTTTGTGGTTTGGATAAACATTATTGGCTGGGGTAGGTAGACAGTTCTTCTTAAATGCTAGTCGCTAACCTCGGTATGTTATTTATCAGCTCTGGGAGCCTAAAAACTCTTGACAGATAGGTAATTTTGGAGTAAGATAAAAATATAAGGTTGAGAGGGGATTTGCGGCATTTCAGGAGTTAAAAATTAGTTACTTTCCTAGGGGAGAAAGTTTTTACCACACAGCTTTTCTTCCTGTGAATTTTTAGTTTTCTAGGCAGAAGCTTGGAGACAAATCGCCTATTTATCTCTAAACTTCTTCCTGGTATATCGGCTTAAATTTGCCGTGGGGCTGGGAAGTATTAACATTCTCCTTGGAGGGAGAAAAAATGCAGCACTTTAAAACTAATAGACGGCGGCAAGAACAGGGCTTCTTGCCAACAGTAAACATCACTTTGGAGGCAGAGGTTAAATGGGAGCCAGAACCTCCGGACAATATCGGTGCTACTGCCAAGATAATTGTCGAGAAAACGATTAGGAATGAGACCTCTTACAAAATAGAGGCCGAACTGCCTGTTGTAGTAGCTAGCCAGTGCGTGATTACTCCTGGTGTGGTACTAAATGCACTGCGCGAGGCAGACCCAGAAGGAAAAATCGATAGTGGAGCCTTCGATGATGACCCGGGCTGTATAGAGAGGATGTCATACGATGACCCTCATTATGCCGGCAAAGATGAACTCCTGAGTCTTTGTAAATGGATCAAGAAAACATTGAATTATGCGCTCCCGGTTGCTCGTGACATCATGGATTTCCACTCAGTACAAAAATAAGATCGGAGGAACTCGGTAGCTCAATCTGATCATGCAGGATAATTTCTTTGCAATTATCAAGTCTGAACCGTACTGAGAGCAGCCCGCAAACCTAGGTGTTGTTTTTATACCCGCCCTTAAAAAGGGCGGGTTTTTTGTATGGGTGTCATTCCCGACTCGATCGGGAATCCCCGCCTTGCCGGCGAGGCAGGCAGGCCTGGATCCTCGGGTCCAGTCCGAGGATGACAGAGGAGAAATTCAGAATGACAATGGGTAGGGTAGTGTATAATTTTAGATATGAGAAGTTACGAGAAATTGAGTCGGAAATATAAGTATCGGGTGAAGCAAAAATACCAAGAAGATCCGTTTGCCTTTTTGGTGTTATGGTCACTCTTTTTTAGTGCTATCTTTTTAATCTTTGCCTTTCGTGGACTGATTGCTTCTACTTTTATGCATAAAATCGATGTATCTAACGAAACAATCCAAAACGAAACTAATACCACCGATAATACTATAGACAATTCGACAGATAATACTGTAAATAATCAAACTAATTCCCCTGCCAGTAACAGTGAAACGCCAACCATCGCCAATGATGCTACTCCGGTGGATAATTCGACCAATACAGTTCAAAATACTTCAGAGTAGATGAAATGGGTGTTAGGCACAATCGGAGTGATCATCTGTCTGGCTGCCGTAGTGGTGGGCGGAGTAATTGGGGCAGGATTTTTCTTGTCCCCGCAGGATCCTTTGGAAAAAGCGGATGTGATTGTAGCGATTTCGGGAGGTGAGACGCGCCAACGCGTGGCTGAGGCGGTAGATTTATTCGAAAACGGCTGGGCTCCCTTACTAATTATGTCGGGAGCGGCGCGGGACGAAGGCGTGTCTAATGCGGTAGCTATGAAACAGATCGCCATCGCTATGGGGATACCTAAAACCAAGATTCTAGTAGAAGAAGAGGCCACCAACACACTGGATAATGCTAAATTTGTCCGCGATATTATTGCAGAGAAAAAATTTACTAAAATCATTTTAGTCACTTCGCCTTATCATCAACGCCGGGCGAATATGGCTTTCACTAAAGTCCTAAAAGGGTTGCCGGTAAAAATTATCAACCATTCTTCGACGGATTCGCTGTGGCGGAAAAACGGCTGGTGGCAGGACGACTGGGCGAGATATCTCACTTTAAGTGAAGTTAAGAAGACCATTTATACCTGGGTATTGCCGGTGCAGACCGGTAAATAAAAGAGTATAATAACAGAGCTCATAATTTACTTTTAACTTATCTATATGAATACATTTTTGTGGGTTTTGGTTATTGCGGTTGCCGTAGTCGCCCTGTGGCTGATCGGCATATTCAATGGCCTGGTGGTATTGCGCAACCGGGTGAAGGAAGCCTTTAGCGATATTGATGTACAGCTGAAGCGGCGCTACGATCTAATCCCCAATTTGATCAATGCCGTTAAGGGCTATGCCGCGCATGAAAAAGAACTATTTGAAAAAGTCACCGAAGCGCGCACGGCGGCGATGGGAGTACCGGGAGGGGATTTGAAAGAAAAAGCCCGCGTAGAAAATCATCTCAGTGACACTCTGAAGTCTTTGTTTGCGGTGGCAGAAAATTATCCCGTGTTAAAGGCGAATGAAAACTTTTTGGCCTTACAGGAAGAACTATCTGATACTGAAAACAAGATTATGTCGGCGCGCCGGTTTTATAACAACAATGTGAAGGATTTTAATACGCGGCAAGAGGTTTTCCCCACTAGTTTATTTGTGAACGCCTTGGGTTTTAAGAAAGCGGATTTCTTTGATCTCGATGAGAATCCGGCGGAAAGAGAAGCACCCAAAGTGGATTTCAGTGCTTAATTAAACTATGTATAAACAAATTGCGGCTAATCGCCAGAAAACATTCTTTTTGATATTTGGTTTTTTGGTGTTGATTATCGCGGTGGGCTACTTTGCGTCAGTCTATTGGGATAGCCCGGATATTTTGCTAGGGGCAGTGGTTTTAAGTGTTGGGATGAGCTGGGGGAGTTATTTTGCCGGCGACAAAACGATTTTAGCTCTGTCTGGTGCTAGGCCTGTCCGCCATGATACTGATATTAAACAGATGCAAATTGTGCATCTGGTCGAGAATCTGTGCATTACCGCAGGGTTGCCGGTGCCCAAGGTTTACCTGGTCAATGATCCGGCGCCCAATGCGTTTGCGGTAGGGAGGGATCCTAAACATGCCAGTATTGCTTTAACCACTGGGATAATTGAGAAATTAGATAAAACGGAACTGGAGGGCGTGATTGCCCACGAATTATCTCATGTCAAAAATTATGATATTTTAATATCTACGGTCGTAGTAACTTTGTTGGGAGTGGTTACACTGCTTGCGGACTGGATATGGCGCGGAAGAATGTTTAGTTCCGGGAGTCGCAATCACGATAATAATGCTAACGGAATTTTGTTACTGATCGGACTAATTTTTATCATTTTAGCCCCGATTTTTGCCCAGTTGATTTATTTGGCCATTTCTCGGCAGCGCGAATACCTGGCTGATGCATCGGGAGCGCTGCTAACCCGTTACCCGGAAGGATTGGCCAACGCTTTAACTAAATTAGACACCGACAAAACTCAACTTAGATTTGCCAATCGGGCTACCGCCGGCTTGTATATTGTGGATCCATTTAAGAAAATAAAAAAGGGGATGGAAGAAGCCTGGTCAACTCATCCGCCGCTTCAGAAACGCATCGCGGCTTTAATGCAAATGAATATTTAATATTTAAATAATAATGTGGCTCCGATACTAACGATCGGAGCGCGCCGATCATATGTCGGCACGGGGGAATTATGAATATTAGAAAAATAGTTTTTTTGATCGCTTTGCTTTTAGTGTTGGGAGCGCCGAGCTGTAAACAAGACAATCAAGACAAAACCATGACGGTGGGCCAGGCAGCCATCACTACCGATGTTAATGGAGATAACTCTCCGGTGTTGGAGTTAGATAAAGTTTTAGATCGGGCTCCGGTTATTTATTGCGCTGTCGAAATTATTAATGGCACAGCTGGTAATCAGGTGGAAGTTACCTGGACTGATTTAACTAACAATAAAACTATTGCTACTGAATGGTTTGTTGGTAAACGGGCTGATACTGGTCCCCATGATTTTATTGGCGATACTAGCCCGACTAACAGTTGGTTGGCTACATCGATTGCCTTAAATGAGGTAAGTTGGCCGCGAGGGGATTATGAGGTAGCGATTCAACTTAATCGCCAATTGGCCAAAAAGATCGGCTTCCAAGTAGTGAGCGAACAAGAGTTTGATGTGTCTATTAAAAAAGGCTTGGTAAAAAGTCTTTATTTGGGCGAGGAAATTAACAGCCAGAATCAGATCATTTCTCCTCAAACCGAATTTGGCCGGACTGTCCCCAGAATTTATGCAGTAGCGCTCTTAAGCAATGTTCCCTCGGGCACTTCAGTGAAAGCCGCTTGGCGGCACTGGGAGAGCGGCCGGGTGATCAGTACTTATACGGCTAAATTCAGCGGCAGTGGATATCTGCCTTTTGCGATGGATCTAAACCGGGTCGGGAACCAGTGGCCCAAAGGGACGTACACAGTAACAGTTTCTGTGGATAACGTGGAGATTTCCAGCAAAGACTTTACTATTGAATAAGGTATAATTAACCCAATTTATCCCCAATCTTCCAGATATAATTGGGTTGTTGGTAGCTCTGGTAGCTCCAAACTGTTGACAAACTCTAGTAGAGTTGTTAATTTTAGAGTATGACAAAATTGTAAACTCTGGCTTCCACTGTAGCTTTTTGGTGAATATAATCAAAAGGGCAATTTTTTATGCTAGCAAAAACTCCTTCTATCTCAGTTATCGACAATGCACAATTTGTTGATAAGTGGTACGCTCCGGCTCGTGATTTGGCTGGTTTACCAGATCTCAATGCTCTTCAGATCGACTCCTACCAATGGTTTATTAAGGAGGGATTGAAAGAGTTATTCGAAGAGGTTAGTCCAGTAGAAGATCTGACCGGGAAGAACCTCGAACTGCATTTTGTGGATTATTATTTAGAAGAGCCGAAGGTGGATGAAACCACGGCGCGGAGTTCGGATTTAACTTATGAGGCCTCCCTTAGGGTTAAACTTCGGTTAATTAATAAGGAAACCGGTGAAATAAAAGAGCAGGAAGTCTTTCTGGGAGATATTCCCGTTATGACTGCTGCCGGAGCTTTTATTGTTAACGGCGTTGAACGAGTCGTGATTTCCCAATTGATCCGTTCGGCCGGAGTCTTGTTTACTCGAGAAGAAGGCTTAAATTTTGGCCAATATGGGGTAAAAATCATTCCCGAGAGGGGAGCCTGGCTAGAAATCGAGACCAACAGCAAGGGGATAATGACGGTAAAAATTGATCGCAAGCGGAAGACTTATCTGACAACCTTGCTCCGGGCTTTTGGTTTAGGTAGCGATAGTGAAATCATCGAGGCCTTCAAAGATATCAACACTAATCCGAAATTGGATTATATTCAGGCAACCATTGATCGGGATCCATCCAAATCCAGCGACCAAGCTATTTTAGAAGTTTATAAAAAAATGCGGCCGGGGGATTTAGCGACAGTCGATAATGCCCGCAATCTTTTCCACAATGTGTTTATGAATTTCCGCCGCTATGATTTGTCTGGCGTCGGTCGTTATAAAATAAATAAACGGTTAGGCTTGAATATACCGAACACTAAAGAATTTCGCGTACTGACGCTTGAAGATCTGGTAGCGATTACGAAAGAGATCATTCGATTAAATAACGAGGGAGGATTGCCAGACGATGTCGATAACTTGAAGAATCGCCGCGTTAAGGCAGTGGGTGAATTAGTGCTCCATAAGTTTCGGACGGGATTAATGCGGGTAGAGAGAATTATCAAGGACAGGATGAGCGTTTCGGATATTCATACGGTAACCCCAGCCCAGTTGATTAATGCTCGACCAATCACGGCTGTCTTGCAAGAATTCTTTGGTAGCTCTCAATTGTCGCAGTTTATGGACCAGCATAATCCCCTAGCGGAATTAGAAAATAAGCGGCGGTTGTCGGCGATGGGACCGGGAGGGTTGTCACATGAACGGGCCGGTTTCGAAGTCCGGGATGTGCATGCTTCTCATTATGGCCGCATTTGTCCGATCCAAACCCCGGAAGGCCAGAATATTGGTTTAGTGGGCTATTTAGCTTCTTTTGCCAAGGTAAATAGTTACGGATTTATTGAAACTCCTTATCGGCACATCGTACATGAGGTGCCTAATGATGGTAAGTCCCCTGTTGGACACATTGTATTTAAAGATATTTTAGCTCCCGGCAGTCCGAAAGTGGTAGTACATGCCAGAGATACTATTGATGAAGCCACAGCTGAAGCTTTGAGTCACTACAAAGAAATTACCACTATCCCAGTCAAAGCGCGCATCGTAAATAAGGTTGATTATCTAGATGCTTATGGCGAAGAAAATATGCTAATTGCTCAGCCGAACATTCCTCATAATGAAGCTGGTGTAATTACTGTCGATCACGTGGTTGCTCGTGAAGGGGGCGGAGGTGAACCCGTGACTACTTCAGTCGGTCATTTGGACTATACGGATGTATCTGCTCGCCAGACATTAAGTATCGCGGCAGCCCTAATTCCATTTATTGAACATGATGATGCGAGACGAGCGCTCATGGGTGCTAATATGCAACGCCAGGCAGTGCCTTTGGTGCATCCTCAGATACCCTTGGTGGGTACAGGTATGGAGGGTCCAGCTGCCCTAGGTTCTGGCTGGGTGATTATGGCACCAGTCAGCGGTACTATTCAATATGTTGATGCTGAGCGGATCGATTTGATAGGTGATAAAGACAATAAAACCTATACTTTCAAATTAACTAAATTCCAACGGTCTAATTTGGAAACTAATTTACATCAGACTCCGATTGTGCAACCAGGACAAAAAGTGAGTAAAGGCGATCCTTTGTGCGATGGTCCGGCTATTCGCAATGGTAAGTTGGCCTTAGGACGCAACTTACTGGTAGCCTTTATGCCCTGGGGAGGTGCTAATTACGAAGACGCTATTATTTTATCGGATCGTTTAGTTAAAGAAGATGTTTTTACTTCTATTCATATTAAAAGAGAAGAAATTGATGTGCGGGAAACTAAACTGGGACCAGAAATTACCACCCGGGATATTCCTAATGTCGGAGAAGATGCTGTGGCTGATTTGGATGAAGACGGCGTTGTCCGGATCGGAGCGCGGGTAAAAGCGGGCGATGTTTTAGTGGGTAAAATTACACCCAAAGGTGAGACTGAACTTACCGCTGAAGAACGGCTGCTCCGCGCTATTTTTGGTGAAAAGGTTAAAGATGTTAAAGATACTTCTCTTAATTTGCCACATGGTGGTTATGGCAAGGTAGTGGCGGTCAAAATTTTTGATCGTGATAAAGGCGATAAGTTAGAAGTCGGAGTAATTAAGCGTATTTATGTTTATATCGCTCAAATGCGTAAAATTTCCGTGGGAGACAAATTGGCTGGGCGTCATGGCAATAAAGGAGTTATCTCGCGCGTACTGCCAGATGCTGATATGCCGTTTATGGCTGATGGTACTCCGGTGGATATTATTTTGAATCCTTTGGGAATTATTTCCCGGATGAATTTGGGCCAGGTTCTAGAAACTCATTTGGGTTGGGCAGCGGCCAAACTAGGTTTCAATGCTTGCAACCCGGTATTTGAAGGGGTAGATATGGAAGGTATTGTGGAGGAACTGATCAAAGCAGATTTGCCGGAAAATGGTAAGATGCAACTTTTCGACGGCCGGACCGGCGAAGCTTTTGGTCAAAAAACCATGGTCGGAATGATCTATATGTTGAAGTTAGCCCATATGGTGGATGATAAAATCCATGCTCGATCGATTGGTCCTTATGCGCTAGTAACTCAGCAGCCTTTGGGAGGTAAGGCCCAGCTCGGAGGTCAGCGCGTCGGAGAAATGGAAGTCTGGGCGCTGGAAGGTTATGGAGCAGCGCATATTTTACAAGAAATGCTGACAATTAAATCAGACGATGTGTTAGGCCGTTCCAGTACTTACAAATCAATTATTAAGGGCGAAGAAATTCAACGGCCGCAAACTCCGGAAGCTTTCAATGTGATCGCTCGGGAATTGCAAGGCCTCTGTTTAAATATTGATTTATTAGATGCTGATGGCAAAGTTTTGAATGAAGCCCCAGTTGTTAAAAGATTTAAGAAAAAATAATTATGCCAACCGAGATTGTTGATAAAATTCTTGATAAGCGCAGCATTGCTGATTTATTCGAAAGCATGCGCATTTCTTTGGCATCACCAGAGCGGATTCTCGATTGGTCATTTGGAGAAGTGACTAAGCCGGAAACGATCAATTACCGGACGTTGAAACCAGAAAAGGATGGTTTGTTTGATGAACGGATCTTTGGTCCGACTAAAGATTGGGAATGTTATTGCGGCAAGTACAAAAAAATTCGCTACAAAGGGGTTATTTGCGATAAATGCGGCGTAGAAGTGACGCGGGCACTCGTACGGCGGGAGCGGATGGGACATATCACTTTAGCAGTGCCGGTGTCGCATATTTGGTATCTTCGCGGTGCGCCATCCAAGTTAGGCTTGGCTTTGGATGTGCCGGCGCGCAAATTGGAACAAGTTATTTATTTTGCTGCCTATATTATTACGGAAGTAAAAGAAGATTTACGTCAGCAAGCCCTGAATCAATTATCAGGGGAATATGCCCAACATTCGAAAGCTTTTAAAAATGATTATAAGAAGAAAATGGAAGAGGCGGCTAATTTATCTGAACGAGAACGGTTCAGTAAAGAACTGGCCGACAAGCTTGATAAATTAAAGAATGCCTACAATGCGGCCGCGAATGAGATCAATAGTTTGAAAACAAAGATGATTATTTCTGAGCTGGAATATCGTGATCTCATGTTGAAATACGGTTCCGTATTCAAGGCCGGTATCGGTGCAGAAGCAGTCCATAACCTAATCGGAAAAATTGATCTAACAGCCGAACTAGAAGGATTGAAACAAGAATTAGTCGATGCCTTAGGGCAAAAACGCAAACGGTTACAAAAGCGCTTACGTTTATTAAAAGACTTTCAGCAAGCGGGGATTTCCCCGGTATGGATGTTGATCAAGAATTTACCCGTGATTCCACCGGATCTGCGGCCAATGGTGCAATTAGACGGCGGCCGGTTCGCTACTTCTGATTTAAATGATCTTTATCGCCGGGTGATTAATCGGAATAATCGTCTCAAGAAGTTAATGGATTTGGGAGCTCCCGAAGTGATTACCAGAAACGAAAAAAGAATGCTGCAAGAAGCCGTGGATGCCCTGCTGGATTTAACTGCTCGGGAAACATCCACTTCCACAGTCAGTAAGCGTCGACTGAAATCGCTATCCGATCTCTTACGCGGCAAACAAGGTCGGTTCCGGCAAAATCTTCTGGGTAAACGCGTGGACTATTCTGCACGCAGTGTTATTGTGGTCGGTCCCACTCTTGATCTGAATCAGTGTGGTTTACCTAAAACAATTGCTTTAGAGATCTTTAAGCCGTTTGTGATCGCAAACCTGATGCGCAAAGAAATTGTGCATAATGTAAAAACTGCTAGCAAAATGGTAGAGAAGCAGGTACCGGAAGTTTGGGATGCTCTCGATGAAGTAATTGGCCATTATTATGTGCTTTTAAATCGGGCACCCACCCTCCATCGGTTAGGTATTCAAGCTTTTAAACCAGTGCTAGTGGAAGGTAATGCTATCCATCTGCATCCATTAACTTGTTTAGCTTTTAACGCTGATTTTGATGGCGATCAGATGGCAGTTCATTTACCCTTAAGCCGAGCCGCCCAAGACGAAGCTAAACAAATCATGTTATCAACTCACAATCTACTAAAACCGGCTACCGGTGAACCTGTCATCGTGCCGGATAAGGACGTAGTCTTGGGTTGTTATTACGCTACTTTAGCTAAACCGCATCAACCAGAGGATAAATTAACTGCTTTCCGGGATGCGGACGATCTGCTGCTGGCTTATCACAACAATCTGATTGGTTATCACGATATGGTGAAAGTTCGGATGCAGCCAGGGGAGTGGAAAGAAACTACTTTGGGTCGTGTTTTATTCAATCAAATTGTTCCTGAAGGCGTTGCGTTCGTCAATGAACCGATGACCAAAAAGAGCCTCAAGAAGATTATGGGAGCAGTGTATGCCGTCTATGGCAATGAAGTTACGGCTCGTTTCGCCGATAATTTGAAAAATTTTGGTTTTCGCTTTGCGACTATTTCGGGAACAACTTTTAGCGCAGCTGATCTGTTAATTCCACCCCAAAAAATAGATATTATGAAGGTGGCTGAAGAAAAAGTGGAAAAGATCCGTCAACAATACAAAGAAGGATTGATCACCGCTGACGAAAGAAAGCGCTTATCAATTGAAGTTTGGGGAGAAGCTAAATCCCAAATTGAAACCCTAGTGCAAGATAAAAGCAATCCCTTCGCTTCCATTAATTTAATGATGGTACCGGGAGCCCGCGGCACAGCCGAACAGATCAACCAGATGGCAGGAATGAAAGGGGTGGTGGTCAACCCGGCCGGTAGTGTAATTGAGCTGCCAGTAAAATCTAATTACAAAGAAGGATTAACTCCGCTGGAATACTTTATTTCCACTCATGGTGCCAGAAAAGGAGGAGCCGACACAGCTTTAAGAACTTCGGATGCAGGTTACTTAACTCGCCGGTTGGTGGATGTAGCCCAAGATATTACTATTTCCCAAGAAGATTGTGGAGCTACTACCGGGCGAATCATTACTCAAGCTTATGCCGAATCAGTTAATGATAAAGTGGCATCTATCGTGACCGGTCGCTTTACCCTGACTGATATTAAAGATCCAGCCGGAGCAGTAGTGGTGCCAGCAGATACCTATATAGACAAAAACATGGCTAAATTGATCGCAGAGCGGGGAGTAACAGAAGTAACTGTTCGCTCTCTGTTGCATTGCCAAGCGGAACAAGGAGTTTGCCAGAAATGTTACGGCGAAGATCTGGCTCGAGGAGAACGAGTGAAGCTGGGGGAGGCCGTCGGTATTATTGCAGCCCAAAGCATTGGCGAACCGGGCACGCAGCTCACTATGCGGACTTTCCATACGGGAGGAGTAGCCAGCGCTTTAGATATCACTCAAGGTTTGCCGCGCGTCGAAGAATTATTCGAAGCCAGGGCACCTAAAACAGAAGCTATGCTAGCAGAACGGGCCGGCAGTATTAAAATTGCTGAAATTAATAATAAACAATTCTTGCAGTTACTATCTACAGTAGATAAACATATGGATTTACCTGCCGGTAAACATGTCGTACTGAAAGTGAATGACGGCGATAAGATTAAAAAAGGCGACATTATAGCTACTGATGCTAACGGAGAAGACATTCATTCATTAGTTGCTGGAACAGTTAAACTGGGCAGCAAAAAGGGCTATATTATTTATCAAGCTAAAGATTTATTAGAATATCCCATCACAACTGCAATGTTCTTGAAAGTGATTGATGGACAAACAGTAGAGCAGGGCGATCGTCTAACGGAAGGACATTATAATCTTAAGACTTTAATGAGACTAAAGGGTGAAGACGCAGTTAAACAATATATTCTCAGTGAAATCCAAAAGATTTATGCCTGGCAGGGTCAGAATATTAACGACAAGCACGTCGAAGTAATTGTCCAACGCATGTTTGGTTTAGCCCGGATTGATGATGAGGGCGATAGCGAGTTTATTGCTGGTGAAGTCATGTCTCGACTGATTGTTGAGAGGGAGATAGCTCGGCTTCAGGCAGCCGGTAAGCGCGTCCCTCAATACGAACATTTATTGTTGGGTATTTCTAAAGCAGCTCTGAATACGCAAGGCTTCCTTTCTGCTGCCTCTTTCCAAGAAACTACCCGGGTACTGGTGGAAGCAGCTATCCAGGGTCGGGTGGATCACCTCAGAGGACTGAAGGAAAATGTCATTATCGGTCGTTTGATTCCAGCGGGGACCGGCTTTGAAAATCGCCGATCCAAAAAAATTGCAGTGAAAGTATAAAATTGACAGATCCCCCTCTTTCGAGTTTAAATAATCTGGTACCTTATCTTTAATTCATTATTATCTTTTAGTAGTTATGCCCACGATCAACCAGCTAATCAGGAAACCCCGGAAACCGGTGGTTAAAAAGTCAAAATCCCCTGCTTTGCAGAGTGGTTTTAATACGCTCAAAAATCGACCGGTCAAATTAGAAAAAGGTTGTCCGCAAAAACGCGGGGTGTGCGTAAAAGTAACCACAACTACTCCCAAAAAACCTAACTCGGCTTTGCGCAAAATTGCCCGGGTGCGGCTCACTAATCGGATGGAAGTAACTGCTTACATTCCTGGCATTGGCCATAATCTACAAGAACACTCTATTGTCACTTTGCGAGGCGGTCGGGTAAAAGATTTACCGGGAGTTCGTTACCATATTGTCAGAGGAACCTTAGATGCCTCGGGAGTGGCTAATCGCAAACAAGGTCGCAGCAAATACGGCGCCAAAAAGACCGAAGGCATAACTGGCCGCAAATAATTAATTAATCTATGGCAAGAAAAGGCAAAACTGCAAAAAGAGTTATTGGTCCCGATCGGAAATTCGGGAATGTTTTGGTGCAGAAGTTGATTAACAAGATTATGCAAAATGGCAAAAAAACTATTGCGGAAGAAATCGTTTACACTGCTCTAGAAACTGCCAGTCAAAAATTAAAGCAAGGCCCGGTCGAAGTTTTTCAGGGAGCTATGAATAATGTCATGCCGATGGTCCAACTAAAGAGCCGGCGGGTAGGGGGAGCAAACTATCAAATTCCCACCGAAGTATCGGGTGACCGTAAAATTATTTTAGGCTTACATTGGCTAATTGATTCTGCTCGGGCCCGCAAGGGGATGCCGATGGCAAAGCGGCTCGCCACCGAACTCATGGACGCATTTAACAATACTGGGGGGGCTGTGAAAAAGAAAGAAGATACTCATAAAATGGCGGAAGCTAATCGAGCCTTTGCGCATTTTGCCAGGTTTTAGCCTACATATTTATGGCACGCGAATATAGTTTAGAAAAAACTAGAAATATTGGAATTATTGCCCACATTGATGCGGGCAAAACTACTGTAAGCGAACGCATCCTGTTTTATACTGGAAAAACTTACAAAATTGGGGAAGTGCATGAAGGTGAAGCCGTCATGGACTGGATGGAACAGGAGCAGGAGCGGGGAATTACCATTACTTCAGCGGCCACCACGTGTTTTTGGAAAGATACGCGGATTAATATTATCGATACCCCGGGTCACGTAGATTTTACTGTGGAGGTAGAACGATCTTTACGGGTGTTAGACGGGGGGGTCGTGGTGTTTGATGGAGTATCTGGTGTCGAGCCGCAAAGTGAAACAGTCTGGCGGCAAGCTGATAAATATAATGTTCCCCGCGTCTGTTTTATTAATAAGATGGACCGCATGGGAGCGGATTTTTATAGCAGTCTCAAATCAATTTGGGACAGATTAAGTACTAAAGCTGTCGCAATCCAATTGCCGATCGGCGCCCACGATACCTATAAGGGCTTGATTGATTTATTTACGGAGCGAGCTTACATTTATCAGGATGATCTGGGTAAGGAAATTTTAGAAACGGAAGTGCCGGCAGAACTAAAAGACGAAGTGGCTAAATATCGGCGGAAACTGATTGAAGCTATTGCGGAAACCGAAGATAAGCTATTAGAAAAGTTTTTAGCCGACCAGATACTTACTATCGATGAATT
This sequence comes from Patescibacteria group bacterium, assembly GCA_041659905.1. Classification (NCBI taxonomy): domain Bacteria; species Patescibacteria group bacterium. The sequence goes on along the minus strand of JBAZXK010000001.1, from coordinate 303,034 downwards.
AAAACAAGCCTTGCGGGCCGCCGTAATTAGTAACCAACTTTACCCCGTATTGTGCGGATCAGCTTTGAAAAATAAAGGTGTGCAGCCAATGCTGGATGCGGTTGTCGATTATCTGCCGAATCCTTTGGATGTGCCGCCGGTTTCCGGAACCGACCCTAAAACTGGAGAAGAAATTGTACGGCAAGCTAGTGATGCCGAACCATTTTCCGCTCTCGCTTTTAAAATCGCTACCGATCCCTTTATTGGTAAATTAGTTTATATCCGGGTTTATTCCGGCAGTTTAAAATCTGGCTCCTATGTATTAAATGCTGCTTCGGGTGAACAGGAAAGAATTGGCCGGATTGTCCGGATGCATAGCAACCATCGCGAAGAAGTGGATGAAGTCTATTCTGGGGAAATCGCCGCTGTGGTCGGAATCAAAAGAATTACTACCGGCAATACCCTGTGCGTGCCAGCCCATCCAATCATTCTAGAATCTATTACCTTCCCCGAGCCGGTTATTTCTATCGCAATTGAACCGAAAAGCAAAGCCGATCAAGAAAAGATGGCCATTGCTTTGGGTAAATTGGCCGAAGAAGATCCAACCTTCCGGGTCAAAACCAACGAAGAAACTGCCCAAACCGAAATTTCTGGAATGGGAGAGTTGCATTTAGATATTATTGTTGATCGGATGCGCCGAGAGTTTAAAGTGGAAGCTAATGTGGGTAAGCCCCAAGTGGCTTATCACGAAACTATGCGCAAGAATTCGGATATAGAAACTAAATATATTCGGCAAACTGGTGGCCGCGGGCAATACGGCCATGTCTTGATGAGATTTGAACCATTAGGAGAAGCCGGTGGATTTGAATTTGTGAACAGTATTGTCAGCGGACATATTCCCAAGGAGTACATTCCAGCCGTGGAAAAGGGTGTCAAAGAAGCGCTGAGCCGGGGAGTTTTGGCCGGTTACCCGATAGTAGGCATTAAGGCTATTCTTTATGATGGGTCATATCATGAGGTTGATTCTTCCGAAATGGCATTCAAAATCGCTGGTTCTATGGCGTTGCAAGAAGGAGTGCGCAAAGGTGATCCGGTGATTCTAGAGCCAATTATGAAGGTAGAGGTAGTAACTCCGGAAGACTTTATGGGCGATGTTACTGGAGATCTAAACAGCCGCCGGGCGGTTATTGAAGGAATGGGACAACGGGGGATGGCCCGCACCGTTACCGCTTTAGTGCCTTTGGCGATGATGTTTGGTTATGCTACAGATCTGCGATCAATGTCTCAGGGGCGGGCAGCCTATACGATGGAGTTCAACAAGTATGCCCAAGTACCGGCTAACGTCCAGCAAGAGATTGTCGGCAAAAAACAAGTTTAGAACAAAAATATTTTAATTTGTCAAATATCAGTTCCCTCCCCCTTGTCTTTATCTGATATTTAGTGTATTTTTAAAAAAGCCTGTTTTACCTCCATTTTTAAAAATCTATTTAGTGTATTTTTAAAAAAGCCTGTTTTACCTCCATTTTTAAAATAGTATTTTCTACAAGTATATTAAATTGAACTAATTCATAGGAGTTTATATGGCAGAAGCATTCCAGCGCAACAAGGTTCACGTGAATGTCGGAACGATTGGTCATGTTGATCACGGGAAGACTACTTTAACTTCAGCTATTACCCAAGTTTTAGCTAAAAAAGGGTTAGCTGCAGCGAAAAAATTTGAAGATATTGATAACGCTCCTGAGGAAAGAGAGCGGGGTATTACTATTGCCACTTCTCACCAGGAGTACGAAACAGAAAAACGGCACTATGCCCATGTAGACTGTCCTGGTCATGCTGATTACATTAAGAACATGATCACAGGCGCTGCCCAGATGGATGCCGCTATTTTAGTTGTAGCTGCGACCGATGGTCCCATGCCACAGACTAGAGAGCATATTCTGTTAGCTCATCAGGTAGGTGTGCCCCGGATGATCGTTTTCATTAATAAAGTTGATATGGTAGATGATCCAGAATTGATCGATTTGGTCGAAGAAGAAGTGCGCGATCTTTTAACTAAATATGAATTTCCTGGCAAAGAAGTTCCGGTGATCCGGGGCTCCGCCCTTAAGGCTATGGAGCATCCCGATGACGAAGCGGCGATCAAGCCTATCCTAGAACTCCTAAATGCGATGGATACTTATATTCCAGATCCAGTTCGGATGTTGGATAAACCGTTTTTGATGCCTGTTGAAGATGTCTTCTCGATCAAAGGACGCGGCACCGTCGCTACCGGCAGAGTCGAACAAGGCATCGTAAAAATAAACGAAGAAATTGAAATCGTGGGCTTGAAACCAACACGGAAAGTGGTGGTCACAGGAGTAGAAATGTTCCGCAAATTGTTAGATCAGGGTCAAGCCGGCGACAATATTGGAGTTTTACTCCGGGGAATTGAACGCAATGAAATTGAAAGAGGGCAGGTTTTGGCCAAGCCCGGGTCGATCACTCCTCATACTGATTTTGAAGCCGAAGTTTACATTCTCAGCAAGGAAGAAGGCGGTCGGCATACTCCGTTCACTAAAGGTTATAAGCCGCAATTCTATGTCAGAACTACAGATGTAACTGGAGAATTGGAATTGCCTGCTGGTCAAGAAATGATTATGCCGGGAGATACGATTGAAAAGATGATTGTTAAGTTGATTGTGCCGGTTGCTATGGAACAAGGTCTCCGGTTTGCTATCCGCGAAGGCGGCAAGACTGTCGGCGCCGGTGTCGTAACTAAAGTTATTAAATAACAACTACAAGCAGCCCGGCTAGGTAAAGCTGGGCTCATCCCGACTTATTAATTGAAATTTTACATGACTAAAGGGACCGAGAGTAAAAAGCAGGACAGCAAAGAAACTGTCAATAAGCAGCGCATCCGCATTCGGCTTAAGGCGTACGATCATCGTATTATTGATCAATCGGCCAGATTGATCGTGGAAACAGCTGAACGCACGGGAGCGAATGTGATTGGCCCGATCCCTTTGCCAACAGAAAAAAAGATTTATACAGTGCAGCGCTCGACTTTTGTGGATAAGGATTCCCGGGAACAGTTTGAGATGAGAATCCATAAAAGATTAATTGAAATTACTGATCCCAGGCCTAAAACTATCGATGCCTTGACTAATCTCAATCTGCCCGCCGGAGTCAGCATCGAAGTTAAAATGTAATGTCTGACAATTAAGTTTCTGATCAATTCTGCTGCCGGGGATGAATCCCGCAGCCGAAACCTTATTAGTGTAAAAAAATGATTGGTATAATTGCTAAAAAATCAGGTATGTCTCAGTTGGTTTTGGAGAATGGCGATATTGTTGGAGCGACCTGGTTAACGGTCCAGCCAAACGTAGTCGTACAGGTAAAAACTCCCGCCAAAGAAGGCTATAGCGCCATTCAATTAGGTGTCGGCGTGGCAAAAAAATCTACCCGGTCTCGCCAAGGCCATCTTAAAAATCTTGATGCTAAAACCTTGCGAGAAATCCGAGTAGAGGATCCCAGTCAGTACACCCGCGGAGATAAGCTAGATGCGACGCAATTTGCTGTGGGCGATCAAGTGATGGTAACAGCAGTGTCTAAGGGCAAGGGATTTGCCGGAACGATCAAGCGCCATAACTTTAAGAGCGGTCCGGGGGGGCACGGCCATGATCATCATCGTCAACCTGGTTCAATCGGAGCGATGGGAATTGCACGAGTGTTGCCTGGTCGTCGCATGTCAGGCCATATGGGGGCCAAACAAATTACCACTAAGAATTTAAAAGTAGTTTTAGTTGATGCAATAGAACAGCGTATCGCCGTGCGCGGAGCTGTGCCAGGAGGCAATCGCAGTTTAGTATTAGTTAAAAAACATGCCTAAACAGACTTCCAGTTCATCTAAACAGGTAAGCGCAGCCACTTCTGTTGCCACAGTGGTCAAGTTAGAGGCAGCTGAATTTACTGGCACCAAAATTGATTTGCCTGTTTTAGGTCAAATGATAGTTGATTTACAGCATAATCAACATCATGCCACTGCTAATACTAAAACTCGAGGAGAAGTGGCAGGTAGTACTAAAAAACCTTGGCGGCAAAAGGGAACCGGTCGGGCTCGCGTCGGCACCAAGCGGACTCCGCTTTGGCGCGGCGGTGGTCGGGTCTTTGGCCCCAGTTCTCTTCGGAATTTTCAGCACAAGCTCAATCAAAAATCGTTACGCCCCGCTCTTTCAACTGCCCTGGCTGGAAAAGCTATGGCGGGAGAAGTTTTCTGGATTGATCAGCCGTATGAGGGAGGCCAACGGACTAAGACCGTGTTACAATTTTTACAAGGTAGCTTAGATCCTCAAAGCAATCTGATTATTATAGCCGCAGCTGATCCAGCTCTGCAACGAGCCAGCCGTAATCTAGGGTATGTTAAAGTACGGTCTGCTCAACAGGTTAATTTGTTAGATGTAGCCACTCACCGCCGAATTATTATATTAGGGGAGGCGCGACCGGCCCTGATAAGCCGTTTAAGTTAATGAATAATCTAGTAATTTATCAGCCAATTATTTCCGAGAAGAGTGTCCGTTTGGGCGCTGGTAATGTCTATACGTTTAAAGTTGATGCCCGAGCTAATATCCCAGTCATTAAACAAGCAGTAGAAAATTTATTTAAGGTTAAAGTTAAGTCAGTCAATGTTTTAAATGTGATCGGTAAACCTAAAAATGCTGGTCGGCAGAAGGTCAAAAGAGCCAATTGGAAAAAGGCGGTTGTGACGCTGATGCCTGGTCAAACCATTAAATTATTCGAAGAGAAAAAAGATGTCAATCAGAATTCTTAAATCTAACAATGCCGGTCGCAGGAGCAATATGAGCGTGATTGATCGCTCGCATATTACTACGCAACAAACTCCCTTAAAGTTATTAACTAAAGGAATGAAGCGTTCGAGTGGACGGAATGCGCGGGGAGTAATTACGGTTAGACATCGGGGCGGGGGAGCTAAACAGCTGTGGCGAACAATTGATATGAAGCAGATTAAATTTGGTATTCCCGCCACTGTGCAGACAATTGAATATGATCCCAACCGATCGGCTTACATTGCTTTAATTAATTTTCTTGATGGGACTAAAACTTATATTATTGCTCCCGAAGGCCTCAAGGTAGGCGATAAAATTGTTAGCAATGTAAACACTAAGATTAAACCTGGCAATCGATTAATTCTCCGTAATATTCCTACCGGTATCGCTGTCCATAATATTGAATTACAGCCCGGTCGGGGAGGCCAGATCGTGCGTTCGGGCGGAAGCAGTGCTATGGTACTAGGGTTTGATAAAGGGTTTGCTCAGATTAAATTACCTTCTGGAGAAATTAGATTAATTTCCGAAAACTGTTTCGCGAGTATTGGCACAGTTTCTAATCCCGATCATAGTAATATCCGGATTGGCAAAGCTGGTCGGATGCGCCATCTGGGGCGACGACCGAAGGTGCGTGGTAAAGCCATGAACCCTGTCGATCACCCTCATGGCGGCGGCGAAGGTAATTCACCCATCGGTCTCAAACATCCCAAAAGCCCCACCGGCAAACCGACCAAGGGTTATAAAACTAGAAGCAAAACTAAGAGCAATAAACACATTATTAAACCAAGAACTAAGAATAAGAAGAGGAAACGTTAATGTCTAGATCGCTAAAAAAAGGTTGGTGGGTTGACCCCAACTTGCAAAAAAAGATTGATCAACTAAAGGCGACCGGCGCTAAGACGGCTATTAAAACGTGGGCCAGGTCTTCTACAATTACTCCTGAAATGGTGGGATTGAACTTCGAAGTTCATAATGGTAAAACTCATCTGCCTGTTTTTGTTACAGAAAACATGGTAGGGCACCGGTTGGGCGAGTTCTCTTTGACCAGAAAATTTAGAGGCCATGGCGGTAAGATGGCTAAAGAACAAGCTAAAAAATCTAGTGAACCGACACCGGCAGCCCCCACTGCTCCCGCCGCTAAGCCGACCAAGAAATAATTATTATGGAAATTGTTGCTAAGTTAAAATTTGCCCGGATTAGTCCCAAAAAAGTCCAACCTTTGCTGGGGAGTTTACGGCGCAAACCGGCTCAGGCTGCTCTGAACAGTTTGCGCTATGCGCAGACCAAGGGTGGAAAAATGATTTACAAATTGATTGCTTCAGCTATAGCTAACGCTAGTAACAATTATAACGCTAAGCCAGAGAATTTGCGGATCAAGTCTTTAGTAGTAGAAGAAGGCCCGCGCTACAAACGATATTGGTTGCGTTCGCATGGATCGGCCGATATCAAGTTGAAGAGAATGGCCCATCTGACAGTTAAATTAGAAGAAATCTTGCCGACTCCTTCCGAAAAAACCGCTAAAAAGATTAGTCCGGTTGCAGGAGGATTAAAAACTACCAACAAGGGAGCTGCTAGTAAAATAAGCGCTCCTACTTCTTCAGCCGGAGGGCCGGTCCTGCCGACTGATAAGCCAGCTAAACTGCGGGGCAAATTAGGGGGCAAACGATTATTCACGCGCACAACTAATAAATAATTATTATGGGAAATAAAATTAACCCAATCAGTAATCGGCTTGGTTACACGGTGCGGTGGCGCTCACGTTGGTTTGACGTAAAAAACTATTCGACTTACTTATTAGAAGATCAAAAACTGCGCAAATTAATCAATAAACAACTCAAAAAAGCTTCGTTAGCTAAAATTGAGATTGAACGGTTTGGTAACGAAGGGGTAATCAATATTTTTGCGGCCAAGCCCGGAATGATTATTGGGCATGCCGGAGCTAGTATTGAAGATTTGCGCAAAAAGATAAAGGCGGAAATTGGCCGAGATGTAAAAATAAATATCATTGAAGTTAAGGATCCGGAATCAAATGCCGCGATCATTGCCAATCAAATCGTTGACCAAATTGAACGGCGATTGCCTTTCCGGCGAGCGATTAAAGGCTCCCTGATGGCAGCGCAAAAAACTAAGATCGACGGTATTAAAATTATTATCGCCGGGCGCTTGAATGGAGCGGAAATTTCTCGGTCAGAAATGTTTGTACAAGGAAAAGTTCCTCTCCATACCTTTCGGCATTTTATCGATTATGCGCAGCGAGAAGCGCACACTACCTATGGAACGTTAGGTGTTAAAGTCTGGGTTTTCAAAGAAGGCGTCAAAGATGTGGAACCGGAAAAACCTAATCAGCATAAATAATTATGTTAATTCCCAAAAAAGTTAAATATAGAAAACAACAACGCGGTAGCATGAAAGGAAAAGCTACTCGCGGAACCACAGTGGCTTTTGGCGATTTTGGCTTGAAATCTTTAGGCCTGGGCTGGGTGACAGCGCGGCAGATCGAAGCCGGCCGCCGAGCAATGGTGCGGTTTATTCGCCGGGAAGGCAAGATCTGGATCCGAATTTTCCCACATCAGGCCGTCACCGCTAAGCCCAACGAAGTCCGGATGGGCAGCGGTAAAGGGTCTGTCAGTCACTATGTGGCCACGGTCAAACCCGGTACAGTTATTTATGAAATCTCGGGAGTATCCGAAACGGCCGCCAAAGAAGCCATGCAACTGGCTGGGTACAAGCTGCCCGTTAAAACCACCTTTGTAGCTCGTCATCATTAAAACTATGAAATTAGAACAACTCCGAAAATTATCTGCGGCCGATCTCGCTAAAGAGGTGGATAAAACTATTGCTTTAGTAGCTCAGCTTAAATCGGAAATTGCCATGCATCGCATAAAAAACTGGTCTCGTTTGCGCGAGGCGCGGCAGTATCTTGCCAGAATCTTCACTATTATTAGAGAAAAAGACATTATTAAAACTTTGAGTAATGAATAGTAAACAACGGAAAATTGGTCGGGTAGTTAGCGCACAGATGGCAGCCACAGTCGTGGTATCCGTCGACTCATTTGTGAACCACCCGTTGTATCATAAGAAGATCAGAAAGACGCGTCGTTTTCTGGCACATAATCCAGCAGATCGCGCTAAAAAAGGCGACTGGGTGGTGATAGAAGAAACGCGACCCCTAAGCAAACTGAAACGTTGGATAGTTTTAGAAATAAAGGCAACCGGCGATCAAAAGACAGTAGCAGAAGATCTACAAGAAATTGACGCCGCATTAAATCAATCTTAATTCTATGATTCAAGAAGGAACTAATCTAAAAGTAGCTGATAATACAGGAGCCAAATGGATCCGCTGTTTCAAGGTGTTGGGCGGTACGCGCCGGCGCTATGCCCGCGTGGGCGATGTGGTAATTGCGGCAGTCAAAGAAGCCAGTCCCCACGGTTTAGCCAAGAAAAAAGAAGTCGTGCGGGCCGTAATTGTCCGTCAGAGACAGAAATTGGTCCGCAAAGACGGCTCGTACATTAGCTTTGATGAAAATGCAGCTGTATTAGTTAATAAAGATAAAACTCCCCGAGGAACCCGGATCTTTGGTCCGGTGGCGAGGGAATTGCGAGATAGTGGATATATGAAAATAGTTTCTTTAGCCCCAGAGGTATTGTAATGAAGATTAAGAAAGGTGATACAGTATTAGTTATTAAAGGACGCGAGCGAGGTAAAACTGGCAAAGTGGCGTCTGTTAACGTAGTTGCGCAGACAGTAAAAATCAGTGGAATTAATGTGGCTAAAAAACACATGAAGCCGCGAGGACAAAAAGTATCAGGCGGAATTACTGAAATTGTTAAACCTCTACCGACGGCTAAGATAATGTTTTTGTGCAGCCACTGCAATAAGCCGACGCGGCTAGGTTCGCAATTGACCTCTGCCGGCAATCGAGAACGGATTTGTAAAATTTGTAAAAGCACAGTTTAAAATGACTTTTAAAGAACTACATCAAACCGCCCGCCAGACTTTAAAAAACGAGCTTAAACTCGCTTCTATTGAGGCGGCTCCCAAATTGGTTAAAGTAGTAATTAATATCGGAGCTGGCAAGGCTGTGGCCGACCCTAATTATATTGAAAAGATCAAGGAAGATATAGTTCAGATCACTGGCCAGAAGCCGATCATCACTAAGGCTAAGAAATCAATCGCGGGATTTAAACTGCGCGAGAAAGCACCGATTGGTGTGGTAACTACTTTGCGCGGCCAACGCATGTATGATTTCTTGGATAAGTTAGTGAATGTGGCCTTGCCGCGGGTAAGAGATTTTCAAGGAATTTCTTCCACTGCCTTTGATGGGCGAGGCAATTATACTTTAGGCATGAAAGAGCATATTGTTTTCCCGGAAATTACCCTGGATAATATAGAAAAGACGTTCGGGTTGAGCGTAACATTACATACCACTGCCAAAACAGATGAATTGGCAAAACAATTGTTATCCAAATTGAATTTCCCTTTTCAAAAATAAATAAATTATGGCTAGACGTACACTTATTAGAAAAGCGAACGCAAAACCGAAGTTTTCCAGCCGGAAGATTAATCGGTGCAAAATTTGTGGTCGCCGGCACGGGTTTTTGCGGGCTTTTCAGATTTGCAGAATTTGTTTTAGAGAACTTGCTAGCGCTGGGAATCTGCCTGGTATTAAAAAAGCTTCCTGGTAATTAAATTATTCACTATGAATACTCATCCTATTGCCGACATGTTAACTCGAATTCGTAACGCTTCTGCGCGCGGGTTTGCTACCGTAAAAATTCCAGCTTCCCGGCTGAAGGAAGCGATTGCGAAACTGCTAGTCGAAACTGGCTGGATTGAGCGAGTGGAGTTAGTTAAACCAGAAGAGGAAGCCGCTCATTTACTGATCACTTTAAAATATTACCGGAACCGGCCAGTGATCAGAGGGTTGCGATTGATTAGTAAATCCGGCCAACGGATTTATCAAGGCAAGACCCAGTTAGCTAAAAACCGGACCTCTAGATCAGAAACTTTGGTTATATCAACTTCCCAAGGCTTAAAAACTAACACAGAAGCTAAGGCCCTTGGTCAAGGGGGAGAAGTATTATTTAAAATCTGGTAGTTATGTCAAAGATTGGTAAATTACCTATTAAACTGCCGGCTAACACTACTTTGACAGTGGCGGACAACCATGTGACGGTGGCTGGCCCCTTAGGGACATTAGATTGGCAATTGCCCCTGGGAGTGACTGTACAGCAAGCTGATGGCACTGTTTTGGTGGTCAATGCCCATCCTGAGGATCGGATGACGCGGCCAGCCCATGGGCTGGCTCGAGCTCGTTTAGCCAATATGGTGATGGGAGTTTCGGCTGGGTTTGAGCGCATCTTAGACATCTCTGGGGTAGGTTTCCGGGTAGAAGTGCATGAGCCGGAGGTGTGGTTGCACGTGGGCCTATCTCATCCAGTTAAGTTAGTTATTATTCCGGGAGTTAGCATCAAAGTTGTTAAAAATGAGATTACGCTTAATGGCATCGACAAAGAGTCGGTCGGCGAAATGGCGGCTCGCTTGCGAGCCGTGAAGAAGCCGGAACCTTACAAAGGCAAAGGTATTAAATATCGGGAAGAAATTGTGCGCCGGAAGCAAGGCAAAACTGCTAAAACCACCGGTACCAAATAATTATGAAAACTTCAATTACCAAAACTAGCCAGACGAACCGGCGCCATCGCATCCGGGCCAAGATTAAAGGTACTGCCGACAGGCCTCGCTTAGCAGTGCATAAAAGTTTAAAACATCTGCATGTTCAGTTGATAGATGACACTAAAGGTAAGACTTTAGCTAGTCTGTCCTCCCTGTCTCTCAAGATTCGAGGAAGCATCGCGGCAGCTACAAAATTAGGTCAGGCAGTCGCCGTCCAAGCCATTGCTTTAGGTATTAAAGAAGTTGTCTTTGATCGGGGAGGTTATCCTTATCACGGACAAGTAAAAGCGGTAGCGGAAGCTGCTCGCGCCGAAGGATTAAAATTCTAAAACTATGAGAAAAAATATCGGACAATCCAACGAGAAACCTGAGTTCATCGAGCGAGTTTTAGAGATTAATCGCGTGGCTCGGGTAGTTAAAGGAGGTAAAAGAGTGCGGTTTCGGGCCCTGGTGGTGATTGGTAATGAAAAGGGCAAGATCGGCTATGGTTTAGGTAAAGCAGCCGATGTCAGTGGAGCTATTGCTAAAGCAGTAACCGCAGCTAAAAAAAATATCACACTTGTTTTCATGCACGGTTCTACTATTCCTTATCCTGTCCGCACCCATTATAAAAGTGCCTCAGTTCTTTTAAAGCCGGCCCCGGCTGGTACCGGCATTGTCGCTGGTAGTTCGATGCGGGTAGTTCTGGAGCTTACTGGCATCAAAGACGTGGTGGGTAAGATCATGGGATGCAAAAATAAGTTGAGCAATACCATGGCCACTATTAAGGCATTGAATTTATTAATCGATCCTCAGGAATTACGGGATATGCGGAAAATTACCTCCTCCGTAATGAAAGTTAAACCTGCTAAGAAATAATCCTATGCGTTTACATGAATTAACTCAAGTTAAGCCCAAGAATCACGGCACCAAACGAAAAGGCCGAGGCATGGGTTCAGGCAAAGGGAAAACTGCCGGTCGGGGTACGAAAGGACAAAAAGCCCGTACCGGAGGCAATGTCCCGGCTCATTTTGAAGGAGGCCAAAAACCCTTAGCTCAGATTATCCCTAAAAAGAAAGGTTTTCGGCGGCCAAACCGTCCCCAGGTGCTGGTAATTAATTTATCAGATTTGCCTAGGTTAGCCTCAGGCAACAGTCTGACTTTACAGACTTTGCGCGACAAAGGTTATCTGAATGGATTTGATTCGGTTAAAATTTTAGGAGACGGTGAGATTAAAGAAGCTTTTACAGTAGAAGCTCATAATATTTCTGCAGCAGCCAGGCAAAAAATTGAACAAGCTGGCGGTAAAGTTAATCTGGTTTAATAAAAAAATATGTGGCAAACTTGGCTCCAAATTTTTAAACACAAAGATCTTCGCATCAAAATTTTTTGGACTCTCGGATTGTTGGTAATCTTTCGGATCATTACTCATATTCCGATCCCGATAGTTGATTTAGATAAACTGCAGCAGCTATTCTCCCAGAATCAATTCTTGGGCATGATGGATATTTTCTCCGGGGGATCATTGAGTAACTTTTCCGTCGCCTTAATGGGAGTCGCGCCTTACATTAACGCCTCTATTATTATTCAGTTAATGACGATGGCAATTCCAGCAGTCGAGGCTTTACAGAAAGAAGGCGACTATGGTCGGCGTAAACTGAACCAGTATACGCGCTATCTCACCGTGCCATTGGCTGTTTTGCAGGCCTACGGCATGATCACTTTACTACAGCGAGGAGAATTACCAGTCATCGGCGACCTCGGTATTTATCAAATGATCGCCGTCTTGGTCACAGTCACAGCTGGTACGATTCTAGTGATGTGGCTAGGAGAACTCATTAGCGAATTCGGTATCGGCAACGGCATTTCCTTGATCATTTTCTTGGGGATTGTAGCGCGTCTGCCTCAGGTCCTGTCTGGTACAGCCGTAGTGTTTGATATGGGACAGTTTTCTCGTATCCTCGCCTTTATTATTTTAGCTTTAGCTACGATTTATTTTGTGGTTTATATTACAGAGGGTCAGCGCAATATTCCCATTTCCTATGCCGGACGGACGCGCGTAAACCGATTTGCGTCGGGAGTAATTTCTAATCTTCCGCTCAAAGTCAACCAGGCGGGAGTCATTCCTATCATTTTTGCTCTCTCAATCCTAGTGTTTCCCGGTATGATCGCATCTCTGTTTGTTAACGCCCGGAGCCTGTGGCTAGTGAATAGTGCCGAGTTTATTAAAACATTATTCGAAAATCAGTGGGTCTATGGCATTCTTTATTTTCTGTTAGTAGTCTTTTTCACTTATTTTTATACCTGGGTGATTTTCAAGCCTACGCAAGTAGCCGAAAATCTCCAGAAATCAGGAGGTTTTGTCCCTGGAATCCGACCGGGTAAACAAACCATTGATTTTTTGACCTATATCAGCAATCGCATCACTTTGGCTGGCTCTATCTTCTTAGGGTTAATCGCTGTATTGCCTAGCTTAGTGCAAGTCTTTGTCAAAATGCCTAGTCTAACTATCGGAGGTACCTCGCTGCTGATTGTGGTGAGCGTGGCCTTGGAAACTATGCGGCAGGTGAGAGCGCAGTTAATTATGAAAAAATATGACGAGCTTTAAAATTCAGCCTGACATCATTCTTTATGGTGGTCCTGGTAGCGGCAAAAGCACGCAGGCGGAAATTTTGGTCAAGAAACTCAAAGCCAAGCATATGAATATGGGAGGATTGCTCCGGAACACGATTGCTAAAAAATTAACTGGTTGGCAAGATGCGAAAAAGTATGTCGATAAAGGCCAACTCGTGCCGGAAAGAATCACTTCCCAATTAGTTCACGATTTTGTGGCCAAGACTCCGCGGAAACAAAGAATTGTGTTTGATGGCTATCCGCGCCGCGTATTACAAATTAGATTACTCAAGAAAGCTCAACAAAAATTTGATCGGGAAGCCGTGATGGTATTAGTGGATTTATCGGCCAGCGCAGCTAAACGGCGATTAATCAGCCGGGCCAAAATTGAAGGACGGATCGATGACACTAATCCTAAAACTGTGAGTGAGCGTATTCGCGTTTTTCAGGAGCGCTCACGGGAAGTAGTGAAATATTATCAACAACAAAAAAAATTAATCAAGATAAACGGAGATCAGACTATTCCAGAGGTAGCGCAGGACATTTGGCAAGCGGTCAATAAATTATGAGTATAAACGTAAAAACCGCTGCCGAAATAGAAATAATGGCTGTTTGCGGCCAAAAGCTTGTCCAGATTCTGAAACACCTTAAACAACAAATTATTCCCGGAACTTCATTGAAAACTTTAGATCAGATGGCCAGAGATGCTGCTAAAGAACAAGGGGGGCAGCCCACCTTTTTAGGTTATCAGGGTTACCCGGCAGCGATTTGCGCTTCGGTGAATGAGGGAATAGTCCATTGCATCCCGACTGATTACCAATTACAGGAAGGTGATCTCATAAGTATTGATTTCGGTTTCTGCTACCAGGGATGGAATACGGATGCCGCGATTACTTGGATCGTAGGGGAAGACATTCATCAGTACCGACCCCTCCTTAAGGGGGTTTACCAGGCCTTACGGGCCGGGGTTGGCCAAGTCCGGGCAGGTGTCCGGGTAGGCGAGATTTCCCAGGCGATTGAGGACACTCTACGGCAAGCCCATCTCACCATCATGCGGCAATTTGTCGGGCATGGGGTAGGCCGAGAGCTCCACGAGGATCCGGTGATCCCTAATTTCGTCGGCCACGACAAAAAAGTTGTTCTGCCCTCAGGCAGTACTATTGCCATTGAGCCGATTGCCGGGGTAGGAGGAGAAGGTTATATCACCTTACCAGACCAATGGAGCGTTTACACAACAGATAAGCAGCCGGTAGCCCACTTTGAAGAAACGGTGGTGGTCCTACCCGAGGGAGCCAAAATTCTCACTCCCATCCAAGAGATTTTGGATTTTACCCCTTGATTTAGTTAATATTATAGGTATAATAGCGAAGTATCGGTATGTCAGCTAAAGAAGTTATCGAGGTTAAGGGTAAGGTATTAGAAGCTCTGCCCAATGCAAACTTTCGGGTGGAGATTGAAGGTGGGCACATAATTTTGGCCCATATCTCAGGCAAAATTAGAATGAATTATATTAAGATTTTACCGGGAGATAGTGTGACTGTGGAAATGAGTCCCTACGATCTAGCGAGAGGTCGCATTATCTATCGCCATAAATAGCCATGAAAGTCAGATCGTCTGTAAAAAAAATATGTCAAAAATGTCGGGTAATTCGCCGCTGCGGAAAAGTGCGAGTTATCTGTTCTAATCCTAAGCATAAGCAAGTTCAAGGATAATTATGATCAGAATCATCGGCATTCAATTACCAGCCAATAAACGTATCGAAGTAGCTTTAGGCTATCTTTATGGGATTGGTTTGACTCGCAGCCGCGAGGTGTTAGTGGCGGCTAATGTTGATCTGAACAAACGCACGGATGCGCTGACCGAGGAAGAAACTAATCGTATCAGGGAAATCATTGAAAAAAATTATGTGGTAGAAGGCGATTTACGTCGGGAAATTTCCACGAATATTAAAAGGTTAAAGGATATCGGGAGTTACCGGGGAGATCGGCACAAGAAGAATCTGCCAGTGCGGGGACAGACCACTAAAACCAATGCTCGGACCAAGCGCGGTAAACGGGTGACGGTGGGCAGTGGCCGCAAGAAATCTTCCGAGAAGACCTAATCACATGAAAAATGAATAATGCAAAATGCAAAAACGATCATATATTAAACCGCATTGTTCATTAGATATTAGTCATCATTAATTTTTCAAAATGGCCGGTAAGAAAAAACAAGAAAAACGCGAAAAAAAAGCTCGGGCTAAGGCGCAGATGCAACAGCAAGCCCAAGCCAAGGTAGCTAAAAAAGTTCGCAAAGCCAAAAAAAGAACTCTGACGGAGGGCAAAGTTTACATTCAGTCTACATTTAATAACACGATGATCACCATTACTGATAATCAGGGCGAAGTAGTGGCCTGGAGCAGTGCTGGTCGATCAGGATTCAAGGGCTCAAAAAAATCCACTCCCTATGCCGCTTCTTTAGCAGCCAAATCGGCTGCCACTAAGGCGGTAGATATGGGAATGACCCAAGCTAGCGTCTGGGTACAGGGAGTCGGCTCCGGTCGGGATGCTGCCATCCGCTCTCTAGACGCTGCCGGATTGCATTTAGGCGAGATCCGTGACATCACCCCCTTACCCCATAACGGCCCCCGGCCTCGGAAAGCCCGGAGAGTATAACAGAACATAATTATGAGCAGATACACTGGACCTAAAATGAGAAAAGTAAGAAAATATGGCGAAACCTTCGCCATGGCAGCTGACCGGTCAACCGCGGCCAAATATGTTAAGAATCACCACAAGCAACCCCCGGGCATGCACGGAGCTACCCGCATTTTTAAGAAACATACCGGTTACGGCCTCCAGCTGCAAGAAAAGCAAAAGGCTAAAATCTTTTATCATATTAATGAAAAACAATTGCGGCGCTATTATGCCGAGGCTATCCGGGCAACTGGTTCGGCTAGCGATAACTTGTTGCGTTTATTGGAAATTCGTTTCGATAACGTAATTTATCGGGCTGGTTTTGCCACTTCCCATCCGCAAGCTCGCCAGCTGATAGCCCATGGCCAATTTCAATTGAATGGCAAATCAGTTAATATTCCCTCAATTCAAGTAAAGAGCGGAGATGTGATTACTTGCGCAAGTAAGCAAAAATTGCGCGATATCATTACCAGTATAGCGACAAATAACAGTGCAGTTTCCTGGCTAAAAGTAGATCCTAACAAACTGGAAATCAGCGTGACAGAACTGCCGACCCGGGAAGAGATCGAAGCTCCTTTCATCGAACAATTGATCATCGAATTTTATTCAAGATAATTTTATTGGAGGGCCTGTGGAATCCATTAATTTACCAGAGATTAAGCTGACCAAAGAAGAAGGCAACGGAGCCTTGTTTGTGATTGAACCGTTTTACCCTGGGTATGGCACGACTGTGGGAAACGCTCTGCGCCGAGTCTTACTGACCACTTTACCAGGTGCCGCTGTCACCGCTTTTAAGGTTGCTGGGATAGATCATGAATTTACTACCATCGAAGGCGTTAAGGAAGACGTAGTAGAAGTAATGATGAATCTGAAGGGATTGCGGTTTATTTTGCACGAAGACGGTCCCGTGATAGTAACTTTAAAATCCCAACCCGGTGAAGTTACCGGCAAAGATATTATTTTGCCAAGTTCGGTAGAATTAGTTAACCCGGAATATCATTTGGCTACCCTAAGTGGTAAGGCCAGTTTAGAGATGGATATTCGGATCGAAAAGGGGCGGGGCTATGTGCCAAGTGAAGCGATTGATGACCGGGAGTTTATTATTGGCATGATCGCAGTTGACGCCATCTTCTCGCCCATCAAGAAATGTAGCTTCGCAGTAGAAAATACTCGGGTAGGCGAAAGAGTTGATTATGACAAACTGACACTCGAAGTCGAAACCGACGGAACCATTTCTTGCAAAGATGCTCTTAAAATTGCGGCCGATATTCTATTAGAACAATTCAATATTTTCCATGTCGATGTTCCGGCTCCCGCGGCCCCGCTGCTTCCGGAAACAGTGTCTCAAGAAACTCCGGAAATCGCGGAAGGAGAAATGAACAAAGCTAATCCCGAGAATTTCTCCGTAGAAGAAATCAATCTATCCGTGAGAACCACCAACGCTCTTGTGCAGAACAACATTAAAACCGTCCGCGACATTATCGCAGTCGGGCGGGATGGTCTGTTCGAAATGAAAGGCTTGGGAGAACGAGCGCTGACGGAGATTGCCGATAAATTAGACGAATTAGGTTTGGAATTTAATTAGAGATTATGTCGCAAAGACCCAAAGCATCAACTTTTGGCAGAATCAAGAAACGGAGAGAAAGTCTTCTGCGTAATTTAGTGCTCTCAGTTATTTTGTACGAAAAAGTCAGCACGACTTTAGCCAAAGCCAAAGCCGCTTTGCCCATTTTAGAGCGCTTGACTCACCGGGCTAAAACAGTTGATCTGGCGACTAAACGGTATCTAATGAGTCGGCTCTATAATAATGAATTATTGGTAAAAAAATTGCTCAAAGAAATTGCCCCGCGGTACACTAAAAAGACCGGCGGATATCTGCGAGTGATTAAATTAAAGCCTCGGCCAGGCGATAATGCCCCCATGGCGAGAATCGAATATGTATAAAAAACCTACTACCACTAAGCGTCCCACCAAAAAAGAACTGCCCGAAAAGTGGTACCTTATTGATGCAGCCGGCAAAACTTTAGGGAGATTAGCGAGTAAGCTAGCTACGATTTTGATGGGCAAAACAGCTGCTACTTATGATCCGGCGGTGCTGACTCCGATTAAAATAGTAGTCACCAATGCCAGCCAGATCAAAGTAACCGGGAAAAAGTTAACTCAAAAAAAATATTATCGGCATAGCGGATATATGGGCGGATTAAAGACCACTAGCCTAGAAGAAACTTTGGCAAAAAAACCAACTAAGGCGCTAGAAGCAGCGGTATCGGGAATGCTGCCTAAAAATAGACTTCGTCGTTTGCGATTAGCTAATTTAAAAATTTATGCCGGGGCAGAACATCAGCATATGGCGCAAAAACCGGATATATTAGAATTATAATATGGAAACTACTAATATTGTTTTAAAAGGCAAGTATTATTACGGCACGGGGCGGCGGAAAACTTCGACGGCGCGGGTGCGGCTTTATGATGGTAAGGGACAAGTTGTTATTAACGGCAAAGCCCCGGAAGTCTATCTTAATCCGGCCAATTTGATCGAGGTATTACTGCAACCCTTAATTTTAGTCGGGATGAAGGATCGTTTTGATATCTCGGTAAAAGTAGCTGGCGGCGGAG
This sequence comes from Patescibacteria group bacterium, assembly GCA_041659905.1. Taxonomy (NCBI): domain Bacteria; species Patescibacteria group bacterium. The sequence continues at coordinate 284,675 of JBAZXK010000001.1, read as the reverse complement.
CCAGTAGCCAAGCCGAAGCCATCCGTCACGGTATTGCCCGAGCCTTATTAAAAGTAGATGAAACTTTAAGAAAAACTCTGAAAACTAATAAATTATTAACGAGAGACCCGCGGGCCAAAGAACGCAAGAAATATGGCTTAAAACGAGCTCGCCGGGCGCCTCAGTTCTCTAAACGCTAATGAAAAAGATCATCCAATTTGTCAAAGAAGCTGTCCAGGAACTGCGCAAAGTAGTTTGGCCGACCCGCTTGCGGGTATTTCGCCTAACTGTTGGCGTCATTTTAGTTTCAGCCGCCTTTGCCCTGTTTATCGGTTTAGTCGATATCGGTATTACTAAAGGGATCGAAGGCTTGCTGGCGTGGGTAGCAGAGCGCCAGGGCACTCAGACTAGCGATCAAGGTACTTCGCCTATTCAAATTCAACCAGGTGATATCCAAGTAGATACTACCCCCGCAGAATAATTTTTATTATGACTGACCAGGATCAAAATCAAAATTTGCCAGTCGAAGAAGAGTCTGCCGGTGATCCGGTACGTCTTCCCGAAACTATTGAAGAAGAAACCTCCTCTACTGTCATCCCGACCGAAGCGGAGGGATCTGATAGTGGAGCAGTTGAAGAAGGAGAAATCGCGATAGAGAATGCTATTCCGGCGAATGTTTTTGATGATGGCACTCCCGGGCAATGGTATGTGCTGCATACCTACTCCGGCTATGAAGATGCCGTGGCGGACAGTTTGGAACAGCGGATTGAATCGTTAGATATGAAAGACAAGATCTTCCATGTGTTAGTGCCGAAAGAAAAGCAGATCGAGATCAAAAATGGCAAACGCAAGACCGTGGAGAAAAAAATCTTCCCGGGCTATGTGTTGGTGAAAATGGTAGTCACCGAAGCTTCCTGGTATGTTGTCCGCAACACGCCCAGCGTTACCGGCTTTATCGGCTCAGGGACGATTCCAGTGCCCATTGCTGATATGGAGATGGAAACCATCAAGAAGAGAATGGTAGTCGAAGAACCGAAGCACAAAATCGATCTGAAGATGGGGGATTTGGTCCATATTATAGACGGTCCGTTCAAAGAATATGACGGGACAGTCAGCGAAGTCGATGAGGCCAAGGGAAAGATCAAAGTTTTGGTATCAATCTTCGGTCGGGAAACTCCCGTTGAACTCGATTTCTTACAAGTAAAACGCGTCTAAAGCCATGGCTGTAAAGAAAAAATCCTCCCACAAAGATAAGCGTCCGATTATTAAACTAATGTGTTCTGAATGCAAGCAGAACGTTTATAATTCTCGCAAAAATCCCATCAATACCCCCGACAGATTAAATATCAGCAAGTATTGCAAAGTCTGTCGTAAACACACCCTCTACAAAGAAACCAAGTAACACCTGTTGGTGTAATTTATAATGTCACCAATGTCCACCAATTTCCAATGTGGGCAGAGGAAATATATTAAAAATCAGTTACTTTTGTATTATTCAATCACTTTGCACCTCCTCTTTAATGGAGCTCCCCGCTCCGTCTGTATATATCTTTAAGACATAGGCACTTTCGAATAAGACAATATGTACTTGTCCTATTCAACGCCGAAAGTCCACCCACCCATCGGAGAGCCGTCCAGATGATGACTAGTTGATTAATTGCTGTAGGCATAAAAGCGACAAATTCAACAACATAGTCACAAATTATGTTTCAGCCCCAAAGCCTTTCCACCGGGTGGGCTTTTCCTATCCTGTTGTCATTCCCGACCCGATTGCCTTATGGGTAATCGGAATTATTCGGGAATCCAGGCGAAATATTCAACGGCTCAACCCGTTGAGCCGTTGACCCCCTCCGTCATTCTGGCAAGCCAGCAGGTGCGTCCAGAATCTTATAATATGCTAAAATATACCTATAAATAGGGGTATGGTGAAGTGGGGTATTTGAGTTACTTTCCCGAGGAAAGTAACCAAAGTCTTCGGGCAGTCGTCCTTGCTCGGTATTTGCCAAAAATCTACCTTTCCGCTCTCGTCCTGCATTCGCAGGACTTCGCAGCGGTAATTTTTGTAATACCTATCGCTCGAACTCCAATGCCCGATTAGGGGAGAGTTTCAACCAGAGTTTTAGGAAGAATCGGGTATGTTAAAATGTATCTATAGGGGTGTGGTGAAGTGGTATCACGCGGATCTCCAAAATCTGAGTCGGGAGTTCAATCCTCTCCACCCCTGCCAGCAAGTGCGCGAGTCAAGCGACCCGTCCGCCTAGTTAATGCTAGTAGTTACTAATCCTCTTCCCAGAGGTGGTTTTTATGCTATGATGGTTTCGTCAACCCATGGCTTTTGTATATATTTGAAAACTCCGAGTTGTAGTATGGTTTTTTCGTCATCACGGTTAGAGGTGGGCAGATGCTCTACTTACCGTGATGACTATTCCTTCGGAGTAGAAGTCATGGGTTGACTAAGTGTGAGGTCTGCCCTCTTTTGATTAATCATTAGAGGCCAGGGCAATCACCATAGAAAACAACCCTATGGCCATCATCATTTCAAAATCAGGGAAGAATGCGCAGAAGATAGATCAATCTCGATTCGAACAAGAAGACGCATTGCAAAGATACATCTACGAGAATCCGGGAGTGATTCCGCTTTATGATATTAAAGATAATGCTCGTCCGATCATTCTGGCGCGTGAATATGCCACCGAGAGCGGTCCGATAGATGCCTTTGCTATTGATACCGATGGAGATATTTATCTCATCGAAACTAAACTCTACCAAAATCCAGATAAACGCAGGGTGGTAGCCCAAGTGTTAGATTATGGTGCATCGCTATGGAAGCATGACACCGATTGGGAAGAGTTTACCGCCAAGATTGAACAGGAAGTAAAAAAGCATTTTAACCAAAGTTTATTTGAACGTCTGCAAGATGAGCTTGGGCTGGATGCTACAGGAGCACAGCAACTTTGGGATAATGTTCGCATTAAATTAGATGACAGCAGTTACAAGTTCGTGGTATTGATGGACCACTTAGACGATCGTCTTAAAGATCTAATCGGTTATCTTAATCAAAATAGCAAATTTGATATCTACGCCGTTGAGTTGGAATACTACAGGTTCAATGACCTAGAGATTGTTATCCCAAAGTTGTTCGGGGCCGGCACTAAAAAGCAGGTATCTTCTCGAATCCAACAACCCATTCCGAGCGACGATGATTTCTTGGCAGCTTATGATAATTCCACCACCATTCAGCAGTATCTGGGGCTATTTAATGATATCTTTGGCGGTCAGTTGGTGATTCCCAGTGTCAGCGTAAAAAGAACACCTAAATATCTTAATTTCTATGTTGGCAATCGTCCTGGGTATAAGGTAACAATTATGTTGCACATTGATCCTCGTTGGGAAGGAGGAGGTCCCCAGTTCTGGAGTGACAAATCAGTTGATGAAACTCTGCGTAAAGTCTTGAAAAAGATAGCACCTAAGATAGAGTTTTTACCTCCCCAAGGAGTAAAGTATTGCAAAGTTGCTAAGTGGGATTGGGCACAAACTGATATCAAAGTCTTTGAAGATATCCTTAGAGAACTAGCTAAAGAAATCATCTAATAATTTAATTTAATATTATGTTGACAAAATCATCGCCGGATAAAGTATCTTTCACCATATCTACTCGGTTTCTAAGAAACAAGATTCTGCTCATAGCTCTGGGAGCGGTAGTTGTGTTGGGTGCAGGGTCTTATTGGTTTATAGGCACACCGCAATATTCTATGTGGCAGCTTAAAACTGCAATTGCTAAACACGATAGCGAGCTGGCAATGAAATATTTCAACATTGATAAAATGGTGGATAATGTATGGCCCAAAATGACATCGGCTCTTATGGCAGAAGCCCAAAAATCTGATGATACCTTTGGCATCATGGGGTTATTGTTGGGTTCAGGTATGGTAGACAATATGAAGCCAACAATTAAAGAACAACTGCGAACCAGCCTTAAAGAAAGTTTATCTGGCAGTAAACAGAGCGATCAAACCACTAATACGAATGAGAATGTGAGTATTTTTGACACCGATCCGCAAGCGTGGGATAAAATCAAACTCATTAGCAAGAGTGGGAAAAGTTATATTAATATCCCCGGTGATGTGGACGGTAATAACAATGATCTCAAATTAATCTTAACCAGAGCTTCAGATGGTCGCTACTGGCAATTTACTGATATGGAGGTGGATGACTGGAACAAATTGTTCAATCCTGCTCAGTAGTGGTTTATTTGTGTAGTATGAGCTTTTTGTCCAACAGAGTTACTGAAGTTTTTATGTTATCCAGTATCTCTCGCTTCTCTTCGGTGGTACCTTCGCGAAGCATGTATTTGGCGTAAGCTCTAATGTCAATCTTGGGAGTTTTGATATCATCCGGACTCATTCCCAGAACTCCTTGAGTGAATTTATTAAACCTGTCTATCTCTTCCTGTAGGCGTTTTCTCATGCCAATCCGGTCTATCTCTATCTTGTCGATAATCTCTACGAATTGTTCTAGTAAATCGGCCTCTCGGATGTATGGTTGCCTGCATCTTTTGCGTTTTCCGTCACAGCAATGATAGTAGACATGTTTTTTAATATCGCCATTTTGTAGCCTCTTAAATTTCTCTTCGGCTGTGATCCCAGCTCCGCAGGCTCCGCATATTATCATTTTGGTAAAGTTGAAACAATGCTGTCCGTATCGTCCCTTTTGCGATGTGGCTATTCTTTCCTGAACTTCCGCAAACAGTTCCTTGCTGATCAGTGGTTCCTGTTTGCCTTGGTATACAATGTCTCCATATTCAAATTCGCCATAGTAAAAAGTATTTTTTAGAGTTGTGTATACATTGCTAAGCGACATCTTTTTACCGTTCTTGCCTTTCCAGCTAATATCGTTATTCAACCAATCATACACGTCTCGTCCGCTGTAACCTTGTTTAGCAACTTTATTAAACATCTCTTTAATAATCGGGGCTTTCTCCGGATCGACCATAATAGTGTTGTTGGTTTTATCATTGAGATACCCTGGAGGAGCGACGCCCGGCCTCCAGCCCATATCACATTTGTTCTTCATCCCTCGCTTAGCATTAATGCCTCGGTTGTCATTCTCCAGTTTGGCTTGACTACAAAGGATCATTAAGAGGAACTTCTCGTTAGGGGAGTTATGGAATACCTGTCCATGTGTTCGGATTTCTTCTAATAGCCCTTGATCCATCAAGTCGACTAATTCTCCCAAGTCACCAGCGTTTCTGCTTAACCGATCTGGAGCCCAAGTTAAAATACCGGTAAACTCCTTTTCTCGGATCCGCTGTAGCAGTTCCTTATATACAGGCCGTTGGCCGGACTCCTTGGCTGAGTGACTCTCCCGAATAATGTCCACAATTTTAATGCCATCCCGTTGGGCTATTATCTCCATTTCCTTGATTTGGGAATCAATGGAAAGGGCCTGTCTTTCGTCCGATTCGGACGACTTACGGGCATAGAGGCAATAGCCTCGAACTTCCTCTTGGATGGCTCCTTTGGCTCTTCCAGTAGCCTCTAGAACCGCCTCATTTTTCGCCATACTTTTCTCCTTTTGTCTATAAGGGTATATCAAGGGTAAGGATGCCCGAAAGGGGCCTGAAGTCCAGATGCAAAAACCGCCAGGTTATGATATTCCCAGCCCACACCCTTTCTACTAATTAATCCTTCTGGGTGAGGTATAATTGAGATGATTTTACAAATACAAGATGGACAAACTTTTTTCCGATTATCTACAATCCGTATCTTCTAAATTCTCCCACGAAGAAACCAGTGAAATGGGTTATCGGGCAGATTTTGAGATCCTGCTGAAGGGTATTTTTGAATCGATTAATGTTAAACGCATTGATCACGATGCACGGGCAAAACAAGGGAATAAGCCGGATTTTGTTGTTCTTAAAAATGATGTACCAATTCTATATATTGAAGCAAAAGACATTGGCATTTCTCTGGATAAAGTTGAGAAGTCAGAACAGATGGCTAGATATTATGGATACGCCAATTTGGTTCTTACTGATTATTTGGAATTCCGTTTTTATAGGAATGGTCTGCGCTATGAAGATCCAATAAAAATAGCAAATTATAATGTAAAAGATCGTACTTTAGTACCCATTCAGGAGAATTATGGACATGTCGCTAAAACACTGCTTGATTTTACACAATCCCATAAAGAGCCAATTAAATCTGGCGAACATCTTTCAAAGATTATGGGAGGAAAAGCCCAAAGAATCCGGGATAATATACGGCAATTTCTCGGCACAGAATCAGATAAAAATACCGAAATTGTTCGAGTATATGAAACAATTAAAAAACTTTTAGTCCATGACCTGACATTGGATGCGTTTGCCGATATGTATGCGCAAACCCTTGTCTACGGTCTTTTTGTGGCTCGTTATTTTGATGAAACCCCTGATAATTTCACTCGCCAAGAAGCCCGCGATCTGATACCAAAGTCAAATCCGCTCCTCCAGCACTTTTTTGACCACATAGTAGGGCCTGATTTTGATAAACGGCTTGAATACATTGTTAATGAATTGTGCGAAGTTTTTTCTCATGCTGATGTTCCAGAATTGATGAAAGAATATTTCAAGGATGATTTATGGGGGAAAACTCAAAAAGGCCCCGATCCAGTCATCCATTTTTATGAAGATTTCCTGAAAGAATATGATGCTGATTTACGCAAGAAAATGGGTGCTTATTATACGCCATTGCCCGTTGTGCAGTTTATCGTGCGTTCTGTCGACTATTTGTTAGAAAAAGAGTTTGGTCTTGCTGCTGGTTTTGCCGATACTTCAAAGACGGCCGACGGTATCCATAAAGTTCAAATTCTTGATCCAGCCGTAGGGACAGGAACATTCATCAGCGATGTTATAGGGAAGATATACATAAAAATACTGAAAGATGGGCAGGGAGGTCGTTGGCCGACATATGTGCATAATGAACTACTTCCGCGCTTACACGGCTTTGAACTTATGATGACGCCATATACTATAGCCCATTTAAAGTTAGGCATGGCTTTTAGAAAAACAGGATTTAATCATTTCAATCGCCGTCTGGGTATCTATCTTACGAATTCTCTAGAGGGAGGAAGTGTCCAAGATAATATGCTCACAGGTTTTGGTTTTACCCAAAGTATTGCCGAGGAATCAAAGGAAGCGGCCGTTATTAAGAATGAGTTACCTATTATGGTAGTCATCGGTAATCCGCCATATTCAGGTGTATCTTCAAATGAAACAGATTATGCAAACAATCTAGTAGAAAAATATAAGATTGAACCTGGAGGAAAGCGGAAGCTTCAAGAGCGCAAGCATTGGCTCAATGATGACTATGTGAAGTTCATTGCCCTTGCAGAAGATATGGTTGCAAAAAACGGAGAAGGGATAATAGGTTTTATTACAAATCACGGTTATCTTGATAACCCAACATTCCGCGGTATGCGCTGGCATCTCATGAATACATTTGACTTCCTTTATATTGTTGACCTACATGGAAATGCAAACAAAAAAGAATGCGCGCCAGACGGGGGCTATGATGAAAATGTATTTGATATTCAACAAGGTGTTTCAATAATACTTGCCGTAAAAAATAAAGAGAAAGTAGAAAAAACATTAGCGAGAGTATATCATCTTGATATGTGGGGCAAGAAAGAAGCCAAATTCCAGCAGCTTAATGAAGCTTCATTAAAAGATATTCCGTGGGCAAATCTTGAACCTCATGAGCCAAACTTCTTCTTTATCCAAGAACACTCACAGAAGATTGAAAAAGAATATAGAAATGGATTCTCGATAAACCAACTTTTCATAGAAAGCACAACAGGCATTGTAAGTGCGCGTGATGCCCTTGTTATTAGCGAAACAAAAGAAGAGCTTAAAAATCGGATTGATAAATTCTGTAATCAAGACAAGTCGGATAATGATATCCGCCTCGAGTTTTTTGCCGGAAAGAAAAGTGGTAAATATAAAGCCGGTGATACCAGGGGTTGGAAACTGGAACAAGCAAGAAGGAATATTTGCATGGAGGATCATGAACAATTTATCCAAAAAATCAGTTACCGCCCTTTTGATCAAAGGTATATTTATTACCATCCCAAAATGGTTGATTGGGGAAGAGAAAAAATAATGAGAAACTTTATTGCAGGTGAGAATTACGGGTTAATTGCACCAAAGCAACTCGCACCCAATGAAGACTCCGGAGGGTATGTAACAAAGCATATTGGGGGGCACAAGACATTCAGTGCATTTAATAGTAATTATTATTTTCCTTTGTATCTTTATAAAAAAGATGGGGCGAGATTACCAAATCTTAAAAAAGAAATTGTTGATGAGATAGAAAGAATCGTTGGCAAAACAACACCCGAAGATATATTTGATTATATTTATGCCGTTCTTTATTCGCCGAGTTATAGAAAAAAATACAAAGAATTTCTGAAGATTGATTTCCCGCGGGTGTCATACCCGGAGGACGCCCAAACCTTCAAAGCTCTTATTACGCTTGGTTCCGAATTGCGTTCCCTTCATCTGCTCGAATCACCGAAAGTAAGCCAATTTATCACCACCTACCCTGTAGCTGGATCAGATACTGTTGAGAAGTTAGTCTACAAGGCCGGTAAAGTGTTTATCAACGCCGAGCAGTATTTCGGCAATGTTCCGGAAGTTGCATGGAATTTCTACATTGGCGGCTACCAACCTGCCCAAAAGTGGCTCAAAGACCGTAAAGGTCGCACTCTTACCAATGCGGACATCGAACACTATCAAAAAATTATTGTCGCACTAGTTGAAACGGGAAGGATAATGCAAGGAATAGATAATGTAACGAGCAGAACCTAAAATAATAAAACGATGCCAGAACTAAGCCAAGCTATCATCAATCAATATATAGACATACTCGAGAAAACTAATCATCAGTTATCATTATCATGGAATCCTTACAATACAATATTGACAATAATGCTTTTCATAATTGCTTTCCTAACCGTTATTTTCGCTGTAGTTGTTTATTTTCAAGGCACGGAATATAAGAAAAAATTGAATGAGGATAAGATTAACTTTGACATAAAAATAAAAGACCTTTTCTCTAAACATGATAAGCAAGTGAGTCGGTTTATAAATGAACGCAAGTCTAAACTCAAGGAAATTGACAAGAATTATGTTGCCTTAATTGACCAATATGAGCAGAAGTTGAAAGTACTAGAGTCAAAGCCAACAGGAGAAAAACGTAGAATTGAAGAAATTGAGAAAAGCATAGAACGTATCAAAACTGAGCGTGATATTCTTAAAACAAGCGGTGAACCAGTAATAGTAACGCCGGACTATTTTAGCCCCCTTGCTTCATCATTTGGTGGCGACACTATGCACAAATGTTCGGTGTGCCATTATGGTTTTAAGGTAAAAGGGCCTTCTGACTACAACACTATATATTCACCATTAATTTCTGGGGGTAAAGGAATGGTTGCTTGTCCAAAGTGTGGAAATGTGGACACCCTATAGGTGAGATTCCAAATTGTAGCGATGCGCTTGTCTACTATATTTTAGAAGTAGCACCCCAGCCAGCAAATTTTCTATTTCTAAAGCAGTTAATTTTGCATATCCGAAGGAGGGATCTTGGCAATCTTCTTCTTTGACAAATCTTCTAAAGTGCCATAATATAGTTAACTTAACTGCAACCTATAATAGCCAATAATGGCTTGATATAAATAGGGGTAGCAATGCCCCTTGAAAATCTATTCTAAGGAGGTCGTAAACAATGCGACAAACATTTTCTGTTCTACTGATTGCTCTGCTCCTGCTTGCTGTGACCTCTTGCGCAGGCGGAAGCGGAAATGCAGTTAGTCCTGTGACTGAACCCGAGATGACACTCGGAACCATGGGTCATACAGGACAAAGCCAAACACATCTCTGGGGTTATTACGATATCTATATAGATATCGAAACCCAGACAGCTGAAGCGATACCTAATCGCCAAGCTATGTTTACTGCCAATGTGGTCACCTTTCTCAATGGCAACATCGCAAATCTGAATTTTCACATCAATAGTGTACCGGTAGGTCTGGATTATCTTGATGTGGACATCGATGTTTCCATTACCCATCCATTTCCAGGATTATCTCAGTATAACGGCTATGATGTCCGAGGGGTGTTTATGGGTGATGGTTCTGCTACACTTCAGTACAACTCTGACCTACACTATCCTGTTCTCGGAACCGACCAGTTTATGCTGGCAGACCCGGTGGATGAATTCGGTGGTCCCGATGGTTACACTCGTTGGTTTAATAAACCAGAGTTTTCCACAGGCGGATTACCAGTTCTTCAGTACACCCAAGGCAAACTTGCTACCCCCGATTTCAACGGGGATGCGACTCTGAACGCCTACAAATACTTCGCTGATGGTCTTGGTAAAAATGACAATCTCTGGGATTGGCTAAACAGTCATGCTACTCAGCATGGTCAGTTCAGTTCCGGGACAACTAACACACGCAACTATTACTTAAGGTTTCCCAATACCAAGGGAATCACCTTCGGTTATGCGGTGCTGGCAAACTGGGAAGGAGAAGCTTCCGAGTTTCATCCTTCTAACACACCCGAAGCTGTTACCTGCAATGTTGTAGACAACAGCAACGTCTGGTACGTGAATCCAATCCAAAATGGCGGGAATCTCATTCTCGACATCAGTTTGTTTGGTTGGAGTCAGCAACCCTCAACTATCTTCATCGAATCCACAGTGTTAAGTGCGTCGCACGAATTCACTCTGGATGAGATGACACCCATTGGCGGCACAGAGAATTATTCTACTTACCATGTGGAAATTCCGGCCGACCATGTCACTGGCACCACCAATAACGAACTCTGGATCATCGCGCAATACAATGCGCATGACTATACAAATGAGTTCGGGGTGACTAACCTTGCTGATACCGATCCTCTTGCAACATTCTCCCGTTGTAACCTAACTGTTAGTACAAATGCTCCCTATGCTGGGGGCTGGGCGCTAACTTGGGGCGGGTCAGGATGGGATTATGGGCAAGATGTTGCAGTAGATATTGCTGGCAATGTCTATGTAACAGGTGCATTTTATGAGACAGTCGATCTCGATCCCGGGCCAGAAACCGACTATCACACATCGACTGGCATAGCTAATATCTTTCTCAGTAAGTTTAACCCCCAGGGCGACTTCCAATGGGCGCGTACTTGGGGAGGCCCAGGTTTCAATGGGGATCATGATTATTCTGCTGGGGTGACAGTAGACAAAATAGGGGGTATTTATGTTTTTGGGAAATTTTGGGGGGTGGCAGACTGTGATCCAGGTGACGGGGTAGACATGCAAGGAACTCCAAATGCAACTAATGACTTCATCAGTAAGTTTGATTCCTACGGCAATTACCAGTGGGCACGGGTCTGGTATATGAGCGTCCATGTTCCCTACGGCATAGCCATTTGTAATGCGAATGTGCTATGTGTAACTGGTTGGTTCCAAGGTACTAAAGATTTTGATCCAGGGCCTGGGATAGACAACCACACAGGTAAAGGATACCTGAGTAGGTTCGACATCGGTGGTAATTATTTAGGCGCGTGTGCCTGGGATGGTTTAGGGCTTGGTATTGCGGCGGATAATTTAAGCAACATTTATATTGCTGGATACTTTGATGGCACCGTGGATTTCAATCCAGGCAGCGATTCAGACCCCCGCACTTCTAACGGAGGCAGGGATGCGTTTATAAGCAAATTTGATGTTGAGGGTAATTATCAGTGGGTTCGTGCCTGGGGAGGAATTGGTAATGATGAAGCCTACGGAACAGCTACAGACAACACGGGTAATGTCTGTATCTCGGGTCCGTTTGCTGGTTTGGTAGATTTTGATCCGAGCTCTGGAGTCGATGAGCATGATGCAAGTGGAGGACAATCTACATTCTTGAGTAAATTTGATGCTCAAGGTGATTTTCAATGGGCGCAACCATGGGCTAGCAATTATTCTATGGGGGATATTGCTATTGATCCCGAGGGGTCCATCTATGCCGCGGATGCGAAGTTCTCTTCTTCAGGTGTGTTCCAGTGGATACATCCATGGGGAGGTTATAGCTCCCGGGGTTTAGCTATCGATGGCTCCAAGGCCGTCTATGCTACAGGCGGGTTTTTAGGGTCAACTGATTTTGCGCCCCACACCCCTCCCTGTAACGCTGACCCAGACAATCACAGTTCCTTTGGATCTTGCGATGCATATCTTGTTAAGTTTTTACCAGATGGATGCTGGTAACGAACCTTTTTTGAACAATATTTCAAAGCCCCTTGAATTCCAAGGGGCTTTTTCGTATTAGATATTTTCTAAACAAATAACTTTACCATTCTTTAGAAGCAGCACCCCACCCCAATGGGTCGGAGTTATCCATATCGTAACGAAGAGTCCCTTTTCGTCTGCTATGACCCTGACCTCTTGATGATGAAGATGAGTTGTTGCGGAAGTCCCAGTTTACAGCTATTGGGTCATTTGGGAGTGTATTTTGGATCATGGCTTTAATCACAAGAATAGCGAAGGCATCGGCCAAATCATCATATCTTTCTTTGCCAAAACCAATTAGTTGGTTTATTAGCGTCTCGGCTCCTTTTGGCGGGAAGAGAACTTGTCCAAGCTTAATCTTCTGTGTGGTCATCATTAATCGGCCTCGTTTGTTTGTAGTAGGCTGAAATCCTTCAGCTTCTACACCCTGGTTCTTTAGTTCTTGAACAAAGGCATCTTGGTAACCGACATTTTCTGCCCAAAGCTTGGTGGCATAGCCATTAGTTGCAAGACTAAAGTAAAGCTCCTTGGCCTTTTCGATACTCCTGTCAAACTCCATTTTAGCATTGACCATATCCCCTAAGATATATATCTTCATATCCTTGCCTCGCCCATAGATCAAACCAATGATCATAGCGGTGCAATCAGCTGCTTCGGTCTCTTTGATCGCCAAGTCGATAGCTACTACTGCGTATTCAACATTTCTACAGTCGGGTAACCGATCCCAATATTGAATCGTTTCTGGTCTAACAACTCTTTCAGCATCAGAGATGATTTTAAGCAGGTATTCCCGACTCCAAGCGATTTCATCTGCCAGATTTCTTTTTTCAGCTTCTATTTCCGCTTGGGTTGAATATTTTCCAGGCCAGAGACAATTGCCATTATCGTCAATCAGAGGATAGAACTTGAACGCTCCATCTCGCTTCTCTTCCACGATTTCTTTTTTAAGTCGCATGATGAACGAATCGCTATGAAGTAAATTGCCGATGATAATATAGCGAGTCCGTTTGTCTCCTGCTGGCATCAATTCGCCGTTAAACCAGCTGTAGATTCTATTTCTGCCGTCTTGAGTATTCACTGAATTCAAATCTTCAATGTCATCACAGATTATTAAATCAGGGCGATATTTGCCGTGCCGAATTCCTCGGACTCCTTCTTCGGTCGAGACCACCGTGATCCTTGCTTTATGTTTAGTTAGTTCAATGCTATCTCCGCCCCATTTACCACCTACGCTTCTAAATGGTCCCATATCTGCTTTGAGCAAATCGTTTTCAATCAACTCTCGTTTCAAGTTGTCCAAGATACGCTTCGCCATCGTTTGAGTTTTACTGGCAATCACCACGTGCTTTTTCTGTTGCTGACCCATCACTGCCCATAGAGGGTAGGAAAGACTCATAATGGTAGATTTAGCTGAACCTCTAAAGGCGCAAATTACCGCAAACTTTTGTTCCTCATCTTGAGTCAGGTCGAATATCTCCTTTTGGAAGGGAGCGGTTTCGTATCCAACATAGTCAGCCAAATACATATGGAAGAACAGGAAATGACTTTTAGTGGTAGCATCTATCCGAAGCTTTTTTTTGCTGATGATTTGGTTGATCAGGTTACTTAGTTCGTTTTGGTTCAACATTCTTGCCTCCTAATGATTTATTCTTATATATTCCCGCCAATAACAACGCTTTCTTAATTAAGGCCCGTTGTGCCGGTGTTAATGGGCTATCCTTTGATTCAACTTTTGCCATCACTTGTAATTTCTCAGCATATGTTTGATGGTGATTCTTAAGCCAGAACATGATGCTGGTGAGATTTTGATTTTTAATGGCGGTCAAAAGTTGAGATTCTGCAAGATCGTTTATCAGCTCGCATCCTTCAGCCAAAGCTGTTTCCGCTTGCTTGGCAAAAGTTTTGCTTTCGGTTTTCCAGCGATAAAACGTGGCTCGGCTAATGCCTAATTTTTGACAAGCCGTTTGAATTATGGGAGTTCGGCGAAGAATCTCTAACATTTCTTGTTTTTGGCTCATTGTTTTCATAATACTTTCACTCCTTTCTTGCCAGTCAGCTTTTCCCACCTATTCCGGACGACACAAGCATATGTAGGAGATTTTTCGGAAATATAACAGCGTCTTCCCATTTTTTCACAGGCAATTAAAGTGCTTCCGCTTCCAGCAAAGGGTTCAATTACCCAATCTCCTCGCTTGGTCAGCACCTTAATATAGGGGATTAGGATTTCTAAAGGTTTTACTCCGAAGATGATGGCTTGGCCGGAGCTTTTTTCATCCGCCACATTAAACTCAATAAAGTCAGTTGGCTGATATTTCTTGCCTTTTTCGTATCCCTCCCACGTGGGCTTGCCTTGAATAGCAAATAAAGCTGTCGTATATTCGTTTTGAAGCAACTCGTCTTCTGGTTCCAAGTTTTGCACTGGGTTGCCGCTTTGTCCAACCATAGCGATATCGTGCTTGCTGAAGAACTTGTACTTAGCCGCGAATCCTTGGTTGCGATTCGGGGTGTGCCAGACGATCATATTTTTCACCTTCCAATGTTTGATCATCTCGCCCCAAATAATCGGAATGTTCTTCCAATTTTCGTAACAGATAATGGAAAAGTCCTTATTCGCCACCTTGGCGATATTTGCCATCCATTTTTCAGTAAAGTCATCGGGCAGTTCGTCTGTCTCTAGATATTTGCGATCCCGCTTATAACCGAATCCCTCAGTAGGTTTGCCGTGCTTTTTCTTGCCCCTAAGGTAGTCCAAAATATAAGGGGGGTCAGTCAGACACAGCGCCGGTGGAGCTTCACACACTAGTCTGGTGATATGGGCTTCGTCTGTGGAATCACCGCAAGCAAGATAGTGGTCACCTAACTTCCATAGGTCACCTTTTTGGATATCGATCTCCTTAATACCTAGCTTATCTAGTTCTTTCTGGAGATCGAAGACCTCAGGAGTTTCATCTATGCCAAGAATATCGTCCATTTCTTCTGATGAAAAACCTATGTCCCGTAGCAAGGCAGGGTCGAATTCAGCCAGTAGTTTGAAGTCAAACTCACCGAGATTTCGGTTTAATCTCAGGTTGAGTTCCCGTTCACGTTCCAATTCGGGAATATTCACGAATACCACAGGCACTGTCTTAATGCCCAAATCCTTAGCCACCTTCAGGCGAAAATGACCACCGATCACGACATTTTTTCGGTCAGTATAGCTGTTGCAGAGAATTGGATCGACCAATCCAAATCTTTTGACGCTTTCGGTCAATTGCTGAATCGCCGAATCATTCCAGCGTCGGGGATTATAGGTGCTCGGCTTCAACTCCGAGACGGGCAGATACTGAATGGCCAGTGTCTTTTCATCCATAGTATTTGTTTTTAAATAATAAATCCGATTCAAGTATAATTTTTAAAGAACTCCCCGATGCGGGAGTTCTTTAATGTTCCGTCGACAGCTATCTGTTACTTGCTCGGTTGTTCCGGTTCATGCCATTTGATGCCAAAGTCTTTGAGAAGCTGTTTTGCTTCGATTTTAGTTAAAAGTATCTGATTACTAATACCAAAATATTGTTTAGTGTTTTTTAGTACGAAGTACTTCTCGAACGCTTTCCATTGATGCATCTTTCGGAAAGTGTCTCTGAGCTTCAATCCACTAACCTCATGTATTGAATCAGGTAACTCAAGAATGTTGACCACTTCCCCTGGCCGCTGCTCAAGAAGGTAATTCATTAGGGTATTGGCACGAGAGTCAGATTGAAACTTTTGAATTTCCGCATTAATTTCTGGTTGGTTGATAACTAAGAAAAGTCTTTGGCCCCTTTTGACTAATCGGGCAGTTACGGTTTCACTGTTGATTGCTTCATCCAAAGGGATATGAGTAACAACAGCAGGATGGGTTGGCTTGATACTAATCTCTTCTAAATTGCCTCGCTGTAGCCACGGTATCATTTTTATTAACATTTTTATTTCGTTTTTTATATCTGACTGTATGATCATTTTCATACCCACCTCCTAAAAATTATCTAATATATTATTAAACCCCTGAATGGAAAGTCGTTACTCTAGTAACCTGACTTTCATCTTTCAAGGGGTTTCCTTTATTCGACGAAAGAAACAGACAGATAGTTTCTTCGATACCTAATTGTAGCTTTTCGTTTCTATTTTAGAATTGCGTTAAGTCGTTGTCAACAATATTTGCTCTGAGAGCTAAAAACTCTACCAAACCATTACAAAGTGTTACAAAACACATCACCCGTAACTACCTACCAAGCGTTACAGGGTATAATAACAGAGGGGCGAAGCCCCTTTTGTAAATATAAGCTAGATTAGTAGCCAGTAGTCTCTCATAAATTATCCATGTAATGTTTGACGATCCTCGGAATGTACAACTTGATCCGGCGCGAATTGATCCTCCTGGTGAAGGAGGGGTGTTTGAGGAATTTTGCGTAGGTCTAGCTAAGGTTCTTGCTAATGATCCTATGGCCCAGAGAAACGGGAGAAACGGGCAATCACAAGACGGGGTAGATGTATTTGCTCGTTACAACAGAGGTGCGGAACATTGGGGCTTCCAGGCTAAGAAGAAAGATCAGATTAAAGGTGAAAAGTTAACAGAGGTCGATATTCAAACTGAGGTGGGTAAGGCTAAGAATTTTTCTCCGTCGCTGCAATGCTACTTTATTATTACCACGGCTCCACGTGATTCGGCTGCCCAGGGAATCGCTCGTAGTATTACAGAAGCTCACTCGAAGGAAGGCTTATTCTCTGTTCATATTTGGGGTTGGGAAGATATTCGAGAATTTTTGTTGAAGAACAAAGATCTACTTTTTGATTATTGGCCACAGTATCGCCCGGGGGCACAAACCCAAAGTGGCCAGAGTATTGATGAAATCAAAAAGAATACAGAGAAAATTCTGGAAAGTCAGTTATCCGGACGGCCTAATATAAATAATTTTGGAAGTGGAGATGTAAACGTGGTCGTTCAGGCTACGCCAGCCATTGGTTCTGGAGATAAATCCGATGTCTTGCATGCAAAACTTGATGTTGCGCGTGAACAAATTAATTCCGGTAATCCGCAGGCTGCTTTAATTTCTTTACAGCAGATGCACAAAGATGCTTGGTCGACTGCTGATAGCAAATTGAAATTTCGTATCATTACTAATATAGCTTCGGCTGAATCTAAGGTTGGTAAAGACGTAGACGCTGCCAAACACTTTATCGAAGCAGCGCAATACGCATCTCAGGATGAGCAGGAGAAGGCCATGTGCAATGCATCTACTGGTTATCTTTTGCAGGGCAACAAAGAAAAAGCAATGGAATATGTGGATAAGGCGCTTAAAGCTAATCCAGCCAGCGACAGAGCATATTCCCTAAAAATCTATGCTACTGACAACCTTTCAATTGATGAAATTATAGAGAGTATCCCAGAGGCTCACAGAAATGCTTCAGTAGTAGCTTATGCCATAGGCTTTGTGGCAAGGCAAAAAAAAGACTACGATACGGCAATTAAGTGGTTCCGCATTGCCGTGGGTGCAGATCCTAATGATAAGGAAATCACTACGGCCCTTGCGGAGACTATATTGCAAACTATTGTGGAAAACCAGACTTTTATTTACGGCGATCAACTAACTGAAGATATTCGGCAAAAGCTAAAAGAGGCCGATCAAATATTTAATGAGGCATGGGAGAGTGTATCTAACCAAGACATACGAGCACACAAAACTTTATGGCTTGAAAACCGAAGTCTCATCCAAAGACTATTCAAAAACTATGATCTTGCGATCCATCTGTTGGATGAAGCTGTGGAGATTGATAAGGGTAACCCAAGATTGGTTAAACAAAAAGCGGTGTTACTATTTGAGCACAACAAAACAGAAGAAGCGATCCATCTGCTAAAGGAATTAGTGAAAGAACATCAAGAGCCTGAAATTGTTATTCCAGCTGCAGCATTGTTGCGGGAATCAGGTGACTATACTGAAGCAGTTAATATTCTTCGGAATATGCTAATCTCCACTAAAGATCCGATGGCTGTAGAAGAAGGATCTGGACTTTTATTGGAAACTTTGATGGATGCTAATCGGATTGACGAGGCGGAAATATTGGTTCAAGAATTTCGCCAGGGACATCCAGACGATTCCATGAGTTATATTTATGCTGCCGAGGTCGCTTTTGCGGGAAAAAAAGACGATATAGCGTATAACCTTCTAGAACAAGCCAAATCTAATATAACTGCCGATACTCTACCTAAAGATGTAATACATTTGGCCAACCTTTTCTACGGAAAAGAGAAGTTTAATGATGCAGCATTATTGTTTGAAAAAGTAGCCGACCAAACAATCGATTCTCCGTTGACTCGCAGGCTACTTAATAGTTATTACCGTGCTGGAAAATTAGGAGAGGCTTTAGATGTGATTAAAAAATTGAAGGGCAATCACAGCGACAAATCTTGGAGACGTATAGCCGATCTTGAATCCTCTATTTATGAAGAGATCGGAGATTGGATTCAAGCCAGGAAGGTGTGCACCGATTATTTAGATGTCCATCCGGATGATCAACGGATGTTGATTCGATATGGAACGGTGTTACTGAAAAGTGGATCTCCCACCGACTTGGCTCAGCTAGATGAGTACCTTAAGTCCGAGATTGATGTCACAGTTCTTCCTATTGATTTTTGGGCTCAGCTAATAGGCTTATACGAGGAAAGAGGTTTTGCTGAAAAGGCTCTGGCGCATTCCTATGAGATGCGTCGTAAATTCTTTAATTTACCTCAAGCACATCTTCAATATGTTGGCCTGTTCTTCAGAACAGAAAAAGACAAAAATATTAAACTCGATCATTCGATTATACAGTTAGACTCTGCAGTATGGCTTGGAGAACCCGAGGCACAAGTGGGAAGCACATGGTATATTCTTGAGGATCGAAAAGAACCCCTACTAGACAAAGATGAGATTAATAAAGACCATACATTGTTCGATAAGTTGATAGGTAAAAAAGCAGGAGATCTTATTGTTATCGCTGAGTTAGGTCCTGTGCCACAACAAAAAGCGGTGAAAGAAATTAAACATAAATATGTTCATGCTTTGCACGAGAGTATGAATAACTTTAACACTTGGTTTCCAGATGCTGCGGGATTATGGAGCATAAAAGTTGATACCGAGAAGCGTGCTGACGGCGGACCCCCAGCAGGCATTCAGACTATTTTTGATCAAGTTAAGAAACGTGACGACTATATTAGTCAAGTAGAACAGTTCTATAAGGAAGGAAAATTAACTTTAGGTGCTGTAGCAAAATTAGTGGGTAGAGATCTGTTGGAAGCTTGGGGGGGGATGATTATGCCGGGAAGAGTCGGGCTCAAGTCATCTGAAGGTAGCCCGCAGGAAAGGGAAACGGCTCTGATTGCGATAAGAACTTCCCCCACACTTGTTATGGATCCAATAGCCATTATGACAATACATGGCATTGGGCTGGCGGATAAAATTGTAACTCAATTTGGCAAACCTATTGTTGCGAGTTCGACGATGGACTTATTGAGAGAAAACATAGCGGAGAAGCGAGGTATTGGCTCCGAGGGGTACCTTAGTATTGCCGCGGAAGGGGATCAATTTGTTAAACAAGAAATCACTAAAGAAGAGATAGAGAAGAATATCAAATATCTGGACTCCATAGTGAAGTGGGTTAATGATAACTGTGACGTGTTGCCGTGTGACCCAGCTCTAAAGATAGATTTGCAAATGCGAAAACAGATCGAGAAGTTGTTGGGGAAAGAGTCTTACGAAACTATTCTGTTGGCTGCGGAGCCCGGTAGGATTTTATATTCAGACGATGAAAGACTGCGGTCAATAGCGCAAGGTAGTTATAATTGTTCGGGTATTTGGACACAATTATTATTAATGGAAGCGGTGCGATTGAATGGCTTATCATCACAAGAGTATGCCCAAGCAACTCTTAAGTTGATGAATTCTAATTATCACCATACCAGTATTAGTAAGGAGGTGTTGGAGGAGGCAGCAAAACAGGCTTCATGGAAAGTCGCAGAACCGTTAACAAGTGTTCTTGGTCATTTGCGAGAGGGAAAAGCGGAATTGCTTTCAGCCGCGGCGGTAGGAACAGAGTTTCTAGAGACAGTTTGGGCACAAACAGACTCAGATGTATCTCCTAAAGCCAAGGACAAAATTGCTAAATACCTAATGGAAGTTCTGGAGGACAGTCGTTCCTTGGACGAAATCCTGCATCAAGTTAGGGAACATCTAGATCGGTTATTCGCTAATGATCCTACTAAAAAAGAAAGAATCAAATCTTCTATCCGTACTTGGATTAAATCAAAAGGCGTAGATATCCTATTTGAGTAGGCTATGAATCTTACTGACAAACAAATAGATGAGTTCCAAGCCATATTCAAAAAAGAGTATGGCAAGGAAATGCCTCGAGAAGAAGCTGTCGAGTCAGCCCATAATCTTATGAATCTTATGGAGGTTCTATTTAAATCCGCCCACGCTGAGTTAACAAGACAAGAGAGACTGAAGAAAGAACCCAAAGGATTTCATATAGAAGGAGGCGATTATACCTGTTCCATTTGTCATGCCACTATTTCAAATGACCAGACTTGGTATGACAAGTTCGGCATAAAGTGTCTGATCTGCCAAAGAGCTGTCGAACAGAAGAAAGTGCCTGGTTCTGTCTGTAAAAACCGTGATTCTTGGTATTCAGACTGGGAATTAAAGGATTACTACGGGATTCATTACTCTCAAGCTAAAAAGCTGATCCGAGAAGGGGTGCTCAAAGCCAGAATTATACCCGGGCCAGAAAAGAAACCCTATTTTCACTTATATCTACTCAAAGATAACCCAGGAGTTCTTCAACCCAAGCCCAAGGCGGTTATTCAAAGGGTTGGTGAAAGAGGTATAACTCTATCTGAAACCCCTAAATTAACTCTTGGTCAAAAGCCATCCCAATTAGCCAAAATTCCAAGTTAGAATGAAGAAGATTTTTATTGCATTTGGAGGTCCAAAGATTCGCCAATCAGCGATTCATAAGATGGCTAAGGATTTTGAGTGCTGGAACTTAAATAAGTTCGAATTGGACAGTTTCATTTCAGCTATTAAACATCAGATTTCCCCTATAAACAAAAATGTATTACGCAACTATCGTCGATCTGAAGGTACCGATTTTGGTCTGACAGATGAAGAGTTTCGTAAATGCTCATGGGGTTTACTACTGCCGGATGATGTGCCAGACAGCATGATAGATGGGTATTCCGAGATCTTGTTCTTGCTGAATCTCTATTCTCCCAGCTTTTTATACCCATCATTCCTTGTGACGAAGATGGGTATACGCCCAATAACTCACACAAAAGACAAAATGGCTATCTATCATGGTCAGAATCAGTCCAAAATATTCAAGAGCCAAGCATTTGTTGCATTTTTTAAAACCCTGGTTAATCAATCGGTCTATGCAAGTTGGCAAAGAGATCGGTGCGAAAAGTGGACCACGGAAGAGTGGCGGTTATTTTCAGCTTGTTTACTTTACTCTGAACTCACTGTTTATGAAAATGAGAAGCAAACCATAACTTGGCAACGAGAAGCCGCAGATATGGCGACAATCTTAGAGGCCCTGTTCACGGCTGATGGTAGAACTAATACGGAGATAACTTACAGGCTGAAGAAGCGGGTGGATGCCCTGATTGGTTTCCGATGTCCCAATATTGAGAGTGATATCACAAAGCTTTATGCTCAAAGAAGTGCCTTTGTGCATGGATCGTTTTTCCAAGATCTCGCTAAGGAAATTAAAAAACAGGATAGTGTCTCCGGTATGCCCCTGCCGGATTTTGATTTTTTATATTTACACAAGGAGTATTTGCGGGCATCTCTGATTGCGTATTTAAACTTGAACCAACAGCTCAAACTGAAAAAGTTTGGCATGTTCCGACGGGTAATTGATCTATTAGAGGAGGCAATCATGGATACGGCATTGAGAAAAAAGATCACTAAGGACACACGAAGTGTACTTAGCATGGTGCCTTTACCGAACAAGATGAAAAAAAGTCGTATTAGCACTATAGATATTGCAGACGCATAGGTTATAAAAACTTACCCAAATCCTTTATAATAAGGGTATGAAGAATTACATCGTTGTATTAATCCTGGTCGTATTTCTGGTAGCGGTTGCCACCTGGGCTTATCAGTGGCAAGTTAGTAATAGTTTGCCAGAACAAACTGCAGAGCAAATCAAAGCAGAACCATCTGCACAAGATATCGCCCAAGTTCAGACAACCATCAGGGATTTTATGGCAGATCAGAAGTTAGAGATTAAATATATTACCACTCAACCCAATCCCTCCAACTTTACTGTTGGTAAAACTACTCAACTTGGTGATGGGGGTGGGCGAATTGATACTCCCGAGGAATGGAAACGACCAGTATATGTTTTCCAGCAAGTCCAATATATCAACGAACGCTGTGAGGTCTATGAATACGAAATGGATGCAAGAACTTTGCAGATAGTAGATATTCATGTCCGTTACCCTGATGAAATTCAGAATCTATTAGCCAGTTCCGAGGGATTAAATGCAGCCAAGTGTGCCAGCTATGGCTCCATGGAAATTCCGCTGAAACCCCATAATTACATCGAACAAACTGCCTTTGCTTATTTATCCAGGGATCCGAATATAACGAAGCAGTTATTACAATCCAAATCCCAGTTTAATTACATCTCCAGCAAGCCGGGAGCAGCCAACCCGTCCGCTAATGAATGGATTTGGCAAGATACTAGTTACAAGTTACCAGAAGGTCTGACTGGCGATGTCTATAATTATCCCACCATTAGAATCATTATTAGTAGTGGAGGGAAGCTTATCCATTACTTCAATAGTATTGGATTGTTTGAGGGGCAGATGGATCTGCTAAACTCCTAAATATCAGCTCTGGAAGCCAAAAACTATTGACTAAAGGCGGATTTTGTGGTAAGTTTAAATTATTGACATAGCCACATCAGACACCTGACCAAAACTAAATTGGCAGGAAACAGTAGTGGCAAAAGAGGAATTACACCATGAGTAAACCAGTATCGATTGACCAGTCTCATGCTGTGGTTCAGGCATTGGCCAACAATGTTGATTGGCCCTCCCTGAATCCTGATGTGCTTCAGGGGATTATCAAAAACCCCAAAGACGCTGGCAAGCAATTCACCCAGTTTCTGAGGAACGGAGGCCGAGTCATTGTTGGCAAGCCAACTATCATCCCCATCGACCGCACCGTTTCCTTCAGCCCTGCCGAATTCATCGGAAAGGATTGGAAAATTGCGGAAGAAGACGAGAGGTCGTTGGCTCTCGCTGAAGTCAACCTGGACGAAGTCTGTTTCGAGTCAATGCTGAATAAGGGCGAGATCTCCGTTAAAGGCGAGACCAAGCTTGAGCGTCTCAAGACAGCTGGCCACATCCGCTTGGATGCCAAAATCTTCCAGACCTTATGGGAGAACCAGCAGTTGATTCCGGAAAGCTGGAAAGAGAAGATTGACGGTAAAACCCGTTACATTTTCTTCGATGGCACTATCTTGCTCCACCCGGACGGTAGCCGGCACGTTCTCTACTTGTACTGGTATGACGGCGAGTGGTACTGGCGCTACAGCTGGCTCGGCCACGACTGGCCTGCCAATGACCCGTCTGCGGTGCTCGCAAGTAAATAGCCCTTTGGGCTAAGAACCTTTGCCCTGCCCTTTGTCTCTTTGAACTTGACTCTTACCCGCGTTCTCCTGAACGCGGGTTTTCTGTATCTGGTAAACTAAGTATGGAATTAGGCAAATAAGGCCAGCGATCACGGTTGTTGGCGGCCGAACCCAGTATCCCTGCGATGAGAATGTTTCTGATCAAGGTTAGAAACAGAGGTTGCAGGCAGAAACTTCAAAAAATGAAGATACTTGGTATAGGGTGCTAAGACATTGAAGATGTCGCATAAAATACAGCTCTAAGAGTATTCAAAGAGCAGTGGCACGGGTGGCATCCTATATAATCTTGCTCAACCCGGACGGTAACCGGAACGTTCTCTACTTGTACTGGAATGACGGCAAGTGGAACTGGAACTACAACTGGCTCGACAACGACTGGAATGCCAATAACCCGTCTGCGGTGCTCGCTACTATCTTTGTTTCTCTCCTGGACATCCGGGAGAGTTTTGTTTATTGAGTTGGCCTAACCAACCGCCCAACATTTTTCCGATTTCATCCAAAGGTGTAGACAGGGCTATATACTTTTTGCCATCTAATGATTCAGTTTCCCAGAGAATCATTAAAAACACCTTGATGGTATCCAGTTTACGAATTGCCAATTTTACATAAGGAGCTTTCTCAGTGCGCGGAAGAAAACCTGCTTCAGCTACCGCCTCAATTATGGCAGTAAATAAGTTATCCACCTTTATCCCCAAAGAGTACCGATGGGTTTTAGGCAAGGTGTTATGATAGCCGTGCCAGAGGATGTAAGCATCCTTCAGCTTTTGTAATACCGGCAACAGAAGTGTGTGTGTGTGTGTGTGTGATTGCTTTTACCAGGCATATCCATATGAAAACTATTAAAGATTATTATAACCGTATTATATCGTTAGAGAATCTCCTGGAAGCCTGGCAGGAGTTTGTGATAGACAAACGTTCAAGAAAAGATGTTCAGCAGTTCCAAAGAGATTTAATGGCTAATATTATCAAGTTGCACCGAGATTTAGCATCTGGCAAATATTATCATTCAGCTTATAGCCCATTCAAGATATCTGATCCGAAGCCAAGAAATATCCATAAAGCTAAGATCAGGGATAGATTGCTGCATAAGGCAATCTATAGAATGTTGTATCCGATTTGGGACAAAACTTTTATTTTTGACAGCTATTCTTGTAGAAATAATAAAGGTACTCATAGGGCATTTATTAAACTGGCAGATGTATCTAGAAAAATAAGCAAAAACTACACGAGGCCTTGTTTTGCTTTGAAGTTGGATATCCGCAAGTTCTTTGACAGTGTTGACCATAAAGTTCTAATAGATTTGCTTTCGGAAAGGATAGAGGATAAGGAGCTACTAAAACTGCTCCATAAAATTATCTCAAGTTTTGAACATTCGCCTGGCAAGGGTATGCCATTAGGCAATCTTACTTCTCAATTATTTGCCAATGTTTATCTAGACCCCTTGGATCAGTTTGCCAAACATTGCTTAAAAGCTAAGTATTATCTCCGTTATGCCGATGACTTTGTTTTCCTGTCTAATAACCCAGATGAATTATTAGGTTATCTGGTGGAAGTAAATCAATTCCTCAAAACCGAGCTAAAACTCAAGATGCACCCGGATAAGATATCTTTCAGAAAATTGAATTGGGGTATTGATTATGTCGGTTATATTGCCTTGTCTCATTATCGGTTGCCTCGGGCAAAGACCGTAAAACGTATAGATAAGAAGATCTCCCAAAGTTTGAAAGCTGGCGATCTGGATTACATCGCTAAAGCCATGCCCTCATATCTCGGCTATCTTGGCCACGCTGATGCGCATAAACTTAGTGATAATTTGCTAAGAAAAGTTATGAAATGGCATAGTTTAGATACCATAAATTAGTCTGAAATCTAGCCCAAAAACAGCCCCCTCTGCCACTGTCTCATTTGTCTCATTTCCTCCTTAGGTTCTATAATGAACCTGTCCCCCTAAAGACCTATCTAAGGTACTCTAATTATCTCCTTTGGGGGAGGGTCTGAACCCGTCTGTCCTGCCAGACTGTGACATGCCATTCGTCCAGCAGACCTAGGGCGACTGTGCGTTTGTCATCATTCCCGCAGGCCTTCTAAAAATCAGCGCCCAGAGCGTAGCTCTTCGCAGAGTTTGGTTTTATGCTATGATTTAAGTGCTTAATTAAGCTGGTAACCTATTAACAAATTATTTGCCTAAACCTTACATTTTTGTAGGGCATGGCATAGAGAAAACCCATCCCTGATACTGAACCCCGCATTCAGCGACTCAGGGATGGGTCATACCCGAAAGGGTGTGGAGCCGAAAGGCTCAGCTGGTGCGGGGCTTTGTGTTCAAAGCCTGCATCATACAGGTGAGTTTTGGTGATGCTTAAATCTTAATTTATTAAAATATATTAATAACCAAAATAAGATGAAGAAAAATATGTTTTTGAAAATATCGTTGTCGTTGTTGCCTGCGCTGTTGTTTACTCAAAACTATGCCTGGATGACCCAGAATCGTCTGGTTGGATGGGGGTTCATACTTATCTGGTTATTGATGGTAGCCACCGTTTGGAGTCTTCAAAACAGCACACAAGTGTTGAATCGGTCATTTAGATTAACTGAGATATCATTGTTCTTAATGCCTATATCAACAATGATAATGTCTCTAGGGCTGGGCAGCAGCGCTATTAGTTCAACAACGGATGCCGCAGAACAAGCAGGAACTGCTATTGGCACAGCTATCGGAGGAACACTAGTTACTATTCTGGCATTTATCTTTGGAATTACCGGTGGTATCATCTTTCACATTATTGCCAATAATTATTCCAAAAAATTGTCTACTTCGGGGACAGAAAAACCCAGGGACTTCTTGGGCAAACACGGATTAGTGACCGGATTTATTGGTGTTATTCTACTTGCCATTATCTTGGGTAGTATTGGTGGTGGGATGAGTGGTCAGAAGAATGCAGCCAACACATTAGCCCAATCTAAGGCTACAGATACTAAATCAGAGGAGGCAATAAAAGTCACAGCAGTTGCTTTGTATAATGCTTATAAGAACAATGAGGTAGCTGCTAATCAGCAGTACAAAAATAAACTAGTTGAAATTACTGGAGTTGTAGATACCATCGGAGAAGATATTACTAGTAACCCATACATTAGTTTTAAGGTTCAACAGTATCAGATCACTTCTGTTCAATGTATGTTTGCCAAGAAGTATGCCGATCAACTAGCTACGGTTTCCAAGGGCCAAAGTATAAAACTTAAAGGCACAGTTTCGGATAGTTTGGCTGGTCAAGTGATTGTAAGGGATTGCCAAATTCTAAGTTAAGGCATTTGTATTTTACCTGATCAATATTATAAAAGGTTAAAAAACACTATGTTTACATCAACTCAGATAAAAAATTTTGCAGTCAAGCTTAAAACTTACAAGAAAAGGTACCTGAAGAAACTATACGAAGATTTAGATGAATCAGCCACCCGAATAATGGTTAACAGCTTGCTTACTGATGTACTGGGGTATACGGAATTAGAAGAGATAAAAACAGAATATCGAATTAGGGGTGAATATGCAGATTACATTATCCAGGTGGGCAGACAAAAACATTTTGTTGTAGAGGTGAAATCTATCCAATTGGATATTAATGAAAAACATCTTCGTCAAAGTATCAACTACGCCGCCAATGAGGGGATAGACTGGATTATATTAACTAATGGCAAACAAATAGAATTATATAGGGTATTGTTTAGTAAGCCCATTGAAAGCCGAAAGGTTTTTGGTTTTGATGCTGACAACCAGGAAGATTTTCTAAAAATGCCAGAATTTCTAATCTATTTGACGAAAAGAAGCGTGCAAAAAGGTGAACTAGAGAACTTCTGGAAGAGATTTGAAGCGCTTGAGCCTAACCAGCTTAGTAAGAATTTGTATGATACCCATGTGATCAAGTTTCTCAAGAAAGTTCTAAAAAAGAAAACTGGCTTGTCGTTCGGAGAGGACGATATCCTCGAGTCGGTTTATAGGATAATTAGTACTAAGATAGAAACCACTAAACCAAAATTACCTACGAACATTTTTAAGAGCAAGGTGAGCAATCAAGCTATTGCTTCGTTAGATAAGCTGGATCCTTCCGTTATCCAAAACTAATTTATGATCTATACAATTTAGGATCTCTCGCTTTTCTTCGGGAGATCCTTCTCGTAGGACGTATTTAGCGTATTTTCTCACATCGATCTTAGGAGTTTTGAGTTGTTCTGGATTAAGCTTTAATACTCCAAAGGCAAACCGATTAAATCGATCTATTTCATCTTGTAACCTCTGTCTTAAGTTATTCTTGTCCAAAGCCACCATATCTAGAATATCTAAGAACTGTTGAACCAATGACTCTTCTCTGATGAATCCGCTTTTACATTTTCTATTCCTTCCACCGGTGCAGTGGTAATATACATATCGTTTGATAGTTCCATTCTTAAACTTCTTGAACTTCTCTTCAGCCGTGATGCCAGTCCCGCACTTAGCGCAGGTCATTAGACGAATAAAGGCGAAGTCGACCCTGCCGGTACCTTTTCTAACCCCAGTGGCAATTCTAGCCTGTACTGCATCAAAGCGTTCTTTGGTGATGAGTGGTTCATGCGATCCGTCATACCATTTACCACTATCAGCTGGGTATTCAAACTTGCCATAGTAGAAAGGATTTTTTAGCATTAGATATACTCCGCTCAATGCTAGAGATTTCCCAGTGCGAGTTTCAAATTTAATATCATCTTGCATCCAATCAAAGATCTCCCGGCCAGTGCAACCATCTTCCGCTATTTTACGGAAAGCTTCTTTAACTATTTCAGTTCTCTCTTGATCAATATAGATAGTGTGCTTTCCTATGTCGTTCAAATATCCGATAGGAGCTGTACCTGGTCTCCATCCCATCTCCACTTTATTTTTCAGTCCTCGTTTGACATTAACCCCTCGGTTATCATTCTCGAGCTTGGCTTGGCTACAAAGGATCATCAATAAGAACTTCTCGTTAGGGGAGTTATGGAATATTTGTCCGGGGGTTCTGATCTCGGTTAGTTTGCCAGCATCCATTAGGTCTACCACTGTGCCCAAGTCTCCTGCGTTACGGCTGATCCGGTCAGCTGCCCAAGTCAAAATGCCGTTAAATTTACCTGCCTTAATTTCCTCCATTATCTCGGCAAAAACCGGTCTTTGTCCCGAATCCTTAGCCGAATGGCTCTCCTTGAGCGTCTCCACGACCTCTAAGCCATCTCTTTTGGCTACAGCCAGCATTTCCTTTATCTGTGAGTCGATAGATAGTGCTTGGCGTTCGTCTACCTCCGATGATTTTCTGGCGTAAAGGCAGTATTTTATGCCATTTAAGGTTTGTTCAGTCAAGTTGGCCTCCCGGTGAGGTTAAGGGTATATACCAAGAGGAAGGATGCCTGAAGTGGTTGATAAGTCCAGACTCAGTAATCCGAGTGTTAACCTGCTAATATAGGGATATGAGCAACAAAAACGCGTATCTCTTTTGGGTTTTCCCGGTTGTTGTCGGTGGGTTAATAGCCATCCAAAGTCTTGTATTAAGCCATATCCCAACGGGGATCATAGGTATTAGTTGGGAGGCAGTTTCAGATTTGCTGGTATTCTTGCCAGTATCTGTGTATTTCCTTTGGCAAATGAGTCGGATAATAGATCCGAATAATAAATATTCAACCTGGTTTCTGATATTAATCGGAGTGTATATAGTTGGAATTGGGATTCATCTTTCCTCCAATCAAATCCACAATGTTCTAGATATTCCGAGTATTTCGGGAGATGCTAGTAAAGCCGCCTATGTCTGGGATGAGTTAATCGGACATTGGCTAATTCATTTAGGGTTAGCAGGTTCTTTATATTTATTGGCTAAAGTTTCGCAAATCAATCTCTCTGGTGGTAGGATAGTTTATGGTATTACCGGTTTTCTACTTGGTGTGTTTTTGGCAGTAGCTGCTATAGAGGGGCATAGCATTTGGATATATGCGGCTTGTTGTTTATTGGTCTGGAAAACTTTCTACAAATCCCAAATAAACGATATTAAACTTTATATTCTATCTTCTACTGCCGGAATTGTTATTTTGCTGATTGCCTGGTATTTAATTTTTAATTCATTTATAGAACCATCCGTATTGCTTAAATAGGTATGTTAAAATCATTATTTTCCGAACCGACAATTCAATATTGCGAAGTTGCTACCAAGGGGCTCATAAAAAGACCCTATTATGCTTTTTCCAATCTGGCCTTCCTTTTTGTTGGGATAGCCATTTTATTAAAAGGTAATGGGTCAGCATTATCTAAGGCCTTTGGATATATAGCTATATTAGTAGGGCTACTTTCCTTTGCTTACGACTCAAGTTATTTATATATCACCCAACTAATTGACCTGACTGGGATGTTGTTGTTAATAAGCTTTCTGCTGTATCTTAACCTCTCTGTGTTATATAAAAACAAAATATTAATTACTACCATTCAAGTGATAGCAATGTTGCTGGGGTTAATGTCTATAATAGTTTTTCAAGCGTATTCGGGAGATATTGTTTTTGGCATATTTGTGTTGTTGTATGTGATATCTGAAATATATTTACTAATGGTAAACAAGCATAAAAATTATATGATGTGGGTGTTGCCGCTTGCAGTCTTTCTGATTGGATTTACTTTCTGGATATTAGATGCCTCCAAGATTTATTGCGTAAACTTTGGTTTGCTGAATGGCAGGGCTATATTCCATTTTCTGAATGCGATTGTTATCTATCATTTGTATGATTATTACAGGTCGCAAGAGTTGCAAGGTAGTTAATTTTTACCATCAATCATGGAATTAGAACCTGATAAAATCAATTTATGAAATATCCAAGTTACATAGTGATGATCGGCTTCTCGCTATCTGGCAAAACTACAGTAGCCAAACTGATTGAAGCTAAACTTCCCAACCCCAAGATCAGGTTGGATACCAGCAGGGTTCATGATTTTCTTAATTCGTATCCGATATTTCAAGATGACAACACCATCACTGGCAAGTCTTTCGATTTAAGACAGAGCTGTAGCAAAGCTATTAAGAAAGGATTATTAACTGAATTAGCTAAAGCGTCAGTCAATATTATTGATGATGCGGCTAATCTAACCAGGAAGGAACGACAAGATAAGGTTAAATTAATTCATAAGATAAACCCTAGTTACAAATTTATCTATATTACAATCGATATTTCTGAACTAGATTTATTAAAGCGTCTGAGCAAGTTTGACGCCAAGAATATCCAGAAAGGTCATAAACCGGCTTGGGGAGACCTTTATTTTAAGATTCAGAAGCCTCAATATCAGCCGGTGAGCAAAGACGAAGGGATTAGCCATACAGTGTCAGACACAAGAAATCCTAAACTACCAGGAGTATGAAGATAGTGCAAGCCAAAGAAGAAAATGGCCAGACATTAACTAACCTGTTTAAGGTACTCTACAAACCAGAGTCGCGTTGGTCAGAACAGGTTATTCGGCAAAACATTCAGAAAGGAAAGTATGAATATTGGATTATTTTTGACGATGAACCAGTGGGTGTAATTTCTCTGAAATTCCCTGATAGTACCTGCGAAGTTGAAGCAATTGCAGTCAGTGATCCCTGGAAAGGGTATGGTTCTAAATTGATTGAGTTTGCAGAAGAATTGGCCAAAAAACGAGGGTGTGAAACTATCTGGTGCCATAGCTTAGAACTTTACCAAGCAGGAAAATTCTATAAGAAATTGGGTTGGTTAGAAGAATATTTTATGCCGGATTACTGGGATGGGCAGCATTGTTACAAATACTCAAAGTCATTGGCGAGCAAGTAAAATATAAGTATGAGTAATCCAATAAGTTCGCAAAAATTCAAAGAGCATGTGAAACTACTTTTGCAACAATATAAATGGGGCTTATTGAGCCAAGAGGAAGTAGCCCGGGAGATTATGGCCATTCCTAGAGAAAGGCTGGTTAGAGAGGACGCTAAGTATATTTATGACGATACTGATATTGGCAGGATTTTTGATATCGCCTGGGAATACGATGTTCCTCCAGAGCACAGAAAAGAAGGTTGGGGAGATGAATGGAAGGAGTTAAATCAGATTATAGATCAATGGTAATGAATTTATGAACCCAGGAGAATATTTAAATACTCTAAGACAAATTTTTACTAGCTCTGGTGATTCTGTTGGAGAATTAAACTATACTTCTGGCAATTATGATGATAAAGGCAATCTGATTTCTGGTTCAATCCCAACTATTACTACTGACGCCTGCGAAATAGGCATATATGACGATACAATTTATTTCACTTTCATTATTCTAGCCAGTGATCTCAAAAAAGAAGTGTTCGATCTGTTGACCCAATACAATAATGTACAGATTTATCCGTTCGAGGATTTTAATAACACCCTGTATCCCAAACCAGACTTTAATTATCCAGAATTTGAGCAACAACTCAAAAATGACAAATACCTACAGATAAACTTCAACGATAACTACAAAGGATATTCTGTGGAGGAAATTATGAAGAGATATTTGGAGTATAAGGATATATTTATAAAGGTTGATATTAAGCCAACTAACCAACTTAAAGATAAAGTAAATCTATGATAATTCTTAAACAAGTTCTGCCAGAAGATTGGCAACAAGTATTAGCTATTGAGCAAAGTGCAAATTCTCCTCTCTATTTTCCTTGCACCGATGAAGATATAGTCAAGAAGTACATGGATAAGAGTTTGGTCTATTTCATTATCAATAATGATAACCAGATTGTTGGAACTATATCTTTTGAAATTAAAGGAGACAATGATTATTACTGTGACGGTCTGGTGATTATGCCTGAATACAGAGGCAAAGGTTATGCTCTGGAAGCAGTCAAAGAAATGTTAAAGCTTATAGGGGGACATAAACATATCCATCTGGTCGTACATCCCCACAACACCCCCGCCATCATCACTTACCTTAAAGCTGGCTTTGTAGTTTCTGGCTGGAAGGATAATTACTTTGGTGACGGAGAACCCAGAATAGAGATGGCAAGATAAACTTATGAATAACATTTCTAAATATCAAGGGGTTAGTCAATTTGGGTCAGCGTATAAAACCATGCTTGAAAATGATACACATGCACCCGGCTCGATAGACCGAGTTTTGACAGAAGGTATGATTCGATTATGTCCGGAGACAATGGCCTATCTTTATGGTGGATATACGCCAACAAAGAGTTTATATATAAAAGGATCAAGGCCCGAGCTAGAACAGTATCTGGATCAAATGATCTTAGTCAACCATTCCAAAGAAGAACAAATTCAAGAGATTATGAAATTTATCAGTAATCTGCAGCATAAGATTAGCGACGATTTGGATTTAATACAATTTGGCGGTACTGAGGAAGAGATTATTGCTAGGGGTTCTGATTGGTGCACCGATTTGGCTAGAGTCGGTTGCGTACTCTGCCAGATAGCTGGATATCCTGCTCGAGTTGTTCATCTGTTTGATTTAGAGAAGCCATACAGTGGGCATGAGATCGTAGAAGTCTATAGAGACAAGGTTTGGGGTGCTGCAGATCCATTGAGAAATGTTGTCTATCATAACTCAAAAGGAGAACCGGTTTCTGCTTTGGACTTAATGAACGATCGTCAACTTATTGAAAATAATTATTTGAATGATCAACTAACTGCATTGAGAGCAGTGGGTCAGTTCAGCGGAGCGGCAATATCCAATTATTATGTGTGGCAGTGGAAAGACATGACTATACAGTCAGTAAACTAAATGGTTACTGCCGTCCTATACTAGAAAATGCCAACCAAGGATGGCCAGGTGGGCTAAGATGGCTTCATGAAGAGGATAGGTAGGATTAGCAAATTTCTAAGACCTGTTACCTAATAACTGTTGTCATCCCGCCAGATAAAAACCCATGTAATGTCGTACCAGTCAATAATATGATTGGGAGTTGTAGTACAAGCATGTTAAACAAAAATATATCGAAAGGGAAAAACTTCCAAAAGAATAATGTAGAGAAACTTAATGTATAAAGAAAGTTATAGATAAGCATCTGGATCAAAGGATAGTGCTCTTTCCAGTATGTCTTAAACAGAATCATTCCCAGGTCTCTCCCATTATTAAAGAAGATAAATATCAACCCATATAAAAAGAATAATCCGATTATAATTAATTTCTTTTCCAGGACAGATGATTTCAAGATAAGTATCGGCGATGAAATCAACAATACTATCGCGACATTAATTATTGATGGCACTAATTTCTCTATAATAGATGTGTCTTGCATGTTCATATTATAGCCCAGAGGATTAGTATTAGACCTTCGATAAGGCCAGCACACAATAGAAATGCCTCTCTTTACAAGTAACGATATTGTCCTATAATCTAGGGGCAATGACTATTGGTCGATGCTTCTTCTCACAGGGTCTTAACCACTCTGTGAAGGTACTGTCTTGGTGACACGAGTAGTACCAGCCCCTGGCACACAGCCGGGGGTTCTTTTTTCAGAGTATTTACATCTTCATTTCTTGGCAGGGGATATAGATTGGATTTTTCTAGCATAGTATTGTTGCAACTCGCTATAGATTTTTGGGCTTACACCAGCCAATTTATCCGTAATGTTCTTGAAGTAGCTCTCTTCCATTTCAAATAGATGTTTAGATCTGACCATTCCGAACCAGTAGTTATAGAAATTATCACTAGATACCTTGTCTGTTCGAGGGATCAAATCCATGAAGGCCAAAACTGCAGAAAAGGGATATCCATAGAGTAAACCTGCCTCCATTGAACTCATGGAGGTAGCATATTTATTCACGAATCGGTCGATCCTCTCGTTCGCTGACACCTGTAACCATTTAATCTTCCCTTTCTTGGAATGAATTCGACTCTCCACATGGAACGGCAACCCCAGCTTTAGAAGTAACTCTGTTTTTTCCTTTTTCTCAGAAAATTTTAGCTCGATTGTGAACTTATAGCCGAGAAGCATCAGAAGCAACTCCTTTTTCTCGGGGAGTGTTAGGATAATACTGTCTTCAATCAACCTGATCTTTTTAGTTGTTAAAACTGGCAACCCATTTCTTAAAGAGGTTGTTTTCTTAAGTAACCAGTTATCCATGCGATTTATTTTTGTCGGCAACATAAAATAGATATTAGTAATCTATGGCATTTAAAGCATAGCATTAAACTCCGTTTCGGCGAGGACAAATAAGGAGTTAAGGGAGGCAGCTAGGCAAAGAAGACATTTGGGAGGGGCTTATTTTTCTCCATGGCTTTAATAACTAACATAGAAAAAGAATCGGCCAAGTCGTCATGCTTCTCTACTCCAAAACCAATTATTTGTTCGATGAGTCGCTCACAGCCTCGTCTAGGGAAAAGAACCTTTCCTGAGTTTACCATCACGCTGGTTAATGCTAAGCGGGTTCTTTTGTCTTGAGTGCCCGGATTAAATCCTTCTATATCCGCAGGGATGTCCTCATACCTAACTTGTTGACCAAAGGCAGCTTGGTAAGCTACTTCCTCGAACCAGACATATTGGTTAGACCACGAGTAACCGAAATGAAAGCTGTTTTGAAGATTCTTAGTTATTTCACCAATCAGGGCTACGGCTTCAGGGAATTCCAATCTAGCATTAATTGGATTTGGCAATATGTAGATTTTCATATTTTCTTCGCTGCCAGTAATCACGGCCGACACCATGGCCGTAAAATCAGCGGATGTTTTAGTGGAAATGGCCAAATCGATGCTAGTAGCAGAATATAGGGGATTCTCTGGTAGCTCATCATAGAACTGGATCCATTCTGGATGAATCACTCTTTCTTGATCAGAAATAATATGCAAAAGATATTCCCGATGCCAAGATATATTACTACCGATGCTCGATTTCAACCTACTGATCTCATCCTCGTTGGGATATTTCCCGGGCCAGTTGCATTCCCCACTATCTCGCAGTAGTGGATAAGACCTAAAAACACCATCCATAGCTCCACTCTCGATTCGTTCTTTTAGTCGAACAATTAAAGAATCCTCATGCAATAGGTTACCCACTACTACAATCTTGGTATTCTTGTCACCAACTGGAAAAACTTCGCTAGTTAGCCAATCAAAAGTTTTATTACGGCTTTCTCTGGTTTTAACAGAACTTGAGTCCTCGATATCATCGCAGATAATTAAATCTGGTCGATACTGACCATGCCGGATACCCCGAATACTCTGATCCATCGATACGGCTGTAATTCTGGCATTGTATTTAGGTAGAACAATAGTGCCAGCACTCCAATCCTCATCTCGCTCTTCGAAGGGTCCAAGGTCAGCTCTTAGAATAGTATTGGCCTCTAATTCCCGCTTGATATTATCCAAGTGCTGTCTGGCCTGGGGTTGGGTTTGGCCCACGATCAGGATGTGTTTCTTTTGCAGTTTTCCCAGCACGGCCCAGATTGGGTAAGACAGATTCAGGATGGTAGATTTACCCGAACCTCTAAAGGCACAGATAACTGCTAATCTTACATCCTCTCGTTCGCTCAACAGAAACATCTCTTTTTGGAAAGGAGCGGTCGGGTAGGTAACATAATGGGAAAGATACAAACTAAAGAACCATTCATGGCTACTTTTAGCCACAGTTGATCTTACCCGAGGGTCTTTAATAATGTTGTTTATTTCGTTAATGTTAGCTATGTTGTTCTCCATTTTCTGGTTTATTAGTTACTAAGTCTGCTTGATGTAACGATGCCAATTCCAAAGCTTTTTTAATTAACTCTTCTTGCTCGGGCGTCAAAGGATCCTGATTATGTAGTTTAGCAGTCACTTCTACTCTGGTGGCATATTGCGGATGATGATTTTTGAGCCAAAAGATAATTGCTCCCAGATTCTTATCTTTAATGGCGGAAATTAGTTGAGATTCAGCCATATCGTTGATTAAGCTGGATCCTTCTTGGAGAGATTCGTCGCAAGCCAAAGCAAACTCCGTATCTTCTTTTCGCCACCGGTAGTAGGTAGCTCTCCCTACTCCAGATTTTTCACAGGCGACATGAATAATGGGGGTTTTCTTCAGCTGTTCCAACAAACTTTCTTTATGCGTATCTCGTTTCATAACTTTATCGCTTTTAATCCAGTAAGTTTCTCCCAGCGGTTCATTATAACTTCAGCATAAACAGGGGATTTCTCCATCAGACAGCATCGCCGGTTCATTTTTTCGCAAGCAATCAAGGTGGATCCAGATCCCCCGAAAGGCTCAACTACTAGGTCTCCCCGCTTAGTTAGAACTTTGATGTAGGGGATTAGGATTTCTAATGGTTTCACGCCGAAGATAATGGCTTGTCCGGAACTTTTTTCATCCGCCGCATTAAATTCGATAAAATCCGTCGGTTGATATTTCTTCCCGTGTTTGTATCCTTCCCATTGAGGCTTGCCAGATATGGCATACAAAGCAGTTTCGTATTCATTTTGGAGCAGATCTTCTTCGGGATTTGAGTTCTGTTCTGGGTTGCCACCTTGCCCAACCATTGCTATATCATGTTTACTAAAGAATTTATATTTCGCCGAGAACCCTTGATTTCTGTTAGGCAAATGCCACACAATCATATTCTTTACGGACCAATGCTTTTCTATCTCTGACCAAATAATCCGGAGGTTCTTCCAGTTCTCATAAACTATAATGTTGAAATCTGGTTTGGCAATCTTGGCTATATTACCTATCCATAGTTCAGTAAAGTTATCTGGCAGTTCATCTGTCCCCAGGTATTTCCGATCTCTTTTATATCCGAACCCCTCCGTTGACTTACCATGTTTCTTTTTGCCCTTAAGGTAATTAAGGATGTAGGGTGGATCAGTCAGACACATATCCGCTTTTTCCCCATTTAGGAGTTTAAGCATATCCGCTTCCACCATGCTGTTTCCGCACATGAGCCGGTGATTTCCTAGTTGGTAGATATCTCCGAGTTGAGTTTTAATTTCTGTGATCTGAAGTTTATCCAATTCTTTTTGTAAATCAAACACCTCTGGGGTATCGTCGATCCCAAAGATGTTATCCATTTCTTCACTGGAAAACCCGACATCAGTAAGTAGGGAGCTATCGAAGTTGGCCAGCAGATCCCAATCAAATTCCCCGAGATTGCGATTTAGTCTTAAATTGAGCTCGCGTTCTTTCACAAGATCAGGAATATCCAGATAGACCACGGGTACTGTCTTATATCCGAGTGATTTTGCTATTTTTAAACGGAAATGACCACCGATTACCACATTTTCTCTATCGAGGGCAGAATTACAGATGACGGGATCGACCATCCCAAACTTTTGTATACTTTCAGTTAATTGTTTGGTGGCTTCTTTGCTCCATTTTCTGGGGTTATACTCACTGGGTTTGAGTCGGTCAATCTCAACCTCTTGGATTTGGATTTTTGCTCTTTGTCCTACGTTTCTCATAGTAGTGTTATTTAATAAATATCGGCCTCATAATATGGCCGATATTTGATGTGGTCTAAGAATTAAGTGACCTACACTTAACTTCTTTTCTTGGATTCCAGGGAAATAATTTTGCTGACAGCTCCTTCGTCCATGAGGTCACCTCCAAACTTTTCTTGAACTATGTCAGCAATTTTTGCCAATGGCAGATTTTTGTTGTCATAAATGAAATCATTGCGTTGGCGCTGTCTTTTTTTGCGCACGGGCTTTATCCATCGGCTTCCTCCCTTGTGTTTTTCTTGGGCGGGTTCTATCTCAGTAGAGTATAATTTCTCTATATAGTCCAAGATATCTCTTTTACTGGCATGAGGGCTAATTAATAAGGCTATTGGGTACATCTTAGTAAGATCGGTTGTCAATTCATTGCCCAGCGAATCCTTATGAGTCGCCAAATCTGTTACATAACATAGGTTATGAGAGTTGGGGTCGATACAAAGGAATGCTTGGTTATATAGTGCATAGGTTTCTATAATCCATCTCCAATCTCTTAATGGTATGAGGTCTAGTTTCTCACACAATTCTTTTATTTGTTTGCTAAATTTTGTCCTTTCTTCAGAGCCATAACGCCAATTCTCTGGGTAATGTGACCAGGTGTCTCCTTCAATCTGAAACCCATTTTTGGGTATGCCCAGATCGTTTCTAATTTTTTGCACATCGTCTTGAAATTCTTGTGTTTTTACATAATCTAGAAAGCTATTCCAAAGTCGCTTGAAGCTCTGTGTTGTGTAAAATTTAGAGGTATGCCTCTCCCTGTGGAATTGATCTAGAAAGTTGCGGTAAAACGCTGGCATTGGTTTAGGTGATATTTTGTCGGCCATGGTGTAAAATTATAGGTTATAACAATACATTATAAGTCGATTCTTTTAATCACAAAGCAATATGCCAGTTCCTACCCAGAATAATCAGAGTAAAAGCATAAGAGTTGTATTGGATGCCAATATCTATCTTAGCTTTTATCAGACTGGAGAGGGGTCTTTAAAATCATTAGAGGAACTAGGTAAGCTGATAGACAAGGATAAAGTGACTTTATTGCTTCCCCAGCAGGTGTTAGATGAGTTTAATCGCAACAAACCAGGCATCATTCAGGCACATTATCTGGAATTAATCAAATCTAAACCAACTTCCGTAGGTGTAGCAGTGATGATGAAAGGTCTTAGTGAAACAGAAAGAATATTGCAGAGCTATAAGAAACTGGCGACAGCTGTCACTAATCTAGCCGATAAATACAAAAAAAGATCTTTATCAAATCGCAGTAAAATTAATAAGTTAATATTAAATTTGTTTTCCAAAGCAGAACTGGTCGAACACGACGATTCAATTGTACAGACTGCGTATGTAAGATATCTCAAAGGCAACCCACCCCG
This sequence comes from Patescibacteria group bacterium, assembly GCA_041659905.1. Lineage (NCBI taxonomy): Bacteria > Patescibacteria group bacterium. The sequence goes on along the minus strand of JBAZXK010000001.1, from coordinate 244,905 downwards.
TAAGGGGCGGGATGATTTATCGTATGGAGATGGGATTATTTGGGAAACATTATTGGCAAATTATAGCATATTTGACTTGGTGATAATTTCAGCAGACCATGATTGGGAGGACCTCAGCAATGAAGGCACAATCCATCCGTTTCTTGCCAGCGAGTGGAAGAAGAAGGGGTCCAAGATGATTACTCTCTATCCTAGCTTAGGTAGATTAATAAACAAGATAAAGAAAGCTCAGACCATTGAGCCTGAGGAGATATGCAGAGAGGAGAGAGCATCTGCAGTAGTTACTAGGATAATTTCTACTTCACCCAGCGCCTCAGCTGATATGGGCATGTCATATTTAAATAATACATTATCAGTCATTTCATTCGAAGGTCGCCAGTGTACCATGTGTGGCAATAATTTTTATGATAATTTTGGTATTAAAACAATGGTTTTTAGAATTAATTCTGATTGTTGCGAAAACTGCAATACAAAATATGGGTACACTACTGATTATTCTGTAGCCCAATGTAATAAGTGCTGCCGTAATTTTTACGAAAAAACAGATAAGTATAGTATCTTTGTCCCTGCGTATTCTCCCGGAATTTCCTCTGCGGTCGACTCGGGGAAAATCTGTCCTTTGTGTCGAGGTGAATGTAGCAAAGATGCAATGTGTTAAATTTATGTAGTGACCATCCCCAATAAGTCGTTATGTGTCTTAAGTATTTTATGAAATGAACATTTGGTTTTATACTCTCAGCTCTATTTCACAGGTAATGGCGGCAATAGTTGCTTTGTTCGGTGTATTCTCGGTGTATAAACTTGGAATTATAGACAAAGAAATTAATGATTACCGCAATAGGGCGGTTGAACTAATTATGGCTACGGGCGTCACTAATCAATCAGATGCTCAACTCCAATACCTTAAAAGCAATAAACAGATATTAAAAGAATTTGAGCAGGCATTGGAAAAGGCTAGCCAGGAAGGTAAAGTTAGTCTTTCTTTTGGCAGAGATCATGTGAATCAGAATACTTATAATTTATTCGATACCTGGGTTCAACTTCGAGACCTAGTCTTGTCTAGGTTAGTTAACTCTATCAAGCTGACCCTGCTTCCTTTGGTCTTCTCGATAATGCTTTTAGCTATTCCATTAGAGTTGATACAAAATCCATTAAACATATTGTGGGTGATTGCGTCCCTAGCTGTGATAGGTGTTCTATATATTGGGGTCAGTATTTGGGAAATAAGTCGTTAGTGGTGTTTTAATGAAACCAATCCATAAAATCCACCAATGGTATGAATGTAAAGAAGAATTATATCGTGAACAAAGCGATTCTTACGATCGGGCTACAGTTGAAGAATGTCGTCGTTGGCTGAGCCGACTTATCGAATCTACTGCAGATATCAACAACAAGCCCTGGCCTGAAGAAGAGAAAAAGAGGTACCGCAACATGTTTATCGATCTCGCCATGTATTACATCACCGGCGAGCGCTATGCCAATAAAGAAGAAACCATCCAAGATATAATTGAAGATCGCCAACGCCGAGCGGATTGTTTGGAAACTGCTACTCCACCCCGCGGAGTTAATTGTTTAATTTGCCGAACGGAAATGACTGAAGCCGATCGCACTTCCATGGGACTGGACGATGAGAAGATCTTATTCACATATTCTTGTTCCACCTGCAAGCGTCACCGAGCTTTTTGTGAAGATGGGGAAGAGTATTTAGTAAAGAGACCCAAGTGTGAAGATTGTCATCAGCCACTCAAAGAAGTGAGTTCGTGGGAGAAAGATATTTTAACTGTCACCCAGACTTGTTCGGCTTGCGGTAAAATTACCACGGAAGTCCATGACTATACTTTTACCCCCACTCCCGATCCAGTCATTGATGAAAACTATGAAGCTGACCGAGCTAGATTCTGTCTGTCTAAAGAAAAGGGCCAGGAGTATCTGGCCAGCCGATCCAGGATGGAACATTCAGCTTACTTTGCTAATAAAGATATTGAGGAAGAAGAAAAACGCACCCAAGAGAAACTTAAAGAGATTGAAAAGTTGACTCTTCAACAAATTGAAAAGAAACTAGACCTCATCCTAGAACCCAACAATTATTCCAATCTGATTTTTGGCAAAGCCCAAATAGAGAGGGATATTCGGGTTGGATTTCAAATCCAAGATAAATTAACTCGTTCTGACGATGAATCCCGCCTTAATCTCCAAAAGATGATCATTAAAACTCTTAAAGGCACAAACTGGAAACTTATGACTGGGGGAGTTAAATATAGATTAGGCATCTTAACCGGTCGTCTCAGGGGTTTTGATAATGAAAAAGACCTATTGGAATTAGCCAAACATATGTAGGAGATAATCAGCTCTGGGAGCCAAAAACTCTTGACCAAAGATAGATTTTGTGATAAGCTAAAATCATTGACATAAGCCACTTTAGACACCGAGTTGAGAACCTATCTCGACCGGATTACAGTAGTGGCAAAGAGAGGAGCTACCTGATGGGTAAGAACGATCAGCGTACTTCTGCAACGGTTGAGCCAGTTAGCGAAGGTCAATCTGACCTGCTCGTGCTGGCCACGAAAAATTATCCCGGCGGTAAGGACAAGCTGGAGTTGGCCAAGGGGCATCCCGATTTCCGCAAGGACATCTGGGCCACCCTGGATCGCCTCGCAGCTGATCAGGCTTTGCGTCTTCCGTTGATGCAGCGACCGGCCTGGAAATCTGTAGAACTCGGCACTCAGCCCAATGCTGACGGTTACCGTTCTGCCCTGAAAGACAAGGGATTCAAGATCGGCGACTGGGCCAATGACATTATGGGTAAGCCTGCCTTCACGGTCAGCGATCAGCCCATAAGTGTTGATCTGGTGCTGGTTACCGTAGCCGAGCTCGGTTTCCCCAAAGGCGCAACTCGTGCCAAGATCTATGAGCGGGCACTCGAGCTTGGTTTTCAGCTTTGCCCTCCCGAGGTCGGACCGGCTCTGCGCCTGCAGTATCCGGATCAGCCCAACGGCGAGTGGCTGCTTATCGGAATGGAACCCATTGCGGATTCCGATGGCGATCTGCACGTGTTCAACGTTGGACGCGACGACGACTACCTTTGGCTCTACAGCCACTATGACAATCCCTACTACTTCTGGCCTGGCAGCTGCCAGTGGCTGTTCGTCCGTGGCAAGTAACTTCTTGCTTAGCGCTTTGCTCTTTAAGCTTTGATCCTTTTGGACCCTTTGACCTTGATTTCAACCCCTGTTCGCCAGAACAGGGGTTGTTTGTATCCGGTAAACCACAAAGTTTTTCTGAAGATTAATATATGACCACAGTTGATGAAATAATCAGCTTCGGGAGCATAAAAACACTTGAATATAAGCGACTTTCATGTTATGATTTTAACAAATGGTGGTGCCTTTAATTTCAGGCAAATCCAACCACCTAGCACCCTGAAAAGGTGTATCGAGGAGCTATCTGATGTCAGATCAGCGTACTTCTGTTAGCGACGGCCTAGCCAGAGAGTTGGGTCGTATGACCGAGGATGCTGCCAGGAACTATCGTGGTGGCACAAAAAAGGCGGACCTAGCCAAAGGGCACCCCAACTTTGTCGAAAGGACCTATGAGTTGTGGGACCAGTTGGCTACTGAACAGGCTCTCCGCTTGCCGATCATCGAACGACCGGCCTGGAAGGTAGTCAAGCTCGGTGCTCACAAAAATGCCGATTCCTATCGCCAGGCACTCAAGAAAGCCGGTTACGAGATTGGGCGCTGGGCGAACGACATGATGGGCCATTCCAATTTCAAAATCATCCCCAAGCCGGTGGATGTTGAATTGGTGTTGGTCACCGTGGCTGAACTCGGTTTCCCTGATGGAGCCACCCGAAAAGACATTTATGAGAAAGCCCTGTCTCTGGATCTTCAGCTCTGCCCTCCCGAGGTCGGTCCGGCTCTGCGTCTGGATTATTTAGACCAGCCAGCAGGAGAATATCTACTGGTAGCCATGGAACCCATCGCGGGTTCCGATGGCGCTCTGCACGTGTTCAACGTTGCGCACGACGACGGCCCCCGTTGGCTCGGCAGCTACTATGGCAATCCCGGCCACGTCTGGGATGGCAGCTACCGGTGGCTGTTCGTCCGTGGCAAGTAATTCAGTACTTTGCCCTCGGAATTTTTGTTCTTTTGGATCCTTTGACCTTGATCTCAACCCGTGTTCTCCGGAACACGGGTTGTTTGTATCTGGTAAAATAAGTTTGGAACTAGGCGAATATGCCAGAGATCAAGGTTTCTGGCTGCCGAACCCAGTGTCCATACAGCGAGAGTATTCCCGATTAAGGTTTGGAATAGAGTACTGTATGTAGAAACTTCAAAAAATGAAGATACTTGGTGCGAGACATTCTGGCATTAGAGATGCCGCATAAAATACAACTCTAAAATCCTGTAAGAGTTAGTGGATCAAAGAGTGGTGGTAATGGATAATGTCTGGCACAATGCGGATTCCGATGGCGATCTGAACGTGTTCAACGTTGAACACGACGACAACAACCGTTGGCTCAACAGCAACTATGACAATCCCGACAACGTCTGGAATGGCAACAACCAGTGGCTGTTCGTCCGTGGCTACTATCTTTATTTCTCTCCTGGGCATCCAGGAGAGTTTTGTTTAATCAATTGACCATTCCACCCACCCAACATCTTACCAATCTCATCCATTTGCACGGATAATGCTACATATTTCTTATTGTCCAGCGACTTAGTTTCCCATAGCACCATTAAAAGGATTTTTAAAATATCAGTTTTGCGGATCGCCAGCCTAACATAGGGCTGTTTTTCTGCGCGGCTAAGGAAACTGGCCTGGGCAATGGCTTCCATAATCTCGATGAATAAGGTGTCTAGCCTCTGCCCCAGAGAATGGCGGTGAAGTTTGGGGATAACTTGGTAATAGCTATACCATAGGAGGTAAACCTGTTTCAGCTTCTGCAGGAGGGGGAGTAACTCTCTCTCTCTCTCTCTGTGTGTGTGTGTGTGTGAATCTCTTTACTTACCATCATGAAAATCGCTAAAGAATATTATAGAAACATTATCTCACTCGAGAATCTGCTGGAGGCCTGGCAGGAATTTGTTGTGGGTAAGCGCCACCGGAAGGATGTTCAGCAATTTGAAAGGGATTTGATGGATAATATCATCAAACTGCATAAGGATCTAGAGTTGGGTGGATACAGGCACTCGGCTTATAGTCCATTCAAGATATCTGATCCTAAGCCCCGAAACATTCATAAAGCTAAAGTCAGAGACAGATTGCTGCATAAAGCAATTTATCGGGTGCTGTATCCAATTTGGGATAAAAACTTTATCTATGATAGTTATTCCTGCCGGAATAACAAAGGAACTCACAAAGCATTTATTCGGTTACAAGAACTAACAAGAAGAATAAGTCGTAATTATACTCAACCTTGTTTTGCTTTGAAATTAGATATCCGCAAGTTTTTTGACAGTGTCGACCATAAAGTTCTAATAGATTTGCTCAAAGAGAAAATTGAGGATGAAAAGTTAATTGGGTTACTGTGGGATATTATTAATAGTTTTGAGCATTCTCCTGGCAAAGGTATGCCGTTAGGCAACCTCACCTCCCAACTCTTTGCTAATGTTTATTTAGATCCTCTAGATAAATTTGCCAAGCATAAGCTCAAAGCTAAGTACTATCTCCGTTATGCGGATGACTTTATATTTCTCTCTGATAATCCCGATATCTTATTGGGTTATCTGGTTGAAGTAAACCAGTTTCTTAAAACTAATCTCAAGTTAAATGTCCATCCCAATAAGATACATTTGAGAAAGTTTAACTGGGGTATAGATTATGTTGGTTATGTGGCTTTGCATCGCTACTCGATCCCCAGAAGAAAGACAGTCAAAAGGATATTCAAGAAGGTCGCCAGACTCTTGCGGGAGAATGATTATGAAGAATTAACTAATGCGGTGCCATCCTACTTGGGTTATCTTCAACATGCCAGTTCGTATAGACTAAGATGTCGGTTAGAGGAGCTAGTGGGGTATGCCACGAACCCCCTTGAAGTCAAGAAATGAGACACTAAACTCTCTTTTATAGACCGTCTCATTTGTCTCATTTTATCCCAGGTTCTATACTAAACCCGTAGACCTAAGTTCATTACCTATATACTGTCTTATTATCTCCTTTGGTCAAAGGTTATGAACCCATATGGTCTGCCAAGCAAAAATAGAATTTATGAAATTACCGCTAAATAATTTAAATTACCCTATTCGTCTAGTGATCGGCATCTCTTCCGGGTCGGGATTTTTTATCAGCTATAAATCAAATATATATTTAGTGACTGCTAAGCATGTACTGTACCAAGAAGACCTCGTTACTAAAGCCTCTGTGGCTTACGGGGATAAGCTCAGAATCCTCTGTTATACACTGTCGAAAGAAAAAATTTCTGATATACCTCGGATCTATGAAGTAGACGTCCAGCAAGTAACAAAAGACAAGAATCTTCTCGTGCACGACTCTGTAGACCTGGTCATATTAAAATTGGGTTATCTAAATGATGATAATAAGGGTGTTAAATTTTCGACAGGTATTACTAAAGTACAGGATTCTGAAGGTTCCATCGTAAATTATGATATGGATGGATCTAGAAAATTTGATAGTGTGGAAATTACTAACGATATTTTTGTATTAGGGTACCCATCTTCGGTGGGGGTAGAAAAACAAATAGATCCCGATTTTCCACTGGCAAGGAAGGGTATAGTCGCAGGAAAGAATCTTCTTAATAGGACCCTTATATTGGATTGTCCAGTTTATGGCGGTAACAGTGGAGGGCTGGTGCTTGAAATTAATTATGAAGCTCATTGCATTCATCTAATAGGGATCGTAGTACAGTTTGTCCCTTTCGTGGATATCTGGGAAAACAAAAAATTTCCGGGATTGTTGAACAAGACTCTACAAAATTCTGGTTATTCAATTGCAATACCCGTGGATTACATATATGATCTCATGCAGAAAATGGCTCAACCCTTTCTCGCGGAGCAAGAAATCCCATCTTTAGCCGTTGGGTCAATCCCGACATCCGGAGTTTCACAATCACCAATCGTAGAGGCAAAAATAGCTTAAAAAGTCCCTCGTTTTTACTCCTTTGGGGGGATTCCCATAAGTGTCGCCGAGTTTGTCATATCTGGAAAAGTAGCTCCCAGAGCATAAAATCATTGACAAAAAGTGTTTTTTGATATATGATAAAAATATAACCTTGAAAATTTCTGTTTGCTATTTTCAGAATAAAAATAGCGGGTCTATATGACCCATGGAGAGTGCCATGTGCACACCGATAATTATTGACCTAAGCAATGTTGTTAGCGCTAAAGAGGCTCTCAAGGCTTTCTTGGTCATGCTGAGCGAAAAACATTTCCAACTTTTCTTTAATGGAGAAGAAGTGGAAACGAGCGATGTTGTGAGGAATAGCGGATATATTGGATATGGATTTAAAGAAGGAGTACTTCCTAGCCACATCAGGAATATATACATCGCCGAACCACCCATTAAGGATATAGTGACCGCAACAAAAGAAGGCAAAGAATGGGAATTACTCATTTGTGTGAGTTATGCAGAGAAACGTGACTTGCAAGCACTCAAGCAGGCCTTGGAAGAAGAAGGTTTCAAATGTGAGATGAAGAAAAGGTCATTTTCTGTTGTTGACACCGATGGGAATATATTGGCTATTTACGGCCCAAACGTTACCAGGATTATGAAATCAAAAGTTGATTTTTTCCTTCAGCACATGGTTTAATAAACACTTATTAATTTGCACATACAACGCCACCCGAAAGGGTGGCTTATTTTTATATATCCTAGCCATTGGAACATCTGGTAAAATAAGGGTATGAAAAACACAATGTGTCCACACCCAGTTTCTAGTGCTGTTTATGGTTTGGGGTTGATCGGAGCGGCAGTCTATTTCATTAGCACTGCTACCAGTTTTGGTATGGGGGTGCTCGGTTTTCTGAAGGCCCTGGTCTGGCCGGCCTTTCTGATCTATCAAGCCTTCCAGTTCCTAGCCCGCTAAATATGTTTTCTAAAGCGCTATTTGTAGATTTCAACCAAGCGGATGTTCCGGCTTTAGTTTTAGATAGATTAAAGCAGTTAGTTTCGGCTTATGAGTTTGTTTCTAGCGACGAGCTAAAGAATCCAGGCGTATTAGCTACTGCGGATATAATTTTCTGCAGGATTTTTACCAAAATTGATAAGTCAACTATTGATGCTGCACCCAATCTTAAATACATCGGGGTGCTGGCGACCTCATTCGACAAAATAGATATTGAATATACCAAACAAAAAGGCATTGTAGTTTGTAATCTCGGCGGATATTCCACCGAAGCTGTGGCCGAATTTGTCTTCGCAATTCTATTCGAACACATCAGAGATCTAGAAAGAGCTAAGCAACAAGCCCGATCTGGCGATTATAGTTTTGACAAATTTATGGGTGGGGAATTAAAAGGCAAAACTCTCGGGGTAATTGGCGCTGGCAGAATTGGTTCCCGAGTTGCGGAAATCGGACTAGGCATCGGGATGAAAGTAATCTATTTCGATCGGAACGATAAACCGGCCATCAATCAATTAGGAGCCGTCAGAAAGGAATTAGATGAAGTACTGGTACAAAGTGATGTTATATCTCTGAATCTGGCTCTCAACGATCAGACGGAGAGAATTATTACCCGAGACAAGATCAATCTTTTAAAACCAGGGTGCATATTGGTTAATACTGCCCCATCCAAACTAACTGATATGGAAGCGATTGTGGATATGGCCGAAAAAGGTGAGATAGTGTGTATTCTAGATCATTCGGACAGTATGGATGCGGAGTCAGCAGAGGCATTACTTAAGACGCCTAATGTTGTTGTCTACCCACCCATTGGTTTTAGAACCAAAGAAGCTGATGTTGCCCGTTGGGAAGCCTTTATTTCCAATGTAGAACAATTTGCCGCCGGCCATCCCCAAAATGTAGTAAACTTGCAGTAGAAATCTCTATTAAGGAGGTGCACATTGAGAACCTGTGCCCTAGCTGATAAACCTGATATTCGGGAAGTGAGGAATTTATTCCTTGTCGGAGTTAATGTGGGGGGATATGCCTTATACCCCGGTCACTGGTGGAATAACCAGTATTATGAAGAATTCGCCTTCGATGATGACGAGATTAACGAAATAGCATCCATACTGGGCGAAGACGCGGATGTGTTGAGATTAAAGATGGGTGCCAACGCATCAGAAATGACTCTGCTGGAATTGGTCACTATTATCCAGTTCATCGAGAGTAAATCTGATGATGGTGATCAGAGATTTGAACTCGAAATCTCTAAGATCGATGAGGGGGCGGATGATCCTAGTCAATATTATCCGAGAAGTAATATTTAGGGTGCGGACCTGTTAGCCGGAACAATCCAGGGCGCTTTATTTGCGCCCTTGTTTTTTTATATCCTATAGCCGTTGATATATCTGGTAAAATATAATAAAGGCGTTATTAATTATTAATTGCAATTCATTATGAAGAAGCGAAACAAATTAGAGATTCGGAGCGCCCAGGGTATTGCTCTGATCTTGGTTGTAATTATTGTTGGTTATTTTGGCTATAATTTTATAACCAAAATTTTGGCATATTCTGCTTTGGTACCAAAAGATTATGATATTTCTCAGCAGTTACCAACCAATGAGACAGTGTTATATCAAAACATAAACAAAGAAAAATACGGTAATTATGATTATATAGCAGGCAGAAGAGGTGAGCTGATCGTTCGATTGAAGGACCGGGTGCCGCTATACAGAATTGCCCAAATTGCCGAGCAATATGGTTTACAAGTTGAAGCAAAATATTCAGCCGATGTGCCCTCTTGGATTTTAAGAATTATCGATCCAGGTGATGATATTGGAAAGATGCGGATAATAGATCCAGGAGATGACATTGGAAAATACACTGCGAATTATCTTAGACAACAAGGGTATAAAATTGATCCAAACGTAAGATATGATACCCTGGTTTCTAACGGATACTTGGAAAATATTTGGCGAGCCCTAGAAGCACATCCGGATATTTATTCAGTTAATCTAAACACCGTTTAACGCTGAAAGTAAACGAAATTGAAAACGGCTCAACAACAGCGGTTGTTGAGCCGTTTCTCCTATGTAGGCATACTATTTGCAGATCGGTAATAGTGGTTTTTGTTGACACAGAGCCTAATTTAGGATATAGTAGTGCGGTACGATTAAAAGGTAGGCCGGCCTCTTTAATGGGGCTGTATTTAATTGATACAGTCAGGCTTATCTAAACTAATTAAGACTCTATGTTCCACCATTCCAATAACTCAACTTCATCCAGCCGTTCCTCTTCAAGGAGTAGCGGTTTTGGTAAATCCAAATTTGGTCGCTCCAAGAGTAATTATTTTAGTAGGACAGTGGCTCAAAAGCCAGCTTTTGGGCAAAGCGGGGCTCGGGGCGGACGCAGTAATTTTTCCCGCTCGGCAGGGAAGTCAACTCTCAATATAGACTCCTTTATTAATAAAACAACAGCTAAACAAATTGTGACTGAGTTTCATCCCGAACATCAGTTCACAGATTTTGGATTAGATAAAGTGTTGGAGGAAATTGTTAATAAGAAAGGCTATTCAAATCCAACTCCCATCCAAGACAAGACGATCCCTTTTATTATGGCGGGCCGTGATGTAGTGGGTATGGCCAATACTGGCACTGGCAAAACGGCTGCTTTTTTATTGCCACTGATCCATAAAATCAATCATCAACGCCATGAGCGGATCTTAATTCTGACGCCAACGCGTGAACTCGCCCTACAAATTAATCAAGAATTTAAAAGTTTCACTTATAATCTTGGAATGCATTCCGTCGTTTGTGTTGGTGGTACAAATATTAACCCACAAATTCGCGAGTTGCGTCTTCATCACCAATTTGTGATTGGTACACCGGGACGGGTGTTGGATTTGATGCAACGCGGCGTCTTAAGACTTGATGATGTTAAAACTATTGTCTTAGACGAGGCCGATTGCATGCTGGATATGGGATTTATTAAAAGCATCCGGTTCGTCATATCAAAAATGCCCCAACCGAGGCAGACTCTGTTTTTCTCTGCTACTATGTCGTCAACGATCAAAAAATTGATTGATGAATTTTTACATGAACCCATGACCGTTTCAGTGGACACCCAAACCACTCCGACCAACATCGAACAAGATATAGTGCAACTCCGGGGTCGAGATCGGGTAGATGTTTTGCACGATTTATTGCAAGATCCCACCTACAAAAAAGTCTTAGTGTTCGGCCGGACCAAACATGGAGTAGAAAAGCTTTCTAAAGTTTTATTGGCTCGGGGGATTAAAGTCGAATCAATTCATGGTAATAAAAGTCATGGTGGTCGGCAGCGGTCGCTGAAGCAGTTTAAGGAGGGTGCCGTCCAGGTTTTAGTGGCCACCGATGTGGCCGCTCGGGGATTGGATATTAGTAATGTTAGCCATGTGATCAATTACGAATTGCCTGAATCTCGTGAAGATTATATTCACCGGATTGGTCGGACTGGCCGGGGTATTTGCCTTGGAAAAGCCCTGACTTTTATTAGTTAATTGCTCTGGACATGGAAATTAGAAATATCGCTATTATTGCGCATGTCGATCACGGCAAAACCGCTCTGACGGATGCTATTTTAAAGCAAACCGGAATGACGGAGGGTGACGTATCGATGGATTCCAATGATTTAGAGCGCGAGCGGGGGATTACGATCTATTCCAAAAATACCTCCGTCTTCTACCCTTCGGCAAGCTCAGGGCGTCCCGTAACTAAAATCAATATCTTAGATACCCCCGGCCATGCTGATTTCGGTTCGGAAGTCGAGCGGGTGCTGCGCTCAGTCGATTCGGTGCTACTAGTAGTGGATGCCGCCGAAGGGCCAATGCCGCAAACTAAGTTTGTGCTCAAAAAATCTCTGGAATTAGGGCTGAAGCCGATTTTAGTGTTGAACAAAATTGATAAGCCGGCAGCGAATGTGCAGACAGCAGCCGAAGCGGTTTGTGAGTTGTTTCTAGATTTAGGGGCGACCGACGATCAATTTAATTTCGAAACTATTTATGCCGTCGGTAGGGATGGGGTGGCCAAAAAGAGTATGGATGACGAAGCTACCGATCTCACCCCGATTTTAGATACTATTTTAGCCCAAGTCCCGGCTGCTTCGGGCGATAATTTAGCGGCCAAACCGCTCCGGATGCAGGTATTTAATTTGGCATACGATAATTTTTTGGGTCGCATGGGGATTTGCCGGATTTATGAAGGCACGGTTCGGGATGCTCAAAAAGTATTTGTGAAAGACGCTAATGGCAATGTATTTACCGGCAAGGTCAGTAAACTATATACCTTTGAGGGAATGGCGAAAAAAGAAGTGGCAGAAGCCAGCGCTGGTGATATCGTAATGTTAGCCGGTCTTCCCGATATTTATATCGGTCAAACTTTATTGGATAGCGACAAAACAGAACCGATGCCAGCGATCGCCATCGACGAGCCGATCTTGTCTTTATATATGTTTGTGAATACCTCTCCCTTTGCCGGTCAGTCGGGCAAGTTTTTGACTTCGCGCAAGATTAAAGAAAGATTAGAAAAAGAATTACAAGTGAATGTCGGCCTCAAGGTGGATTTTATGGATGCTAAGTTCAAAGTCAGCGGCCGCGGTGAGTTACATTTGGCAGTTTTGATTGAGAATATGCGCCGAGAAGGTTATGAATTAGCTGTGTCTCAGCCCGAAGTAATTTTTAAAGAGGAGAATGGGAAAAAGTCAGAGCCGTTCGAAGAAGTGTCCGTCTTGGTGCCCGAAGAATTTTCTGGAGTCGTGATTGAGAAATTAGGCAAACGCAAAGGCAATATGACCAATATGGGGATAGAAAATGGCGAAATCAGAATGTTGTTTGATGTGCCTACCCGCGGATTGTTAGGCTATCGCAACGAATTTGTCGTAGATACAAAAGGCAAAGGAATTCTCACTTCGATGTTTTTGGATTTTCGACCATATGCTGGCGATATTGTTAAAACTGAGCTGGGTTCGATGACCTCAATGGTAACCGGCAAGGCGCTAGGGTATGCGTTAAATAATTTGCAAGAACGCGGCACGCTCTACATCAAACCTGGCACGGAAGTGTATGAAGGCATGGTGATCGGGAACACCGCCAAGGGGGTCGATATGCCGGTAAATCCGATTAAAGGTAAACAATTGACCAATACGCGGGCATCCGGGACAGACGAAGCCATTCGATGCACTCCGCCGATGGAATTAACCTTAGAAAAAGCGATCGGGCTAATGCGGGAGGATGAATTTTTAGAAGTTACTCCCACCGATATCCGTTTGCGCAAGCAATATCTGACCGAGATCGAACGCAAGAAACACCTCCGCGACAAGTAAATTTTTTCTGTTACTTTCCCGAAGAAAGTAACCAAAGTCTTCTCGTAGTCACTCTCGCTTGGTATTAGAACCAAAAATATACCTTTCCGTTCTCGCCAGTGTTACTGGCTTCACGAAGCGGTAATTTTTGGAATACCTGTCGCTCGAGCTCCAATACTCGATCAAGGGAAAGAACGCTCAAACTCCAATGGCGGGCTATTGACGCAAACCCGACGATTCATCAATGAATTGTTGATAATATGATTTCAAAACTCTGTACTTGACAACTATGTTAGAAATATCTAACATAGGACTTAGTGATATATTTCTAACATGAAAAGGTATGACCATCAAACAGTTTCAAGTCGTAAAGATAATTGCTGCAATAACAGTGGGAGGGATAGTTGGCTATAGTGTGACTGTTAATAACTACATAGCTCCGGCCATTATCGTAGCTGCAGCGGCAGTAACTCTGTTTTATCTGCGCAGTAGGGTCAAAGGCATACTAGCGGATGAGCGGGACTATGAAATCGGCGGCCATGCCGCACGGTGGTCCATTCAAATTTTTAGCTGGATAGCAACTATCGCTATGTTTGTGTTGTATGCAGAGCGGGCACTCAATCCAATTTTTGAAATCGTTGCCTTTGTATTGGCCTATTCAGTTTGCACGCTTTTGATTCTCTATTCCGTTTTGTATAAATACCACGATCGCATCCGTTTCGCTAAAAATAAAACTTACTATATTATATTTGGGCTGATTTTACTTGCCGGTTTCACCCTAGTCGGCATTCGCTTATTTAGTGGGGAAGATAGTTGGATTTGCAGTAACGGTGAGTGGGTAGAACATGGCCATCCTTCCGCCGCTATGCCGACCACGCTTTGCCAATAATTATTATTCGAACAAAGTGAGAAGTTATCTTAGATAATAGTTCTCAGTTCATTCGAACAGTAAAAATTATGAAAAATCGGATTAAAGAATTACGCACCCATCTAAAAATCACCCAAGAAGAATTGGCTTATCGGGCGGGAGTGCGCCGAGAAACCATCGTTTTTTTGGAACAGGGCAAATACAACCCATCGCTAAAATTAGCCCACGATGTTGCCAAAGCTCTTAAAACCACTCTTGATCAGTTGTTTTTCCTCGATAACCACTAAAATTTAGATAACAATTTCTTATTGAAGAATCATTTCAGCTCCTCTTTTAGTTTTTGTTATAATTGAATCATCAAGCTTTTGGCTTCGGAGGTGTTTATGAAAAAACGCCAAGTCAGAATGGCTCGTTGTGGTAGTTCTCACTGACACTATGATCTCGGGTCAGCATGTGGAATAGAAGATCCACAAGATATTATCGCAACGAGGCCAACGCAACCGTTCAAAGGAGGTAATCTTATGAACGGAAAAAGTATCAATCTTTGCGAAGGAGCGGGAACGTCAGCCTGATTGTCAATGCGGCGATCTGTCGTTGATGGTTACTTGCTTATCGCGAAGATGGGGGGCCTAGCGCCCCCCTTTTTTTTATATACTAAAGATAAGGCATCGGATTTTCTTATTTCCACGCTAGTTTTAGGCGATGTGGTACAATAACTTATCACCGTTTTTTTGGTGTGCACATTACTAAAATATAAGAAGGAGGCCGATCTGCTATGGCCATCACTCGTTCAGCAGTATCTGCTAATTATGAATTAGCAGAAGAGATCTTTAGGATACTGCTGGAGGCGTTACGCCAGGGCAGATATCCTTATAACCTAAATGGGACTCCCCAACTTGAGGAGAATCTTCCATCTGAAACAGTTATGCCACGAGGAGGCATTGAGGAGGCGATCTTCTGGTTTGTGTCTTGTTTCTATATGCAAGGAGGCATAAATAGCCACACAGCGATTCAGGCACTTTTCCGGGTTTATGCTGTCTGTCCGGAGTTGTTTCAACCCAGCACGTGGCTTAAGGAAACTACGATGGCAGATTACAGCGAACAACTCAGGCAGGTGTTGAAAAACAATGGATTAGGCTTTCGATTGGAAGATACTGTTAAAAGCTGGTCATATGATTTGCACAAATTGGCGAAATACTGGGACGGTGATCCCCGTAAATTAGTCGAAGAAGGAGAGTTCGCTGATCTCTGTGCTAAGATCATTCGCAGCAATAAGAAAGATGCTGATCCTGCCTATGGTTTTCGGGGGTTCCAAGAAAAAATGGTTAGCATGATAACCTTTTTCTTGATGGATCGAAATCTGGTGGTCTATCGGCATATGCCGCTTCCGGTAGACTTTCATGTTCTACGGGTGCTAGTGTCTACGCGCATTCTGGAGGGTTTTCCAGAAACAAACTGCTACAGAAGAGAAGATTTTTTGGATATCGCCCGTGAAGTCACCTACAACTATTGCTGTCAGCATGAAAAAGAATGCGACAAAATTTGGCTACGTTTGTGCGATGCAATATGGTTGCTTTCGCGCAATGGTTGTTCGAAAAGCCCAGGCAACAGCAGCAAGCGGGGAGAATACCAAGCTCGTCAAACTAAGGTTACTCCTAGTCACCCCGAACCTAAATCTGGTAGCTCCTGGTGCCATCTTTGCCCGCTCAACAAGGAATATTGTCAGTTTAATGTTCCCGCTGCCAGATATTACGTAAATGACTTAGTAGAAACGAGAGGATCTCGAGAAAAGGAACCGTACTTTGATTTCGAATTTAAATAGCGTCTCACGACGCTATTTTTTGTTTGTTATACTAGAGGTGGTTTAATCGGTAAGATTATATAAAATTAAATGTAAATATATGAAAGGATATGTTGCAGATATTGGGCAAGAAACAAAAACCAATACTAATTTTAGGAAAGTGCTCTATACTGGGCACCACAGCCAACTAGTTTTGATGAGTTTAAAGCCAGGCGAGGATATCGGTGCAGAGGTGCACCCTAATGTTGATCAATTTTTCCGATTTGAACAAGGAACAGGACAAATAGTTATCGATGCGAGCGTTCACGAAATCAAGGCGGAATTTGCGGCCATTGTTCCAGCCGGAGCAGAACACAATGTGATCAACACTGGCACCGAAGATCTGCGGCTGTATACTATTTATTCACCGGCTGAACACCAAGACGGCATAGCCAGGGTAACTAAAGCGGATGCTATTGCCCAACCCGAAGAATTCGACGGCAAAACTACCGAATAATCATTAGGTGAGAGGCTATTTAGTTGATCTTTTCGAGAATATTGATTTCCTCGTTGGGTTGCAATTTCACAGAAAAATCAGTAATCCCTCCTTTAATTTCCAACAAGTCCGCTATCGGGTTAGGACAATTTTTACAGATCTTTTCTAAGGGGATCATGATCTTGCTTTGGAATTCGTTGCGGTCAGCGGCATAGATGGACTCGGGTAAATGAATATTTTTAACTTCTTGGCCGGCCCGAGGCAATAAAAATTCAATTATCTCAATAGTGGCAGAAGCTGATTTCAACTCTTTGGAAGTGAGTTTTTGTCCACAGATATAAATCCTTTTTTCAATTTTATCCAACAAAATAGAAGCAGTTTGCTTGATAGTTCTATATTCTGTTTCTGAAATTAAAGTTTTTTGCAATTGGCTCTGCCGGTCCAACCGGTGCAATTTATAAGAGCTACTGGATATCCAAGGTGAGTAAATTTTTTGATCGAAATCCTGTTCCAGTCTAACACCGTCAGTTTCTAAGCCATCTTCCCAGGAAATATAATCAATCGCCACAGATTTATTGGGGTCTAGTTGCTTTAACCTATCCATTAATCCGGGCAATTTATCTCTTAAGTCATCGTGGGGAGTAACTACCAACAAATCGCCGCCTTGGCCCCCGCCGGTTAATTTGATCCCAGCCTTCATACTGCAAAAAGTTTGCGTGTAGTCGCGAATGGCAATGCTCAATTCCTGAATACGCGGTGTGGTTAAAGTTAGTAGACGCAAGCTGTAGTTGTGTTTACGGACGGCGCGAGACAAATTACGAATAGATTCTTCGCTATATAAATTAAAAACATGGTGCAATGAGTTTAGTATTTCAATTGCTACTGTCGATAAAGCGTTCAGATAATTAAACCACAGAAAATCTTTAATGGAGATGTTATGCAAAAAGTTATGTCGCTTGTCATTAACTACCGATTCGAGATGTTGTTGGATTTCTTGGGCCACAGCATCCAGACTATAACGGACTTCTCCAGTGGTGTTACTAGTCAACCCGGTGGAGCGGTTTTCTCCGGAATTGATCAATAAAATATCTATAGGCCAATTGAGAGTGTGCTGTTTAGTGATGATTTCTGATAAATCTCCGCCCCAATATGATAATTGGTTTATATCATTTGTCACGTTGTTTTGGTCCGTAGTTTTAGGTGAACAACAGAAAATAGGCAAGGCAGTGCGTGCAGCGGGGCTGAAAGTGCGAATGGCGGGGTAGGTTTTGCCATGAATGATTGAGTTAATCTTCCAAGCCAAGCGGAACATTTGGTTAAATCGAGTATTTTTAGATAATTGCGAAGTGGTTATCTGAGACCATTCCAAAATGTCTTCAGAGGTTAACTGTTTCAAGGCCATAAAAAACACTGTGGCTAAAGCGACCGAAAAGGCGCCTACGGTATTCAGTCCGCATGACATCGGTATTTCACTTAGGCCATAAATCTCATAACCGACGAAAGTACCCTGCGGAGAGATTTTAATGGCTTCTTGGTATAAGAGTTTAGTCATCTCTGAAAAGTCATAGCTTTGCGGGTTTATCTCGCTAAATTCATTTTTACGGGGCAAATGATGTCGAAAAGATTTCAAGTAGAACCCTGGCTTATCGGCCGGTCGTAATCCGGCGTAACTGCGTAAGGGGATATGTTGCGTGATGCCAATTCCGCCGGAAAGTATGCAATGTTCGCCGCCCCAAAAAAAATCGCCCGGGGCGGAGGCGACTAGCGAACATTTGGCAAAAAATTCCCCATAGACAGTGGGTAATATCTGTTGTATTGCCTTGGAGTTCATATTTTTTTACTTATCCTGCTTCCAATATAAGGCAGATTTAATTGGCTGTCAAATTGATTATTTACCTCTGGAAGCCAGTTTTTCTAGATTTTTTCCATATTTTTCTGTTTCAGTGAAAACTAGTCTTATGGTAAGTACCTTTACATATTGATTGGCTCTGGAGGAACGACATGCCTGTCTACCAAATGGATTTATTTCCTGCCAGTTTAATACTTTTTGCCTTTTTCCTCCCTCTAATTGTTTGGGGAATTGGGCGATGGCTCGACAAATAACACAGCTGGAGGTTCAACATGGTTGGACATACTGTACTAGCTCATTGTTCTGGATGCGGCCAGCTTTTGGCCATAACGGCTCATCCAGAAAGTGCTACTCGTTGTAGTAACCGTGAGTGCAAGACCCGACCGTGGGTCTATGCCAAAGATATTATGGGACTTCCTATAGGCGGCTTAGTTAAATTATTTTCAATCCAGTCTAAGCCTACTGGCAAGGATTCCTATAAAGAGTAGCATATAACACAAAAAGCGCGAGAATTCTCGCGCTTTGTTTATTGAATGTTCACTAAAGTTTTATTTGGCTCGGCCCAACTAAATACGGCTTGAGCATTTTTTATCGACATCACAACGCAGCCTTGACTCATCGGCGTGCCTAATAAATTATACCCGGTATATAATTTACCGTCAGAATAATACTTATACCCGTCATAGGTTTTGCCTTCTTGGTAATAGGCCGAGTTAACCTGCTGGTAGGGGACGCCATGAAGGCCGTAACCTTCGTAGGTGCCATTAAGATCCCGCAGTTCCATCCAATAAGGCAGTTGTAAGTTGATAGCATCGGACAGCACATCAACCAATTTTTTATTAATGACATACCGGCCGGGGGGAGTTTCGGTGTTGGTTTTACCGCTGGAGATAGTTAATTTGGCAACTGCCAAAGGTCCTGCAAAAAGAGTAGCAGTTTGATCGGCTAAACTCACTTCAATCCTTTTTTCCGGTAGCACTGACCAAGAAGTGGGAGGATGGCCTACCTTTAGATCGACAATAATTAAATCAGATAAAGCTTGTCCCGCTACGACTGGCTGCAAATACAACCGATAGCGGCCGCTACCAGCCAGTGCATCGTCGGGGGCAGTGAGTGGAAGTCGAAAATCAAAGCTTTGACCAAAACCGATTTGTGTCCAAGCAGTTTTATAAGACAGGGTGGTTGCTTCACCCGACCATAACGGCTGCGGTATTACGGGAGCAATAGCAAGATTATCTTGGCTGGGCAGAATAGTTTGCAAATAAAATTCTCCGGTGCGCCAACTAGTAGTGCTCCAATTGGTTATTTTAATATTAATTATAGTTTGTTCGGCTGGCGCTAACTGTAACTGGAAGTAGCGAGGTTGGATATTCAATACTAAATTACTGTCAGTAGCCGGCGCCCAAACTAGTGCCGTAACGGAAGAGCCGGTGTTGCACGCCGCAAAAATAATTAGCCAAATTAATACCCACCAGCGTCGTTCGGCCGTCATCGCAAATCACCTCCTACATTTATTCTATGGGGTTATGCGAATTATTCAAGAGTTCTGTGATTTTGTGTTAAAAGAATTCTATGGTAGTTTACAGGTATCTTGTACCACAAAATTGAGGTGGTTTTATGAAAGACAAAGATTCTTTCACTGGCGCTTTAGACGTTGTCTTGAAAGCGTTTTTAGTCGCCGTCGCCTTATGGGTGATCGGTTCTACCATCTGGCGTTATTTATAGTAGATTGATTTTGCCTCTTTTTTCACCCCGTTTTCACGGGGTTTTTCTGTAAGGGGAGTAAAGAGTTGTTATAAGGAGATAATCAGCTCTGGGAGCGGAAAATCATTGACAAAAGGGCAGGGGAGTAGTATAATAACAATACGTAAATTTGACATAGAGTTTCTTAGAAATCCAGAATCTCGACGAACGGAGGAAGAAATGAAAGCATTAATTCCTTGGAGAGTTATTATGCTAGGGTTACTTGTCATGGGTTTTGCTGGGTGTATATATGTTCCCAGCCGAATCGGTATTGATGTGGTTAACCCATTAGAGCGAGCAATTGAATGCTATACTGCAGCAGAAACAGTGTGTTATCTAGAGAAATCTCTTTACCAGCTGCGAATTCGTGGCTGGAATGAAGAGATTCTCATCACCGAGGAGTTTATTAATCGTCTTCAGAATGGAGCTGACTTGGAGGGGGTACAAGAGGAAGTTTCATCTCTTGTTTATAAAATGAAGAGAGAAGACACTCCCCCTCAGCTCTCAGGGATTGGGCTTTGGGAGAAGTACAATCACGGTGATTGGGTGCGTTTCATTTGGGTCGCATTTCTAGCCGTATTTATCTTCTCTCACCCTACTAATCTGAAAGAGAGAGGTAAAAGGATTCGGATTCGACGAGGATCTTAGAGAGGGTATTTCCTATAAAGGAAGGAGGCCACTATGGCTATTACCCTCGAGCAATTATTATCCTGTGATCGGGACAATCGGCTTCGAGGAGTCAGGAGACTCGCTCAACTTCGAGAAACCAAGCGGCTGACCTGGCTTGCAGAAGTCATGCGGCGCGCTTCGCTTAGAGAAGTTAATCGATTGTATGCTAATCAGGCTTGCAAAAGTATGCGAGCAGTTGACGCACATATAATTGATGCCGATGTATTACAGGATGCACTTTCACGGCCTTCCCAGGAACGGGGAGACTGATCGCAGAGTAATATCAAGCCCCCATAAAATGGGGGCTTTTTTGTATCCAGAAATTACCTACCAACAGCCGATGGGTCCGCCATTAATCTCTACCCGTTTTTGTAAATCAAATTCTTTAGTAGCATCTAAGATCTTTTGACGAAATTCGACATACTCAGGGCAAGAATGAAAAGCAACCCCTCCGGACATATCCAGCCGACGAAGTTCGCGCATATTGCTGAGTGCCGCTGTGAATTGTTTAATATCATCAATTTTAGCACCGCTTAGTACCAGCCAGCGCATTTTCGTGAGCGATGCCAGCGGTGCTACATTGGATATTTTAGTATTAGCCAAACTAAGCATATGCAAATTACTAAGCCCACTTACAGCAGCCAAACTTTCGTCAGTGATGCCAGTGTTGCTTAAATCCAACTGTTGCAATTTAGATAATTTACTCACAAAAGCAATATCAGTTAGTTTAGTAAAATTAGCTAAACTTAATTGAGTCAGGCTAGTTAGTTTGTCAATTCCGGCGAGCCTGCTTTTAATCCGCTCTTCTCCCCAACCTTTATTGGTAGCTGAATCGAGAGATAATACTTCCAAACAATTAAGGCCGTTCAATTCTTTGACGTCCCCTAGGTTGGTAGAAGGGTAATAGAACCAATTCAGCCAATTGGGAGGCGCTAGATTTAGAGTGGTCTTTTTGATGTCATAGCCGAGTAATTCATTATAAAAATCTCCCTTAACTCGAGGGGTTTTCCCTTGATTAGTTAAATCAAGCAGTTTGGTTTGTAAGGCTATCAGCTTGCCAGAAGTAGAGTCTGTTACAACCACTTGGCAAACATTGCCGGAAGTAATGGAATTAGTCTGATAGGTATTATTAGCGGGACTATTTTGCGTGTCCTGATAAGCGCCAAAAACTATCCCGCCAACAATTAAAACACCGCCAGCGGTTAGCCAGAATTTCCGAGAGCGGAGCAATAATCCAAGCTCCATAAGCAATAAAATTATTTCTAAATGATATTGTCTTTATTATAACATTGGCGGCAGTTCACTGAGGTTTGCTATAATGAAGTCACTAGAAATTTGTGGGGTAATTTTTTACATGGGGTTTGATGTTATTGCGCATTATTTAGAGTCCGGTTGGCAAGCCTTAATGGGTGAGGCGGCTTTGAATTGGGTTAGCCTAGCTTCCGTATTGAATTTGGCAGCATTGATCGACATAATCCTGGTAGTGCTACTGCTATGGTGGGTCTGGTCTAAAGTCAAAAATACGCCCGCATCACGGATGCTGTTAAGGGTGTTGGGAATTCTTCCGATTATGTTTTTAGCTAAATTATTTGGGTTGGCAGCGTTGTTTTATATCTCTGCCATCGGTTTTGTGGTTATGGTGATCGCTCTGGGAGTGATTTATCAACAAGATTTTAGAAATATTTTAGATGGAAAAACTAGCTATGCTAGATTAGCCCGCAAAAATTTAACCAGCGGCGAATATAATGCTAAGAAATTTCTCACTGAGCTGACAGATGCAGTTACTTTATTAGCTAAGTCAAAAATCCCCTCTCTGATTATTGTAAAAACCGATTTGCCTTTAGATAAATTAGCCGAGAAAGGTACTTATTTGTGCACCCCATTTAGCAAAGAGTTCGTCTGGGATATATTTTCGCATCGGTCTAAACTCTCGGCCGGAGCCATGCTGGTCGATAACGGCGTAATCGTTGCGGCGGGCTCGACTCTGACGACCAACGCTCCGAAGCGATTCAGTTTTAATTTGAGCAATGCCGCCATCCAGCAGGTGGCAGCTCAGTACGAAGCAATTATTATAATTACTCATAAAGACAAGGAAGATGTGTCAGTTCTGCATAGAAAAAGTTCTTATGCCAAATTGGCACCGAAGAACTTAGATCGCGTACTTAAGACAATTTTGCTCGGCTAATTATGAAATTAACTTCCGTAGCCCAGTTAGGGTTATTCATCTCCGCGGCGATTTTGATATGGTTGGCGGTGTTTAGTTTGAGCTACCACGCGTTTATTTTGGAAGTCCCGATTAAAATTACCAATCTAAAATCTGGCTGGGCAGTAGCCGAAGATTTAACTACTGTTCAGGCCACCATTCGGGCAAAGAATATGGCATATTATCAGCTGAAAACCGCTAAATCATTAGAGGCGATCATCGACTTGGATTTTGTGCAGGGGTTGGGCAATTATAACGTGAAACCGCAGCTCACCTTGGGCGTGTCAGATGTTTGGCTGATTGGCTACACGCCAGAGATCATTACTATAAATATAGTTCCGGCAGTGGCCGTTACGGTACCGGTACTAATTGACCCGCAGGGGTTTCCGGCCAATGGCTATGCTCTGGAAGATACGACCGTGAGTCCAAGCGAGGTAACTATTATCGGACCAGCTGATTTAGTTAATACATTGCAACAAGCCTATGTGGTGGTAGATATTTCTAATAAACAAAATTCTTATTCGGCCAAGGGTAATCCCGAAGTGCGCGATACGGCCGGCCGGAGCCTGTCTAATATTAAATTTAATCCCGCAGAGGTAAATGTCAGTGTTACTATCGTTAAAGGCGAGATGTTTAAAACCGTCGGATTAGTCCCGGCTTTTGCCGGATCTCTCCCGGCTGGTTATTGGATTGCCGAAGTTACATTTGACCCGCCGGCTGTTACTCTGCGCAGCAGCGTGAAAAGGCTGGAAGCTATTAACAGTGTGACAACAACGCGGATTGATTTGACTGGTAAAACTACTGACTTTTCTGACCAGGTCGGGATCGAAGTACCCGCTGGCGTGTCACTAGTGGGAGAAAAATTAGTTAATGTTAATGTAAAGATCGGCAGTTCCCCTTTCAATCGCAAATTGGTGTTAGTGCCACACGGTGTTAATGTCACCCCCGGTTTTAAAGTTGTATCAATGAGCCCGGCCACTGTTAATGTAAATCTGGCTGGCCCGGCAGAAGATTTAAACAAAGCTGATCGCAACACCGTCGTATTAGATTTAGATTTGCGCGAGGCCACCAGTGGAGATAATGTGGTCAAGCTGACAGCAGAAATGTTCCGGGTGCCGGAAAAATTGTCGGTGATCAGTTTTGATCCGCCCACCCTGCAAGTCACCCTCACCAAAACCAATTAGTTTTACCCGTCATTCCCGACCCGATTACCTATTGGTAATCGGAATTATTCGGGAATCCAGGCGAATTAAATGTTTTGTTTGTTTTTCTGTCTGGATCCTCGGGTCAAGCCCTAGGATGACAAAAAAAGAACCAGAGGAAGGCCTTATGGGGTAGTAGTGTATGATAGATTTATGGATTTAATAGTTCTAGACACCGAAACTACCGGGGTAGAGGCGAGGCGGGATAGCATCATTGAGATTGCGGCTGCCCGGGTTTCGGATGGGAAAATTGTGGATAAATTCCAGACTCTCATCAAACCGGCTAACCCATTGAATGTAACCGTATCAGTGCTGACAGGTATTCAACCGGAAGAGTTGGAAACTGCCCCGGATATTTCCGAAGTCAGAGAAAAATTGCTGGAATTTGTGGGCGATTTGCCGATTGTGGGTCACAACATCAGTTTTGATACGGATTTTTTGAAATCGCACGGGATTGATCCGGCAGGGCATGATATGGATACTTTGGATTTAGCCATCACGCTCCTACCCAAAGTGCCATTTCATAGTATGCAGTATTTATCCAAATATTTAGATTTACCAAATCAGCCGAGTCACCGGGCGATGAGCGATGTTCTAGCTACGGTGGATTTAGTGAATGCGTTAGTAGGTTTGGCCCAAAATGTGCCGGTAGATATTCTGAAAAGTATTCGCGAATTGTCCGCCAAATCAGACTGGGAATGGTCCTGGATCTTTGACGAAAACATCTCCTGGCTCTTCTCCACTCCCTCTGTCATTCTGAGCGGAGCCCAGCAGGGCGCAGTCGAAGAATCTCGAGACACTAGAGCCCAGAGATCCCTCGACAAGCTCGGGATGACAATAAATCCCGGCTTCAACGTTTATGAATTATCGCCCGAGATGCCGCAAATGGCTACTAATATTAATTTTGCGGTTAACGATGAAAATGCGGTTTTGGTTGTCAGTAATGATGTTTTTCAAAAAACTGATTGGACTAAATTTGGCCTCAATCCCTATTTTGGATCAGTTTTGCAATTAGACCCCGAGCGGTTTAATTTCCTCATCAATAAATCGAAAATCAAATCTACAGAGTTCAAATTATTAGCCAAAATTTTACTGACAGGTTATCCCAAGAAACCATTCAATCCGGCGGATACTTATCTCACCAAAGACGAGTTTTATTTGTGGGAACAAAAATTAGCGCCCTTACAGTTTAAGGTTGCCGACTTACCGCAGAAAACAGTGATGAATTTTGCAAGTTTTTATGAAATTTTAGACAACAATTCAGACGTTTTGAATAAAAAACATATTTATCTGCCGCAATGGGTGGAGTTTGACGAATGGGCGACTAATAAGTCCGCTAAAATGTTTACTTCGCTGTATGTGAATGCACTGGTAGCGAGCCGGCGCGATTTTGTGCACGATTTTGTGACAGACAACAAAACAGCTGATGAATTATTTAAACTGCTAAATAATCTAGGCAGCGAATTGAATGATTGGTGGAAAAGTGTGGAAGAATTATGGGGAGAGCAAGCCGCGGGGTCGGCCCTGGAAATTAGCGGGCTGCTGGTGGCTGATAAAACCGGCAAGGCCGTAAAAACTAAAGCCGAGATGGTAGTCACAACATTAAATCAATATTTGGAAAAGGTTAAATCTTTTTCTTTTGCCAACCCATCCGCCCAGCAAAGACAGGTTGAACACACGACAAACTTGTTAGAGCATCTAGAGCTGTTCGCTCATCCAGGTCAATCAGTTAAAAATTATCTAAATGGTTACAACGACCGCGTGATTTTAAATATAGTCAAACAACCCGTCCCCAACATCTGGCAGCGATTAGTTCCTCCTATTTCTAAGGGGGGCAATCGCATAATTCCTCCCCTGCCGGAGGGGAGGATAGGAGGGGAGGGAGTAAAGAATTTATCTATTATAATCGCCAGCAACGGGGTATTAGTGAACAGCAAACCCGACTTTATCTCCGATATCATCAGTGAGCCCATTGTGGTGTCATCCCGAGCGCAGTCGAGGGATCTCGGAGATTCCTCCACTCCGGTCGGAATGACAAAAGGCAGGGAAGGATCTAAACCCATCACCTTTGTCTCTGGCCTGCCAGATCGCAATCGTGACGATAATTATCAGTCAGAAATTTTCGAATATATCACCAAGAAAGCTATCAGCCCGCAAGAAAAAATCCTGGTAGTCTTTCCGAATGTGGCAATGATGGCAGAATTCTTTGAGATGTATAAACCAGCCTTGACTAACATCAACCTATTCAGCCAGAACGTGGCAGGAAATGTAGAAATGCTTCACGACAAATTGTCAGCCTTAGATGGCTTTACTTTATTAATCAGCGGCACCAATTTGCCTAAATTCTTACCAGTAGTGGACGGTTTAGACAAAACTGTTTTTCTCACCATGCCGTTTGATATCCCCGGGTCTCTAAGTAGTTTGTTAGCCAAAGATCGGTTCCGCAATGAATTTGCCGATTATGGTTTGCCAAAAGCGATTGTAAAATTCAGGACTAATTTGGCTGAGCTTTATAGTAAAACCAATGCCATCTGGATGTTGGATAGCCGGCTCATCTCCACCGACTGGGGCCAAACTCTTCCTAAATCCCTCTCCGGCTTCCACATCCTCAAAATCTAACCCTCTCATTGTCATTCCCGCGTAGGCGGGAATCCAGGCCTAGACACTTTTATCTCTGTCATCCCGACCGTAGTGGAGGGATCTGGCTTTTATTTTTCCCTCTTCGGGGGGACATACGGATTCGGGCTTAGTTTGCCGATTTGCTGGGCAGTTATCCAAGACATTTCAAAGAAAGATCGTTGGGTTCTGGCGATAGCCTCGCTTTCGATAATCAAAGTCAACTCATCTTTAAAGGAAACAATAGAAACTTTGTTGCCGTAGATATTAACTTCATCCACAAATGGAAAGGTTTTTTCATCTACTAAAATAGTATTACGCAATTGGGCTTTATCATCGGCCTGAAATTTTTTGGCAGCAACAGGAGAATCATTAATAATCGCTCGCTGGTAAATACCTTTGGCAACCCGACGACTAATATAATCTAGAATGTATTCTTGGTATGACAAAGAGTCTAATTGGTAAGCGCTACCATAGGCTAATGTTTCGGTGTTGCGGGGGAGTTCCAACGTTTCTTCAAAAGCAGTTTTAATGCCTTCAAACCCTTCGTAAAAACGAATTTTGGGTTTTTTGTCATGAGCATTAAACAGGGAAGAGAGCTCCGGAATTATTGTTAAAAAATTCTTTCTTTTTTCAGCTAATTTTCTTTCTTCTTCCGCAAGTAGGCCATCGATTTTTTTCGGGTTTTCGGCGTGGTACGATCTCTTATTACCTTTTTCGGTCAGAGTAATTAGTTTCTTGTGGATTAATCCTTCCACCACATCGTACATCGTAGTGCGCTTGATCCCGGTTTTGTGGGATAACTTTAAGACCGTTGCCGATCCGATCTCTAGTAAGGCGAGATAAGCCTTGATCTCCATATTGCTGAGTCCGAGGGTAGACAGCTGGTCTTTGTAGCTCATAATGGTTGGTTGTATTTATGTGTCGCTAAGTTACGACATTATTTACATTATACACCCTAATGCCCATCCCTGTCAACTATAAATATCCTATAGAAAAACTAACAAGGAGCATAATCCGGTAGTAAATTATGACGCTAATCATTGACACAAATCAGGTTTGGGAGTACCCTAAGCTTACGGTGATGGCAAATAAGTAGCTCTGGGAGCGCAATTATCATCATCAGCCCAATATTTTATTAAATATCTATTAGTAGCGAGGAAACATATGGGTTCACTAAGTAAGAATTATTGGTTCTGGTTAGGCGGGTTAGTGTTGGTTGTCGTGATAGCTTTATCAATGAGCTTTAGTTTTGCTCGGGATGATTCTAAAGCCCAAGACAAGACGTTGATTAAAATCGGATTTGTGGCTCCTCAAACTGGTAATGCCGCCAGCTACGGTGAATATACGACTAAGGCTTTTAAATTGGGAATTGATGATTTTAATGCCACCCACAAGATAAATTTTGACGTAGTCTACGAAGATGGCAAATGTGATGGCGCCAGTGCCACCACGGCTATTAATAAATTGATCAATGTTGACAAAGTCCAATATGTGATTGGCGGGCTGTGCAGTGGAGAAACTTTGGCGATGGCTCCGGTAGCGGAAACCAACAAAGTGATTTTATTTTCACCAGGCTCCGGGAGTCCCGATATCACTAATGCGGGTGATTATATTTTTAGAAACCTAGCTTCCGATGATTATACTGCTAAAGAAATTGCTAAGGTTGCTATTAGTAAAGGAGATAAAGATATTGGCACAATTTCGGAAAATATTGATTATCCCCAAGCTCTAAAGAAAGCATTTAGCAGTTACTTTATTTCTCAAGGCGGGGAAATACAACTAGATGAGACATTTGCTTCTGGGACAACTGACTTCAGAACAATATTGGCTAAGTTTAAAAGTCAAAATATAAACACAATCTATCTTGTCATCCAATCATATAAAACCTCAGCGCTGATTTTAAAGCAGATGAAAGAACTCGGGTTTGAACCAAAAATATATACCAGTGAAGCCATTATTAACCCAGAAGCGTTAAATTATTACGATGACGCTTACAAGAATTTATTAGAAGGGGCCATCTTTACTCAGCCGAAATTTGATGAAGCCAATTCAAAAACCGCGACAGTTTTAGCTGAGTTCAAGGCCAGATACAACACTATCGAAGGTCCTATGCCAACTGTTTATATTGCTACCTATTATGATTCGGTATATTTACTAGGAGAAGCGATTGAGAAGGGTGGTGATGCTCCTGATAAAGTAAAGAATTATTTCAACAATAAAATTAAAAATTGGCCGGGGGCGGTGGGTAATTTCAACTTCGATAAAAATGGAGATGCAGTCACCGATGTCGAAGCCAAAACGCTCAAGAATGGCCAAATAGTTTCCCTTTAATAAGCTTTAAATACTAGATTTAACCTCTTCGCAATTATTTCTCCATCAAAGAGAAGGGATTACGAAGGTTAAAATAAATTCTTTGACAATAAAAAATTGCCTCCCTGCAGCGCAGGTCGAAGGCTTTTGGAGGAGAAAAATGGTAGATTGGGACAAAGTGTTAAATCAGGGATGTGAGCGACGACTAATCGGGAATCCCGTATTCCCAGTGTGGGTAAATAGTAGTGCATTTAACTCGACTCCACGGTTTGACAGTATAGTTAAGCCTGGAATGGTGTGCAAAGAAGCCAGCCCGGACATTATGGCGGAACTAATGAGCTCCATATTGCCGGCCAATGATGTTCCTGCGCCGCCAGAAATAAACTATGGCGATAGGGCTGCGATGGTTCCAGTGGTATTGATGAATTTTTCTAGCCCACTGAGCTATATTTCAACTAACGATGTGTTGGAATTTATGCGATCTCTTGGATTACTGCCAGCAGATATCCGTATAACGGATATTCTGTTACGAGATTACCCGTTATTGTCTGACGGGAGACAGGAATATGAAAGTTATCATAACATTTCTGTTGCATCTAAAGAGGTAGTATCGCTTGGTTGTACTATGCAAGTACAAGTGAGTGATGATGGCACTATATGTAGTTGCTATCCAGCGATTAAGTTTGATGTATCGCTGGGATATTTCCGTGCATCCCGAACAAAACACCTGGAGCTTAAACCAGTTAGTTGCCATAATGAGGTCTCCAAGAGCTGGTGGATAGAAAACTGTTTATTTACTGCCGTTCCTAAGGAGTTCTATGAGAGATGATTAGATTATTTGTACTTAGCTTTCTCGTTTTATCTCTGCCGTTTAACCACGGCAGTTTTTAGATTTTGCGAAAGTTAATTTCCGCCTAGATAGATATTCTTGATTTTAGGATGGGAGAGAATTTCTTTGCCGCCAGTGAGGGCGATTTTACCCTCCTCTAAAATATAAATTTTGTCGGCGATAGCGATGGCTTGTTTAGCATTTTGCTCGACAACAATAATAGTAATCCCTTCCTGGTTGATCTCGGTTAGTTTGGCGAAGACTTCCTGAACCATCTTAGGAGATAAACCCAAAGAGGGTTCATCCAGCAACAGTAATTTGGGGCCTTGCATAAGAGCTCTCGCAATAGATAGCATCTGTTGTTGACCGCCTGAGAGGGTGTAGGCGTAATCGTGCTGTTTTTCTTTCAGAAAACTAAAGCGCTTGAATATGGCATCGATCCGTTGTTCAACTAATTTACGGTCGGAAAAAATAAAGGCGCCGATTTCCAGATTTTCCCGGACAGACAAATTACCAAAGACTTGGCGACCCTGCGGAACGTAACTAATCCCCAGTCGGATTAACTGATGGGTTGGGGTACGAGTAATTTCTTGGTTCAGGAATTTAATTTGGCCAGAATAAATATCACAGAGGTTGAAAATACTTTTAAGGATAGTGGATTTACCTGAACCATTAGGGCCGATAATAGCCGTAATTTCTTTAGTACTGGCGTTAAAGTCTATCCCTTTTAGGACTTCCATGCGGTTATAGCCGGATTTTAGATTAGAAATGGTAATCATTCGCCTAAGTAAGCTGATAATACTTTCGGGTCATTGCGGATTTCTTCCGGCGTGCCATCGGCCAAAACTTTGCCTTCGTCCATCACAATGACACGGTCAGAGATTTTAAGAGTAAAGTTCATATCGTGTTCGATTAAAAGAATCGTATCTCCTTGGGCGGCGAGGCGGGTTAAAACTTCTGTGATCTGACTTCTTAGTTTGGGGTTTACTCCTGCCACTGGCTCGTCCAGCATCAATAAAACATGGGGATTAAGTAAAACCCTAGCCAGCTCTACTAATCTTTTTTGGCCAAAACTTAAATCGGAAGCAAACTGATCTTTTTTTTCTTTGATGCCGACATCATCCAGCACCGCTTCTGCCTGTTGGATCTTTTTGTTATCGGTTGTCGCGGGACTAAGAAAATTTTTCCAGAATTTAGTATCCTCGTTATCGACAGCTAATAATACGTTTTCTAATACAGTTAAATTGTTAAATAGTCTGGGTTGTTGAAAAAGACGAGACATTCCTAGGTTAGAAATCTGTTCCGGTGACAAGCCAGCAATTGGTTGACCGTTAAATTCGATCTTACCCGAATCAATCTTGTCTAATCCGGAAATCAGATTAAAAATAGTGGATTTTCCGGCTCCGTTGGGCCCGATAAGAGCAGTAATTTTTCCGGGTTTAATCTCAAAACTGCAGTCATTCACTGCTTTTACTCCACCAAAGTATTTTTTAACGTGAGTTAGTTTTAACATGTTTACTCTAGTTTCACTTTTCCGTAAAAGCCTTTAGGTCTATAAATTAAAATAACTAAGAGGGCTAAGGCATAAATCACTTGTCGGATGGGGCCGATAATTGTTGACGGAAATCCAATAAAGCGCAATGGTTCCGGCAGTAGTGTGAGAACTACGGCAGCTAAAATAGTGCCTTCCAGAGAAGCCGCCCCGCCAATAATTACCATCGACAGAATCGGGATCAGCTGCATAATTGTAAAAGATGAAGGGTCAATAAAGGTGATGTAGCTGGCGTATAATGCTCCGGCAATTCCTGCAAAAAAAGCAGCTGTACCTAGAGAAATCAATTTAATTTTAAATGTGGGTTTCCCCAAGATTTTAACAGCAGTTTCATCGTCTCTAATAGCTTCCAGAACCTTGCCAAAGCGAGAGGTGGTAATTTTTTTGAGCGTGAAATAGGTGATTAATATCAGCACAACAGTTAATAGCAAAAAAGAAACATTGGAAGAAAATTGCAGACCGAATATCTCTGGTCGCGGGATGCCTGGAATTCCCAGGGGCCCCCTGGTTAATTCTGACCAGTTAATAGCTAGTGCGTAAACTACAAAGGAAAATCCGAGTGTGGTTAAGGCTAAATAATCACCCTTGAGCCGGTGGGTAGGGAGCCCCAGTAGAAACCCAGAAGCCATAGCCAGCAACCCAGCAACCAATAGTGATGCCAGAAACGGCCAGCCATGCAAAAGCAACAATGCCGAAGTATAGCCGCCGATAGCGTAGAAAGCGATATGGCCCAAATTCAACATGCCGGTGAAGCCGATAGATAATTGGAGAGACAACGCCAAGATAATATAAATACCGGCCAGAATAAGCAGATGAATAAAATAAGCACTAATCATAAGAAAGGATTATTTGTTATCATTTTTGGAACCCAGGATGCCTTTAGGCATGAAGATTAAAAACAAAAATAGAATCACAAAAGCGATCGCATCTTTATATCCGGAAGGGAGAAACCAGATGCCGAAGTTTTCGGCGAGTCCTAAAAGTAATGAACCCAAAATCGCTCCTGGAACCGAACCAATACCTCCGATAATGGCACCGGTGAACCCTTTAATAATTAAACTAGTACCCATAGTCGGTTCGATATTTTGTTCTAAGCTGACTAAAATCCCAGCTATGCCTGCGACAGCCGAACCAATAATAAATGACCAGGAATAAATGGCTCTTGAGGAAATTCCCACAATTTCTGCCAGATCTCGATTGTTTGATACCGCTCGTAGAGCTTTGCCTAAATGAGTGTTTTTCATAAACCAGAATAAAAATATCAGCAGAACCAGCGCTACCGCAATAATTACTATTTGCAGAGGGGTAATGATGGCGGCACCGATATTTAATCCTTGAGATACCTTTAAGAAATCAATGGTTTTAACATCCGCGCCGAAAAACAGTAATAACAACGATTCCAGAAGGATTAAGATGGCGACACTGGCGATCAGCAGAATGACATTACTAGCTTTTCTTTTTCTGAGCGCTTCGTAGACAGTGGCGTTCATCAGCCATCCGAATAATCCAGTCAGGAGCACAGTTAAAATTGCAGCCAGCCAAAAATTGAAACCAAGTTGGTGAAACAATAAATAAAGAATATAAGCGGCTACAGCGACGGTGGTACCGTGGGCAAAATGAACAAATCGGCAAGTAGAATAGATTAAAGAGAACCCGCTTGCGACTAAGGCATAAATTGCGCCGGCAATTAAGCCATAAACCAGAATTTGTATGAACATAATCTATTCCAGAATTTATTTGTTCTTATTCACAATTTATCACAAACTGAGGCGGTTTTATTGGTGATAAGATGTATTTATGGGAGGGGTGCCATTAGGAAAAAATTTGTGGGGGATCTGGGCAGCGTCGATTATTGCGACAATTGCCTTTTGGATTATTATTTGGAAATTTGACCCTTACAATTCGCATTGGGGAGTATTTGCGCTTCTGTTTGCCAGTTTTTTGATATTTTGGGCGGGAGTCCTGACTTCGTTAATTTATTTTTGGTATTTAAAACGAGGCTTGCTCGATTTCTCGGTACTGTTCTCATCCTCCTTAAAATTAGGTATTATCGGTAGTGTAGCGCTAACGGTGTTTTTCTTTCTCCAGACCATCCATGTCTTGGCATGGTGGAATGGATTAATCATCGCCGTCATCGCCTTCATTTTAGCTCTATATTTTAAGGATTAGTCGACAATGATTTCATTACATTGTCATCCTGGCTTCGTCCAGGATCATATATAAGATTCTGGAGTCGTCCCAGGGACTCCCCAGAATGACGAACAATTAGCGAATGGAACAAAAAATTAAACAATTATTAGAGGAAGCCAGAGTTGCAATTGCCACTGCGGGAGTTGCAGATTTACAGTTGGTAGAAGCAAGGCTGTTGGGACGAAAGTCGCCCCTATCAGAAATCATGGCTGGACTGGGCAATTTGTCACCGGAAGAGCGCAAGCAAGTTGGGATTTTGATCAATCAGGTTAAGGCGGAAATAACCCAACTTTTAGAAATTAAGAAACAAGAAGTTTTTACTATCAAACAGAAGTCAGCCACGGAGCGCGATACGACCATTCCGGGAATCAAGCCGGAAGTGGGGCACCTAAGCCCGCTCACATATATAAATAGGGAATTGGTGGATATTTTCAAGGAATTGGGCTTTGAAGTAGCTGAAGGGCCGGAAGCGGAAACTGAACAATACAATTTCGATATGTTGAATATCCCAGCTAGCCATCCAGCCCGAGACGAGTGGGATACTTTTTGGTTGCGCCACGAACCGGATGGAAAAAATAATACTCTACTACGGACGCATACTTCGCCGGTCCAAATTAGATATATGTTAAGCCACAAGCCGCCGATCAGAATTATTGCCCCAGGGCGGACTTTTCGGTTTGAGGCGGAAGATGCTACCCATGCGGCGGTGTTCTCCCAAATCGAAGGATTGATGATTGATAAAAATATCAGCGTGGCGCATTTGAAATCAGTTCTCCTACATTTTGTGCGCAGAATATTGGGAGATGATCACGATATAAGGTTGCGTCCTAGCTTTTTCCCTTTTACGGAACCCAGTTTTGAGGTAGATATTTCTTGCGGGTTATGTAAAGGTGTTGGGTGCAAAGGGTGCTCCAATAAAGGTTGGTTAGAATTGATGGGCGCCGGCATGGTGCATCCGCAAGTGTTGCGCAATGTGGGAATAGATCCAAATGAATATAGTGGATTTGCTTTTGGTGGAGGGATTGAACGTTTGGCGATGTTGAAATATGGCATTGATGATATTCGGTGGTTATTGAGTGGGGATATGAAATTTATCAAACAGTTTTAAACCCTGTCATTCCGGACTTGATCCGGAATCCAGGCCTGGATCCTGAATCCGAACTTGGCCTTTGGCCAGTCGGTCCAGGATGACATGAAAAACGAAGTAGAAGATGAAGTTCTCGTATAATTGGTTGAAGGAATTGGTTGAATTCAAAGAAAGCCCAATGGCGCTCGCGGATTTAATCAACACGCATATTACCGAAGTGGAAACGCTATCGGGGGAATCCAGCGGATATATGGGGGTAATTGTAGCCGAGATTTTACAGATCGACGCCCATCCCAATGCGACCAAATTGCATTTAGTCACACTGGACATTGGCTTAGGTAAAAGAGTCACAGTGGTCTGCGGAGCCGGCAATATTGAAGTCGGCCAAAAAGTGCCATTAGCTCTCGTCGGAGCAAAGCTCCCGGTCGGAGAAATTAAAGCAACTGTAATTCGCGGAGTAGAATCAACTGGCATGATTTGTAGCGGCGAAGAGTTAGGGATTGAAAAGAAATCCGAGGGGATTTTAGTTTTAGACAAGAAAGCTTCTGTTGGCCGGCCGGTACAAGAATATTTGAAAATTTCGGAAGATTCAATTTTAGATTTAAAAATTTTATCTAATCGGCCGGATTATTTATCGTATGTGGGATTGGCGCGAGAAATTTCGGCGGTGTTAAGCCAAGGTAACTCCGATGCTGCGATCGGAGTCCCTGCGGGAAATTTGGATTATCCGGAAGATAGCGCTATTAAAACATCAGACAAAGTTGTAGTGGAAGTGCCAGATCAAAAGATTTGCGCCAAGTATCTAGCGCACTATGTTGCCAATGTAGAAGTGAAAGAATCGCCTGATTGGCTACAGCAAAAATTAATTAGCAGCGGCATCCGGCCGATCAGTAACATCGTGGATATTTCTAATTATGTGATGTTGGAATTAGGTCAACCGGTGCATGCGTTTGCGGCTGATAAATTGGCTGGCAATAAGATTGTAGTTAGACGGGCGAAACTAGGTGAAAAGATTTTGGCGTTGGATGGAAAAACCTACGAATTAAATCCGGAAGTGGCAGTAATTGCCGACGAGGATGTCCCTATTGCGTTGGCAGGAATTATGGGCTCGGAACCGAGTGGGGTCACTGATATCACCCACGACATTGTCGTAGAAGTCGCCACATTTAATCCGGTAACTATCCGGCGGGGTAGCAAGAGTCTGGGGCTTCCCACTGATGCTTCTATTAGGTTTGAGAGGGGATTGCAACCGTATTTGGCTGACTTGGCAATGAAACGGGTACTAAATCTAATCCACCAAATTATTCCGGAATCTAGAATAGCCACTGGTAATGCAGAAGTATCCCAGCCGGTCAAATCCAATCAGTCGGTTGAATTTACTGCGGAAGAAATTTCTGATTTTGTGGGAGCTAAAATTACCGGTAGCGATATTACAAAGATTTTACAGCGATTGAGTTTTGAGGTTAAAACTAACGGAAAAAATATAGCCGCGACTCCGCCGCCGTGGCGCGCAGACATTAAAGAAAAGGCCGATATCGCCGAAGAAGTGGTGCGAATTTGGGGAATAGATAAAGTTGAGCCCACGATGCCTAATGTGGCGATGTCAGCGCCGGCGGTTAATCAAAAAATTGTTGAGTTTAATGAATTAAAAGATACACTGGCCAAATGTGGTTTTTCTGAAACTCCGAGCCACTGTTTTATCGGCGAGGATTGGGCCAAGAAACTGGGCATTCAATTGGATGATGAATTGAAAATCAACAATCCATTGAATAGTCAATGGACGCATTTATCATCCAATATTTGGCCAAGTTTATTAGGATTTGCAGGGAAGGCTGGTAATGAACCAATTAAGATTTTTGAGATCGCCAATGTGTTTTTGCCGCCGGCCCCTCGTGGTAAGTCCAGTGCCTCTATTCGTCATGCTGAATTTAGTTCAGCATCTCCAGTAGAGATCCTGAAACTAGTTCAGGATGACGGGAAGGGGATTGTCTTGGATGACAGTGGGTTGCCGGTAGAAATTCCGTTACTTTCTATGTTGATTTCTGGAAAAAATAAAGAGGCCTATCGGACATTGCGGGGAATAGTTGAATTGGTAGTTGCCGGTACGCCGAAATTAAAATTCGTGGCTATTCCAGGAAGCCCGGAGGATAATTTTATCAATGTTTTGCGCATTATGTCAGATCGGGAAATCATCGGCACGATCGAAGAAGTCAGCCCGCGCTTAGCTGTCTCAATTGATGTACCAGAAGGCACAGTTTGGGGAGAAATTAATTTGCAAGAATTAATGGTATTACAAAAGGGAGGCATAAAATATCGCGAGATCAGCAAATTCCCTTCTTCGCAATTTGATATTTCCGTGGAATTACCTAATACAGTTTCAACCGGCATGATGGTTGATGAAATTTGGCTGGCTTCTGCACTCATTCAATCAATAGATGTTTTTGATGTCTATCAATTACCCACAGGTGGTAGGAGTATCGGTTTGCGAATCACTGTCCAAGCTATGGATCGCACTCTTAATGACGCGGAAATTAAAACTTTGGAAAGCAAAATCATCAATTTAATCACCACCCAATATCGCGGCCACCTACGATAGAGAAATTTTATCTCCCAGAGCTGATAATTTGGTTAGTCTTAGGTGTTGCGCAGGGGAGGGGAATCAGATAAAATAATAAGGCAGGCAGAGAGAGGCAAAGACCTCGTGCTCTCGCTTAGAAATTATGCCAAACAAGAAAAAACCAATTAAAAAATCTGTTGCTGAACCGACTAAAAAATTAGTAAAAAAGTTGGTAGTTAAATCCCCTAAACCGACCAAGCCGGCGGTGATTAAGGATGCTAAGCAACCAGATGTCAAAACGAGTAAAGCCACCCAGAGTTATGGGGCCAAAGACATTCAAGTGCTGGAAGGCTTGAAACCGGTGCGCAAGCGTCCCGGGATGTATATCGGCTCCACTGGAGTGACCGGT
Source organism: Patescibacteria group bacterium (assembly GCA_041659905.1). NCBI lineage: Bacteria > Patescibacteria group bacterium. The sequence continues at coordinate 207,143 of JBAZXK010000001.1, read as the reverse complement.
TTGCATCATTTGATTTGGGAAATTGTAAACAACTCGATTGATGAAGCCATGGCTGGTTATGGCAAAACTGTTAAGGTGAGTATCAATAAGGATTACTCTATTACCGTAGAAGATGATGGCCGCGGCATTCCGGTCGATATTCATCCGGTGACTAAAAAATCCGCTTTGGAAACAATTATGACTACCCTGCACGCCGGCGGTAAATTTGGCGGCGGCGGATACAAGGTTTCTGGTGGTTTGCACGGAGTCGGGGCTTCGGTCGTGAATGCCCTCTCCGAATATATGAAAGTTGAAGTCGGCCGGGACGGCTACTTATGGATGCAAGAATATCATCGGGGCGAAGCGGTGGCGCCAGTCAAGAAAGCCGGAGCCACTAGTTGGGTCGGTACCCGGACTACTTGGAAAGCTGACCCGACAATTTTTGAGACTACCACCGATTATAATTGGGACACCATTATTGATTATTTAAGCCAGCAGGCTTATTTAACCAAGGGCGTTATTATTGAAGTTAATAGTGCCCTGCACGATAAGAAAGAAAAATTCCATTTTGAGGGCGGGATCCGGCAATATGTGGAGCATTTGAACGAAAAGAATACTAAACTGAATGAACCGCCGTTTTATGTCGATAAGCAAGTTGGCGATAACCGCGTTGAGATCGCTCTACAATATAATAATGATTTTTCCGAAGCCTTATACGCTTTTGCTAACAATATTTATAATGCTGAAGGCGGCACGCATGTAGTGGGTTTTCGGGCTGCTTTAACACGGGCGGTGAATGCTTACGCGAAAAAACATAATTTTATTAAGGAAGGGGGTGAAACTTTAACCGGCGACGATGTCAAAGAAGGTTTGACGATCGTTATTAGCGTGAAACTCCCTGATCCGCAATTTGAAGGCCAGACCAAAGCCAAATTAGGCAATACTGATATTCGGACAGCAGTGGAATCGGTGTTTGGAGATTACTTTATGAGTTATTTGGAAGAACACCCTGCCGATGCCAGACGGATTATTACAAAAATTATGTTGGCGGCTAAGGCTCGCTTGGCAGCTCGAGCAGCACGAGATACGGTTATTCGCAAAGGCGCCTTAGAAGGTATGACCTTGCCAGGGAAATTAGCTGATTGTTCCGAAAAAGATCCCGATAAAAGTGAAATTTACATTGTCGAGGGCGATAGCGCCGGAGGCTCAGCCAAACAAGGGCGTGACCGGAGTTTTCAGGCCATTCTCCCCTTGCGGGGGAAGATTTTGAATGTCGAACGAGCTCGATTGGACCGGATGTTAACTTCGGAAGAAATCAAGGCTCTCATTATCGCTTTAGGTACCGGCATCAGTGAACAATTTAATATCGACAAGATCCGTTACAAGCGAGTGATTATTATGACAGATGCCGACGTCGACGGCGCCCATATTAGAACTTTGCTGTTAACTTTCTTTTACCGGTATATGCGCGACATTATCGACCGAGGTTATTTATATATTGCTCAACCTCCGCTCTATGCTATCAAAAAAGGTAAAGACGTGTGGTATGCCTACAGCGATCCGGAAAAAGAAACTATTTTAGATAAACTCAGAAAACAGGAAGCAGAAAAACCTACTAAAAAAAGCAAACTTAAATCGGAAGAAGCAGAAGAAGAAACTGAAGAAACTCCGGCTGAAACGATTGAAGGAGAAGGAGAAGAAATTGTGGCAGTGGCTGGAGGCAAAAAACTGGCCGAAATTCAGCGCTATAAAGGTTTGGGAGAAATGAATCCGTCGCAACTTTGGTCGACGACCATGGATCCAGCTAATCGGACTATTCTTCAGGTTAATATCGAAGATGCTATTAAAGCCGAAGAAGTATTTACAACTCTGATGGGCGATGAAGTTCCTCCGCGTAAATTATTTATTCAGACTCACGCTCAATCCGTAAAGAATCTAGACATCTAGGGCCAGCATCTAGGGATTAGCTTATAGGATGGGTTGTTGTCACTAGATGCTAAATGCTATACGCTGAATGCTGAAGGTTCACTTAGGAGGTGAAAATTGAAGGCTCCCCTAGCATGGCTTAATTTAGACTTGCGGGCGATTGATCATAATATTAGGCAGATTCGACAGCTTCAGCGGCCGGGGACTAAGCTGATAGCAGTAGTGAAAGCGAATGCCTATGGTCATGGCATATTCGACGTGGGTTTGCAGGCCTTTAGAAGCGGTGCAGATGCCCTGGGGGTGGTGAGTGCCTCTGAGGCTCTGGCTTTGCGTAAGAAGGGCATTATCAAGCCGGTAGTGGTATTGGGACCCACTGCCAAAGAGGAAATGTCAGAGCTGATTCGCCAAAAAGTCGCTTTCACAGTCTTTAGCGAAAGATCATTCACGGACGCCAGTCGAGTGGCTACTATTTTACAAAAACGGGCTAGCGTCCATGTAAAAATAGAGACCGGGATTAATCGGCTGGGTTTTACAGTAGAGGACACTCCGACTATCATTAAAAAAATTAAACAGCATCGTTGGTTAGAATTAGAAGGTATTTTTACTCATCTCGCTAGCGTAGAAGAATTAAATAATAGTTATACTAAAAATCAATTATTCCAATTCGATAAAGTGCTCGCCCGCATCGGGAAAAGCGATATCGGTATTGATTGGACTAAAATTCCCTATGTCTCAGCCGCCGCGTCAGCGGCAGCCATGTTGGTACCGGAATCGCGCTACAATACTGTCCGCTTAGGAGTCGCTATGTACGGACTCTGGCCGTCTCGGGGGGTAGAAGCCTGGGCCAAACGATCTCTCAAAACTAAAAAAGTAAAATTAAAACCGGCGCTCAAATATAAAACTCGACTCGTGGCGATTAAAAAAATCCCTGCCGGCAGTTTTGTCGGGTATGGCTGTAGTTTCCAGGCACCTAAACCGATGGTACTGGGGGTGGTTCCGGTGGGTTATGCCGAAGGCATTGACCGGAGCTTAGGCAATATGGGGTTTATGCTACTTAACGGCGCGGTAGTCCCGGTGGTCGGGCGCGTCTGTATGAATATGACCATTTTAGATATTACAAAAAGGCCAAAAGCCAAAGAAGGGGACGAAGTAGTGATTATCGGCACCAGTAAGAATAAAAAAATCACTGCTACTGATATTGCCGATTGGGCGCACACGATTAACTACGAAATCGTTACGCGAATCCCCGAACATTTGCCGCGATTATTCACTAAATAACAATTAGGGTGGTTGAACAAGAACGCAAATACATTTTCATCACCGGCGGAGTCCTCTCCGGTTTAGGCAAAGGCATCACAGCGGCTTCCATCGGCAATATTTTGAAAGCCCGTGGTTACAAAGTATTTATGCAAAAACTGGATCAGTATATCAACTTTGATGCCGGGACATTAAACCCGGGTGAGCATGGTGAAGTCTTTGTGACTGATGACGGGGCCGAAACCGATCTGGATCTGGGGCATTATGAAAGATTCACGGATGAAAATTATTCGCAAGCCAGCTCGGTGATGACAGGGAGAATTTACAGTGAAGTGATTGCCAAAGAAAGACACGGGGATTACTTAGGTAAAACCGTGCAAGTGATCCCCCATCTTACCGATCATATTAAATACATCATTCGGAACGCCGGAGAGGCTTCGGGTGCCGATATTGTTATCACGGAGGTAGGGGGGACAGTAGGAGATTTTGAGGGGATGCATTTTTTGGAAGCTATTAGGCAAATGGAACATGATTGCGGTGATGACAATGTGATGTATATCCATGTCGTGTTTTTGCCTTGGCTCGGCGTGACTCGCGAAATCAAAACGCGACCGGCGCAATTTAGCGTCAGAGAGCTGCAGGGGTTTGGTATTCAACCAGATGCGATTATGTGCCGCTCGGACTACTCAATCAATGAAGCAGCTATTCGTAAAATTGCCCTCGCTGCCGATCTCCCCGCCAGTGCGGTAGTGCCGATGGAAACGGCGCGGACGGTCTATAATGTACCGATTATTTTAGAAAATTATGGTTTTGGCCAGTTTGTGGCTAATAAGTTAAAGCTTTCTCTGGGTGCGGTTGATCTGACCAAATGGCGCGAGTTAGTCAGTCAGATTTTAATCGACAAACGCAAAGTGACCATCGGCTTAATCGCTAAATATACCACCATGGAAGATGCGTACTTAAGCGTTTTTGAGGCCTTAAAAGCGGCAGGTTGGCACCATAATGCGGATGTAATAATTAAACGCATTGAAGCGGAAAGTTTAGAAGCAACCGGAGCCAATATCGCAGAGCTTTTGAGCGGTTGCGATGGGCTAGTTGTCCCAGGGGGATTTGGTGCCCGGGGGATTGAAGGCAAAATCAAAGCTGCTCAATTCGCTCGCGAAAATCATATTCCCTATTTAGGACTGTGCTTGGGCTTACAAATTGCGGTGATTGAATTTGCCCGGAATGTTTTGGGTTGGGCAGGAGCCAATAGTACTGAATTTGATGAAAATAGTCTTTATCCAGTCATTCATATTATGGCCTATCAAAAACAAATTACCGATAAGGGCGGCACGATGCGATTAGGCGCCTATCCCTGTGCGTTAACAGAGGGGACCAAGACCTATTTGGCTTATGGGGAAAAACAAATTTTCGAACGGCACCGGCACCGATATGAATTCAATAATAAATATCGGAATGATTTTAAGCAGGCCGGGATGATTTTATCGGGCGTGTCGCCAGATGGAGAATTGGTCGAAATGATGGAACTCCGAGACCACCCTTGGTTTGTGGGGACGCAAGCCCATCCGGAATTTAAATCGCGGCCTAATCGGCCGCATCCCTTGTTCCGCGAATTTATCGCGGCAGTCATTCGCAATGCTTCGTTATTGTGAAAAACTGATTTTTGCTATTCCTTAAAGTATTTTTTTCGATTAGGGAAAAGGGTTGCATATTTGTCGTACTCTGCGTTGGTTAATTCGACTCGATAATGCCCATACTGCTCCAGATTGTTTTCGTCTAGAGCAAAGGCAGTGCCGTTCTTGACGAATTTGGCATAATCGGCAGCCAAAGACTCGCCGGCAGTTGTTTCCATGTCAATTTTAGTCAATACGGCACACATCGTATCGCAAGTGACTAAATGGATACCTAATTCATTAACTTTTTCTATTGCTTCTGGTTTAATCTTTTCTGTGAGCGAGTTCCAAATAATGACTAATTGGCGCCCAGGCTGTTGTAGGTGGGGAGCATAAGTACGATAGATCTCTTTCACATCCTCGACAGTAAAGTTCTTTATCCAACTTTTAGAATCGATCAGTATTTCTTGATCCCCGACGGTGACTATAAAATCTGGCCGTGTTTTTTTTCCTTCCGGATGTTCTAATGCTAATCTGTTTTCCCAAATCTTATATTCGGTTATCGCTGTTCTGATGAGGTCGGCATAGACAAGCTGACAAGGCTGGTCAGGATTTTTTATTGCTCCCTTTAATAGTTCTTCCGGCCGTTTTTCGAGGACTAAGTGCGTAAATATTTCTCCCACATCTCCGGCGTCTTTGGCGTGTTCCCGGGCATTGCGGCAATACGCCGCATAGTCGAGAGTTTTTATGAGCAGTTCCTTGTCTGGTTCAGTGGTTGCCACTACCTCAATGAATTTCGAAGCATATTCTATCGCTGCAGATAGAGATATTAAAGAAGATTCTTTGTGTTTGTGTTTGCCAGGAGTTCTATGCAATTTCCGTCCGAGAGTATACATATCCCGACCAGTGATAATAGTGCCCCAGGGAGTTTCCCGGGGTTGAGTGTCATTCCACATAAAATGAGAACTGAGAGCCCCGCCTTCTCGGGCTAGGCTAAGAGCATAAAAAGCCATGTTTTTGGCTAACATGTCTTGATAAAATTGCAAAGATTCCATTTTAGGGGAAATGTCAAAACCGACAATTTTCCGAGGTTCTTTAGAGAGTTTTACATTTGACCGAGAGAGTTTACCCTGTAATTTTAGTGTTCCATCCATTGCTATGGCCAACTGGTCTTTTTCTAATGCGGGAAACTGGAGATGAGGGTGGTGAGGTCCCTTGATGGGACCGGAAACATTAATTTGGTGAGCAGTAGAAATGAGTTCTGCTAATTGCATATAGGCACTGTCGGTAGTCATTTTCGCAATTTTCGCCATAGATGATTGATAAAGGCTATCAAGGTAGTTTTTATCTTGAGCGAACCGGCTTTTTTTCTCAGCTAAAGCTTGGTTACGCTGGAGAATCGCTTGCCAGATTTGTTCAGCTCTTTCATTCCCCCGGGAACCGTTCGGGCCTAATAAGGCTTCGATTTGGGGGTCGGGATCGGTTTCAAAAAAATATAATAAATAAGCTAAATTATTCTGGTATTTATCATTAAATAAAATGTCGATATTGTAACTACTGCGCGTGAGTTGCCGGGCCAATTCTGATATTTCTCCATGAGAAATTAATCCGGTCTTAAATGCGGGATAAACCTCTGTGGTAAAATGCTCTAATTTACGGGCCCGGCGGTTCAAGTGAGTCAGTTCGGCTTGGTTTCGGAGCACCTTTTCTAGGTAGCCGCCGGCTTTGACATTCAGTCTCAGTGGCCGAGAAAAATTGACGGCGGTATCGGCTTTCTCATGTCCCTGACCGACAGGTTCTTTGTTTTTATTCAATATAAAAGTTGGTAGATAATGGTTCTTCAGTAGATAATTGTTTTTATCGAGAGTCTGGTCTAGCCAAGCAAATAAGCCTTCGCGAATCCATCTTTTGTCTTTTTTACTCAACCCATTCTCAAATAATTTTCTAGGTTGATTATGCAAACGATCTATTTCCGGGAGACCGGGTTCCCCGTTTTGGTTGCGGTTTATTAAACTGGGCAGGTCACGGCAATAATGGAGAGGCACTTTTCCGCCCATCCAAGGCAATAATTTTTCTCCTGACCAGGAACCGGTTTTGGTACCGACATTGATTTCAGCCATCAATTTTTCAGTAATGCAAAGTTCGGCTTTGTCGTTGTAGGTCAAAATCATTTTAGTGAACGCCGCGTAATTAGCTCCTGGGAATAAACCGCAAACAGCTTTTTGGGCTGAATCGGGAGTCACATATATGGCCGGCGAATACTTTCCATCAAATTTAGTGATCTTTTGTTTAGGGCCATAGATAAAACTAAAATGAACCTGTTCTCCATCCATAAAAGATTGTTCCAGCTCTTTCCGCTGTTTGTCGGATAAATTATCTATGATAAAAGCCATTTCATTATTTCTCCAAAAGAGGTTGTCACCTTCTTCTTGGGGTTGAAATTTTTCTTCCCATTTATCTTCCGGAAGACCAGTTGGTACAGCCGGATCATGTTCGTATAACAGCCGTTGATCGGCAGGAGTAATGGTTGACTTATGTTTGAATAAAATCCCTTGGTCGGTCGTGACCAAAGTAAAATTCAGTCTCATTTGCCGGCGAAAGAGCAGATCCTTGTCGAGAGGTGGAGGTATTATGGGCAACCCTTCCATGGGAGGACGATGGAATAATTGCTCTATTTGATTTGCGCGCTCCTGGGTTGTAGATAAAATTGGTTTTATCGGGCGTTCTGGGGGTTGGCGATTTGGTTTAACTTCATTATCAAAACTCTGGGGTGCTAAATCATTTGGCTCTTCCGGCGGCAGCCCTGTGTCTTCCAGCAGATCTAGGGGCATATCTTCAAAAGCGTCGTCGATCTTTTCATAGATTTTAGCTATTTCTGCCGAAGTCCGATCTTCTAAATCGGCCGCTTGAGTCGAAATCGGAGGGGCCTCGTCATCGGAAGGAATATAGTCCGGCCAAACGGGTTCATCTGTAGACTCAAAATAGCCTGCAGTTTCGATGAGTTGGTTACGGTCGCCGTCATATGATGGCCGGTGTTCAGTTTCCATCCTAATAAATTCGAGCCAATATTGTTTAGCCCCCAACCAATCATTTTAACAAAATAAAAAAACTGGCCTATACGGCCAATCAGTAATCAGCTACCAGCTTGATAAATAGTTTAGACGATACTGATAAAAGTGGCTGATTTAAGGTTAATGCCAGCCCCACGGACTTTTTTGGTGGAGAATTTCACTTTGCCATCCTTTTTGGCAAATATAGTATGGTCTTTGCCCATTTCAACACCGGCCCCAGCGCGGTATTTTTGGCCTCTCTGACGCACGATAATTTGGCCCGTTTTGATGGCTTGATTACCATAAATTTTTACACCCAACATTTTGGGCTTAGAATCTCTAAGGTTTTTAGCTGTTCCGCCAGCTTTAACGTGGGCCATATTTTAGCTAATTAGTAGATTAGTTGATTAGCAGGTCAGAAATAAAGGGGATAAGGAAATACCCTGATAGAGTATAAGAAATCCGCAGGGGAGTCAAGCCCGAGAAATTTATATTAAAAATAGAGCTTCCCTCAAGTGAAGGAAGCTCTGTAATTTGCGTGTCTAATCGGTAAATATTATCCGTGTTGTACTGAAAAAATTAAAAGTACATATCAGGGCAGAACTGCCCCTGACAATGAGCCCGATACTGGGGGATTAGCTTATGTAGCTATCAACCCCAGGTGAATTAGGCAGTCGAAGTACCTCGCGATCATGATAACGAATCCACGACGGCGGGGTCGGGCTGCCCTTATCAGCCTCCTCCTGGTTAGGAGAAAGAGGGGGTAATATTGGGCCGGACCTGGCTATGGCCAGGACCGGTGCCGCTTCTGGTGTCAGATTTGATAAGGTGCGTTGAGTCGGATGAGTTTGTAAATTCAGCCGACCAATCTTTTCCGGAGACCACCCTGTCAAGTTAGCGATCTCATTGTTGTTAGATTCCCATTCGTTCCTGAATTCCGGTGTCCACGATTTATTGAGGACCGGGTGGGTGAAACCTATTAAGATTAGGCTACCCAGCATCATCAGGACTACCACATTTCTTGGGTCCACGCGTTCACCTCCCTGGTGGTTTTGTGGTGAATATTTCTATGTTATCAAGTTAAAAAATATTTGAAAAGAGGAGTTCATATGAGCTCCTCTTTTTCGGATTAGTGTTGGTTAGATTACGGGATACGGAAATTATACTGCATTTCAAGTAGATCATTTCCGTACAGGATTGCCTCGACAGATGAATTAGGGCCGATCTGGTATGCCAGATATGGTCCGTATTCCGTTTGCAATGCACTTCCTGCAATTCTTCCCTTCAATCCGAATCCGATCGTCCAGTCATCCAAGGTCAATCCTAACCTATTGCGGGTAAGAATAGTACTTGGGTTATTACCCAGATATTGTGTTATCGGGAACTTAGCCGACCAAGTTAGATTATCTGTCAGACTCCCCGCAAAGACTGGACAAACAGTCAACAATAAAGATAAATCCTGATTTGTTCGATGGGATAGAAATGCCTGGCAGAGAACTGTTCCTCCATTGAAAGGAAAGATTCTTCCAATTCCGAAGTTGGCCTCAGAAATCTCGTTTGATCGGTTTGAGTAAACGACAACGAGATCCGGAAAAATAAATTCGGAATTTGTTTCAGCCCCCTCTATTCTGGTGATTCCAGATGTTGTGTACCGGAACGACCCTGTTTCGGTTGCTGACACGGCTGTCGGCGCGATCAATGCTGCCATTGTCGCTACCAACACTACTAATGTCAAAAAAGTTCGTCTGGTCATTTTTTTAACCTCCTTCAGGTTTTTTTGACCAAGATAATGAATTAACATACCATAAAATCAGCTCCCAGTCAATACTTTTATGTATGTGTAAGAGGGAAATTAGTCAGTTTTTATGTTCAACATGATGGGGCAGTGGTCGGAGCCGAGTGTTTGGGATTGAATGCTAGCTTCAGATAATCTAGGGGTTAGTTTCTTCGATGAAAAAGCGTAATCGATGCGCCAGCCCAAGTTACGCTCCCGGGCGTTGGCGAAATAGGGCCACCATGTGTAATAATCGCCCTGTTTATGGAACTCCCGGAAAGTATCTGCAAAACCTAAGCTTAATAATCGATCGATCTGAGTTCGTTCCGCGGGGGTGAACATAATATTGTTCTTGTTATTTTTGGGGCGGGCTAAATCAATTTCTTGGTGGGCAATATTAAAATCGCCGATCAATACTATTGGCTTAGCTTTGATTTTACCCAGATAAGTAAACAATTTTTTATAACAAGCTAATTTATAATCCAGATTTTCTTTTTGGCGTCCCCCGTGAGGCAGATATAAATTTATCAGAATAAATTTGTCAAAATCCAATCGCAAAAATCTACCCTCGTTATCGAAGCGGCGCAAACCCAATTTTGCGGTTACTTGCGTAGGTTTAATTTTGGTATAGACAGCAGTCCCTGAATACCCCTTTTTCTGGGCAGAGTTAAAATAAGCACTGTAGCCTGGAATCTCTCTTAGAGGTTCAGGAATTTGAGTAGGCTGAAGTTTAGTTTCTTGCAGGCACACTATATCGAAGCGGTTGGTCTTAAACCATTTCAGCCAATCTTTACGGGCAGCCGATCTTAAGCCATTTACATTCCAAGAAGCAATTTTCACTTTTTCTCGAAAACAAATAATTCGCGGAGAACTAATTGATCAGGGCGAGAGTAAAGAAATCCGCCGCGCTTGCTAACGCTCGGATCTTTTTTGATTGATTCTAGTGGTAAAACCTGTTTGGGCGTATAGCCCAATTTGGTTATTTCGTCCAGAATTTCCACATACCGCAGACCATCCCGAGTTTTGAAAATAGGAAAAACCATCCCGATCCGTTTTATCGAACTGAAATTTTTCTTAAGATTAACGAAAAATTGATAATACAGCTGGCCGAGATCTCGGCTAATTTGTTCGGCATCGCGCCCAAATAAAATCCGTTTTAAAGGCGGACCGAGATAAGGCTCTGTAATAATGGCTGTTTCCGTCGTGTTTAAGCGTTCCCATTTAATGTGAGTAGCATCAGCTTCTTTAATATGAGTTTGTAAGTTTATTTTTGGCAGCTTTTTCAATTTTAAAAACCAATCCAGATTGTTAATTGTGTTTTTGACGGCATCTTCAGAAATATCCGATCCGTAAACATCTAATCCCAGTAAAGCTGCTTCTTGCAATACGACTCCGCTGCCGCAGAACGGATCATAAATAGTCTGTGTGCGATTACTGCGCGTCAGATTAAGTAACATCTGGGCGAGCTTGGGGGGCAACATGCCGGATTTAGCATCGGGCGAGGGTTTATCCCAATCGCGTTCTGAGTAAGCCTGGTAATCCTGGACGCTTAATGTCCGACCGACTAAATAAGTATCATTATTGCGGATCAAGGCGATTTCGGCTCCGGTATCGATCAGTTGATTGCGTTCGACTTGGACGCTGCTGAGCCTCATGGACCGATCTTCCACGTAACGGATGCTATAAGTATCTTTGAGTTTACGCTTAATATTGTAAGCAAAATTATTCAACCAATTTAATTCAGCATAGGTTGGATCAGGCTCGGAATAGACACTGATGCCGAAATTAATTTTTTTATCTTTTTGGGCAAAAAATTCTTTAATCAATTTTTCGGGAGTAAGAATTTTTTCCAGTTCAAAAATTTTGCCGCGGAACTCTGCTTTAATTAAAAGAACTTTAATAATACCGCCTAGCTGATGATGGAGCTGAGCAATATTGCTCGGCGAGCGCTGGATGTCGATTATTAAAATATCGTTGAGCAATTGATATTTGCCAAAAATAATTTTATGGTTGGTCAAAAAACTCAAGAGCTCAGCGAGGCTCAAAGTGGGATGATTGCCGAAGAGAAAAGCGTATTTAGTCATCAAGATCTATAGGAGTAGTAACTTTAGTATAATTAAGCAGTATGGAAGTGATCAAGCTCACATGTGGGAATGTATCGAGAGGAGCAATGGCCCGGATCGGCCAGGTCTTGGCGGCGGGCGGAGTAGTAGTTTACCCTTCGGATACAGTATACGGCCTGGGAGCCATAATTAGCTGCCAAAAGGCCGTAGAAAAGATCAAATACATCAAGGGCCGCTATCACGATAAATCATTGTCTATTTTAGTGCGAGACATGGCGATGGCCAATCGTTATGGATATATGACAGCTACAGTTCACCGATATTTGCCCGGGCCTTATACGGTTTTAGTCGCTAAAAAACCATTAGTGCGGGAATGGGTGAGTAATAACAATCTGGTGGGTATGCGGTGGCCGAAATTTTGGTTCACTGAGGAACTTATGCATAATGTAATTGAACCGATCATCACTACTTCCGCTAATTTAAGCGGTTATCCGCCGGCCTATTCTGTTTATGAATTATTAAGACAATTAGGTGCGCGGGCGCAAATGATTGATTTAATTGTAGATGCGGGAGTGTTGTTGCGTAAACCCGCCTCAACCATTATCGATTTGACCAGTAATAAAATTATGCCGCGATGATAGAAAAATTGATCAAACAAGAAGCTCGGCGCCAGCAAAACACGCTTAGCTTGATTGCTTCGGAGAATTATGTTCCCAAAGAAATTCGCGAGGCGGTGGGATCAGTTTTGATGAATAAATATGCCGAAGGTTATCCAGGCAAGCGTTATTATGGCGGGAATGAAACGATCGACACAATCGAAAATGAAGCCATCCAGGCTGCTAAGAAGTTATTTGGCGCCGAGCATGCCAATGTGCAGCCCTATTCCGGCACCCCGGCCAATCTAGCGGTTTATGCGGCCTTACTCAATCCTAATGATACTTTAATGAGTTTGAGTTTGCCGCATGGCGGACATCTATCCTTCGGTCATAAAGTCAGTTGGGTGAGTAAAGTTTACAAGGTAGTGCAATATGGAGTGGACCCGAAAACCGGTTTACTAGATTACACCGAGATTAGAAAGTTAGCCAGAATTTTTAAACCTAAATTAATTGTCTGTGGGGCGACGGCTTATTCCCGGAAAATTGATTTTGCCAAGTTTGCTGCCATCGCCAAAGAAGTAAACGCATATTTTATGGCTGACATTTCACATATTGCTGGATTGGTGGCAACCGGAGAGCACCAGAGTCCGATTAAATATTGCGATGTAGTGACCACGACTACCCACAAAACTCTGCGGGGTCCGCGGGGGGCGATCATTCTTTGTAAAAAAGAATTGGCTGAAGAAATTGATAGAGCAGTCTTCCCGGGACTACAAGGCGGTCCGCACGAAAATACCATTGCCGCTATGGCGATTTGCCTGCAAATAGCCCAGGCCCCAGCTTTTAAGAAATATATTCAACAGGTAGTAAAAAATGCCCAAGCCTTAGCGGCGGCTTTACAGAAAGAGGATGTAAAAATTTGTACTGGCGGTACGGATACGCATTTAATGTTAGCCGATTTATCGTCTCTGAAAATCACTGGTAGAGAGGCCGAGCAAGCGCTAGAAAAATGCGGTATTATTCTTAATAAAAATATGATTCCCGGCGATCCTAGGAAGCCTCTGGATCCTTCGGGTATTCGCTTAGGCACTCCGGCGACGACTACGCGCGGAATGAAAGAACCGGAAATGAAACAATTAGCTAAATTGATTGCTCTAGTTGTTAAAAATCCTGCCGATAAGGTAGTATTAAAACAGGTTTCCGGAGAAATTAAAAAGTTGTGCAAAAAGTTTCCTATTAAGTAATACGTTGTCATTATCGGGCTTGACCCGATAATCCAGACAGAAAAATAAACAAAAAACATTTTTCTTTTTTCTGTTTTTGTCTGGATTCCCGCCCCTGCCTGCCGGTAGGCAGGGTGCGCGGGAATGACGACAGATAAGGCCAAGTGGCGGAACTGGCAGACCTGCCTACCGGCAGGCAGGCGCGCACGACTCAAAATTTTGTTAACATCTAAACAAGGCCAAGTGGCGGAACTGGCAGACGCGCACGACTCAAAATCGTGTACCCAAAAGGTGTGTGGGTTCAACTCCCACCTTGGCCACCATACGGATTAGCGTAAGATGATAATACTATTTACTAATTGCAAAATATGAACATCGTCAGATCATCCTGGTTAAGCGTTGCTTTGATAGTTTTAATTATGGTTTGGCTAGGTATTTACGGAATCAATAAAAATGTGGGCGTTAATTCGGAACCAACCAACTCCACTTCGGACATTTCCACAGGGGATACTAAGGCTTTAGCGCAATGTTTAACAGACAAAGGGTTTAAGTTATATGGGGCATATTGGTGCGGCCATTGCAAGGAACAAAAAGATATGTTTGGCGAAGCAGTTAGTTTATTAAATTACGTGGAATGTTCTAGTCCTGATGGCAATAGTCAAACTGAAGCCTGTAAAGCTGCGGGTATAGAATTATATCCCAGCTGGGGCTTTCCGGACGGAACGATTGTGCCAGGAGTGATGACTTTGCCAGATTTGGCTAAAGCTAGTGGCTGCCCAACTATTTAAATGGATCAACCTTATCACATTCCAGTTGAGTCAGGGCATTTAGTTATGCCAAAGACTAGACACAAAAGTAAATTTGTCCGCTTTTTAGGCGAAGCGATCAAGTTTATCGGCTTGTTTGTATTTTTCTTTACCATCTCGTCGTTAGTAGTGATGGGGCCAACTGTCTATTCCAAGATCAGTTATTACTTTTTTTCTCCCAGCATTCAACAAAAAAACAGCAACTTAGGTTTACCGGTGGCGGCTCCTGACTACAAAACTATCGCTCCGACGATAGAAACCCAACCCAAGCCAGCTATTACGGAAAACAAAGTTATAATTCCTAAAATTAACGTAGACGCTCCGATTGTGTTTCCGGCCACGGCTGACAACCAAGTTATTTTAGAGGCGATTAAAAACGGCGTAGCCCATTATCCAGGCACAGCCCTACCCGGTAAGGCAGGTAATGTATTTATTACCGGACACAGCTCTTATTATTGGTGGAGCGGCGGACAGTATAATCGCGTATTCACTCTCTTGGACAAATTAACTGTCAATGATTTAATATACATCCATTACGGCGGGAACGAGTATGTTTATAAAGTCCGTGATAGCATCGTGGTTTTGCCTAGTCAGACGGAAGTGTTAAATCCTACTGCCACAGCCACGCTTTCTTTAATGACTTGTACACCGGTAGGAACAAATTTAAAAAGACTGATTGTCCGAGCCGATTTAATCTCGGCACCGCCCGCCGACACCAGCAAACTCAGCGAATTCGCCGATATTCCCAAGATCCCAGTTTTCTTACCGCTGTAATAATGAGTCAAATTGTCCGCATGTTGTTTTATAACAAAAGCAAAAGTGGCTATGTTTGGTTTGTGGTATTATATAGCGTTATCACACGGATGGATCTAATACTGGAGGTGATGAACCTTGTCACTAAAGAAGGAGCTAGCTGTATTGTTGAGAAGAAAGCTCAAAGCAGCTCGTAAGCAAATCAAAGACACCGAAAAATACATCGATCACTTGATTGAAGCAACCACAAATCTGAAGAAGTTCGATATGAATCGAGCACGGTACAAAGTGGGGTTAATGTCGATGTGGAGCGACCATGGAGAGGAAGATGTGACATTTCTCTACACGGGTAATTTGGCAGACGCGATCGTTAAAGCTGAAGCCGAATTTATGCGGATTAATCAACGCTCCAATGTGTCGGCAAATTATTCGGTTGCAGTTTTCTTGAGCGGAGTGTGGGTTATTGTTCCCCCAGCGTATTGGCAGGAGCTGACTCACACTAAAGACTGGAAGCCAGAGGATCACCTTTCCTCTAAAGAAGGGTAAGTATCCTAAATATCGATCAGAAAATATGCCATCCGGCTAAACACCGGATGGCTTTTTGATACCTGTCGACCTGGCTAGAAATTAATTAATGAATTTTGTTTTTCTCGGAGGGTAACTTCAGAAAGATACCTTGTTTTAGTGTCTAGTAATAACCACTTGCTCATCTGAGGTTCCACGATGGCAAATTCGTCAGCGGAGCTCAAGGATAATAAATCGTAATTATTCTGCCCAGTCAGGTCTATACTGTGGAGTTTTTGAATATCCCAATATAAAATAGTGTCAAAACTAAAATGCACTAAATCTCCCTTAAAATGGTCGGCGATGATTTTAGGTTTAGTTACATCCTTCCACTCCAGAGTTGTAAGTTTGCCGTCTTGGGCGAAAATAAGATAGGTATCGTCCCATAAAACTTTACCGGTAACCTTGTCGGCTAAAGTTTGCCAGACCAGACCATCGCTAGACTTGTCGCTGAGCAAGATGGTTGATAGGTTACCGGTAGTCGCAATGACCAGCCAATTATTCTTGATTTTACCCAGATAATAATTAGAAGCAGGCCGAAGCTCGCTGATCTCTTCAGAGGGGATAAAGCCGCCGCGATCAACTTTGACTAAAGTAAATTTGCCAGCTTTGTTTTTATTGACGGCGTAAAGATTGCCGTCAATCAATCCGTAATCAATTATATTAGTGGCTAGCGTTTTGATTTGTTTCGAGGAAGTAATAATTAAATTCAGCTGATTATTTTGCAGAAAACCCAGCTCGGTATTATTGATCCACTTCCAATTAGTAATATTTTTGCCGCTCGCTAACCAGGTAATCCGACCATTATCCGAATCAACCGACAACCAATAATAATTTCGGGCTCCGCGCGATTGAACTAGTAAAGTTTTGTTATCGGGAGCAAAGCTGATCGGGACCAAACTACCCTTAGTAATATCAGTAATATTGCGGTCTTTGATTTGCTGACTCAATAAGGTAGGACTAAGAATAAGAGCATCCTTTTTATTTTTGACGTCCCATAGCCAAAGTTCGTTTTTAACTACCAGGGCTAGGCGGGAATTATCTCCGTTAGCCATTAACCGATCGATCGGATGTTCCCATAAAACAGTAGTTGGTAAATCTTGCAGAGTAAGCAAGATGTTGCGTTGTTCTGCGACTAGGCCTGATTCTACCACGACATCTCCTGTCCAGGGACGGTAAGTATCTTTAGTCAACTCAATTTGGTAAGTTTTCGGCAGTAGCCTTTTGATGGTAGTGGGAGTGACTTTGTCGATTGATTTGCCAGCCAATTTAATGCTAGCCCCTTTCGGGTAAGTTTCGATTAAAATAAACCCGATCTTTTTTAGGGACCAGTCTTGCCAATCGATTTTATAGCCCGTGGCATATAAAATAGCCCAACTGGCAGCTATAAAAAATACCAGAACTGCCGAGGCATAACTAAATATAGTTGACCAATTACGACGCATTTTCTCTCTCAGGTTTTGCTGGTAAGATAGAACTACTAACTCGTTAACTTATGAGTCAATTTATTATCACCGGGGGAACAGCTCTGGAAGGAGTGGTTAAGGTGAGCGGAGCCAAAAATGCTGCTCTGCCTATTTTAGCATCAGCCCTGTTGATTACGGACACCTTAGTAATAAATAATGTGCCGCATATTCAAGACATTCGGACGATGCTAGAAGTCTTAGAAAGTTTGGGCTGTACTGTAATCGACTTCTCCAATCATAAGGTAATTATTGATAGCAGTAAAGTTGACGGTCGCGACCCTGATTTTGTAAAGGTAAAACGGATTAGGGCTTCCGTGTTAATCTTAGGACCTCTGTTGGCTAGATTTCATCAGGTTAAAGCTACCCATCCGGGAGGGTGTCATATTGGAGCCCGGCCGATTAATACTCACTTAAGAGCCTTCGAATCTCTGGGAGCGAGCGTGAGATCTGACGAACAATTCTATTACGTAGAGGCTGCCCAAGGACTCCGGGAAGCTAAAATTGTGTTGGATGAAATGAGCGTGACTGCTACCGAAAACGCCATTATGGCGGCAGTGCTTACCCCAGGTAAAACCGAGATTCATCTAGCCGCCGCCGAACCGGAGATCGGCAATCTCATTACTAGCCTCAATCAAATGGGAGCGAAAATTAGCGGGATAGGCACCCATAACTTGATTATCGAGGGAGTAGAGAAGCTGCATGGAGCAGAAGTCACTATTATCCCTGATCGGATTGAAGCCGGGACTTTTGCCATCGCCGCCGCCGTGATGCACGGGGAAGTCTTGATAGACGGTTATAATCAGGATCATCTGGAGCTGTTTACTAATAAGCTTTTAGCAGCCAATGTTAAGATTCAACTGTTGCCAAATATGCAAGCCAAGATTTCTCGAACCACTCAACTGCGGGCAGTCGATATTCGGACGGATATTTATCCCGGTTTTCCGACTGATCTGCAAGCTCCGTTCGCGGTTCTGCTGACTCAGGCCATCGGCAACAGTAAAATTTATGAAACTATGTACGAAGGTCGGTTAAATTATTTCCAGGAATTAGCCAAAATGGGAGCCAGCGCCCAGATTCTTAATCCTCACGAGGCGGTGGTGTTTGGTCCAACGCCGTTATTTGGCAGGGAAATTGACAGTTTGGATATCCGGGCGGGAGCCACTCTGATATTGGCAGCTTTAACAGCTCAAGGCACCAGTATTATCACGAACGCAGAAATGATTGATCGGGGATATGAAGAAATTGAAAAAAAACTTAGCGCCTTAGGGGCGCACATAGAAAGGAAAGCATAGAATGATTATCGGAATTGATGCGTCCAAATTAGCATTTCATAATAAAACCGGCGTCGAAGTGGCAACGCAGGATCTAATCCAAGCCATTTTGCGTAATGATCCTATAAATCAATATTGGCTTTATTCGGCAACTCCCCTAGATCAAAACTTACTCTGGGATGAACGGATAAAAAATATAGTAGTGCCGGGCAAAAGACTTTGGACTCAGCGTTACCTAAGCCAAGCCTTGCGCAAAAACCCCCCGGATATTTTTTGGTCTCCCAGCCATATGCTGCCTAATTTTTTGCCCGCAAAGTCCGTAGCCACTGTTCATGACATTGCTTTTAAAATTTTCCCGGAAGTTTATGCCTGGAAGGATTATTGGTTATCGAATTTGGCAGTGCGCAAGGCCGTCCGCCGAGCCAGCAAATTAGTGGCAGTCAGCCAGCAAACCAAAAAAGATTTGAAACGGTATTTCCACGTTCCCGGTGAAAATATCGAAGTTGTTTATCATGCTTTGCGTTCAGATTTTACACAAAAGGAATTTAATTTTTCAGCTACCTACCCAGCGCTAGGCAAATATTTTTTGTACGTCGGTCGGATAGAATTAAAAAAGAATCTACCTAATTTGCTCCGAGCTTTTGCCGAATTTAGCCGTGAACATACTGAGGTCCAGTTGGTGTTAGTGGGAAAACCTGGCTACGGTTATATTAAAATTAAAAAATTGATTAAGAGTCTGCATTTAGAGCATCAGGTAATCTGTTTGAATTTTATGGCCACCGATCATCTGCCCTCTCTCTATGCGCATGCCTTGGGCGTGGCACTAGTTTCGCGTTATGAAGGTTTCGGCCTCCCGATTTTAGAAGGCTGGGCCAGCCAGGTGCCTGTGCTGACTTCTAATACCGGTGCTACCGCGGAAATAGCCGAGAAAGCCGCGTTATTAGTTGATCCACAAAATATCAAAGCTATCCGGCAAGGCCTGGCAGATTTGTATATCGACACGGACTTGCGCCAGGCATTAATCGCTAAAGGTAAACTGCGCCTAGCGGAATTTAATTGGGATAAATCTGCCCAAAAAATGATTGAGCTATGGAACAAACTGTAAAAGAACTAGCCGGACTAAAAGTAGCGATTGTTCATGATTTTTTGACTAAAGCTGGTGGGGCGGAAAAAGTTACTCAAGCCCTTTGCGAGATTTTTCCGGGAGCGCCTATTTATACTCTGCTATATAACCGAAGAGTAGATAATCTGTTCCCGCATAAAAAAATTATTGTGTCTTATCTGCAACGGTGGCAGCAAGTTTTACATATCCCTGAAAAATTTTTATTTCCATTTATGGCTCAGGCCATCGAAAGTTTTGATTTTACCGGCTATGATTTAGTAATATCCAGCAATAATTCGTTTGCCGGCGGCATTATTACGCCTCCCCAAACCATCCATATCTCTTATTGCCATTCGCCGGCGCGCTATCTTTGGGACGCCTATCATACTTATATTGCCGAACAACGTTTAGGTCGATTTGGTAAGTGGGTGTTGAATAATTTACTGCATAATTTGCGAATTTGGAATAAATTAAGTTCTGGCCGAGTCACAAAATACGTAGCCAATTCACAGTATGTCAAAAATCGGATTGAAAAATATTATCGCCAGCCCGCCGCGGTGATTTATCCGCCCATCGATGTAGAAGCGATCCAGCCCAAATCGGGCCATGCTGATTATTTTCTGATTGTTTCCCGATTAACTGCCTATAAACGAAACGATTTGGCCATTAAAGCTTTTAACGATCTGCGACTGCCCTTAGTAATTATTGGCGCCGGTGAAGATAGGGTCCGCTTGCAAAAGCTGGCCAGTTTTAATATAGATTTTATGGGGTGGCAATCGGATGCTAATAAAATAGAATATATGAAAAATTGCCGAGCTTTGATTTTCCCCGGTGAAGAAGATTTCGGCATGGTGCCGGTAGAAGCGATGGCGGCGGGCAAGCCAGTAATTGCTTATCGCAAGGGAGGTACCTTAGAAAGCATCGTCGACGGAACCACTGGTCTGTTTTTTGATCAACCGACGGTACCAGCGTTAATAGAGGCTGTGCGGCGGTTTATAGCCACAGAGGATACGTTTGATGCTAAGATAATTTCGGCACAGGCCCAAAAATTTAGCAAAGACAAATTTAAAGCCGGAATGATAAAATTAATCAAAGAAGAACTGAAGGCATGCGGAAAATTATAGACATTTTGGGTATCAAAATAGATACTTTCACTGCCGTGGAAGCGTTGGATTATATTGTACAGCTGGCTAATGATGGCCGGAGTCATTATATTGTGACGCCGAATCCGGAATTTGTGATGCAATCGCAAACAGATACCGATTTTCGCGATGTGGTTAATGCCGCCGATTTAGCTCTGCCGGATGGCGTGGGCGTACTCTGGGCGGCTAAGTATCTGGCCTTGCCTTTGAGTAAGTGGCGCCCATTGGCTCTCGTGCAGGCCTATTGGCAATGGCTCTGTTCAGGGATAAATATAATCATTAAACCGGCCGCATTGACCGATATCATTCCCGAGCGCGTGACAGGAGCCGATATGGTGTGGGAAATAAGTAAATTGGCAGCAGAACGGAATTGGAAAATATTTTTAGTGGGAGGAGCTCCCGGTGTCGGTAATGAAGCTGCTAAATGTTTGCAGTGGCTCTATCCTAATTTGCAGATTGCCGGAGTGATGGCAGGTCCGCCTTATGACAGCGAAGAGCAGGTGATTCATCAGATCAAATCGGCTCAACCAAAATTTATCTTTTTGGCTTTGACTGCTCCCAAGCAACTCCAGTGGATAAAAAATCACGCAGGGGAATTTACCGACACAATAGCTATCGGTATCGGTGGAGCCTTAGATTTTATCGCCGGAGGAATCGCCATTAATGCGCCGGCAGGGGAGGCTAAACCAGCCAAACGGGCTCCGCTTTGGTTGCAAAAGAGGGGATTAGAGTGGTTTTGGCGATATTTGACGCAACCGTGGCGCCGAACCAGGATCAAAATCGCCACTCTGGATTTTATGAAAAAAGTTGTGAAATTTAAGTTAGCACAACTCAACAAATAATTAAAGCAGTATTTTAAAGTGGGGCATCATCATGCTCTGGTTTTTGTTACAATAGAAGCATGGAGGATATAAGTGTTGGCAATCAGAAGGCCGTCAGGGTGAGGTTTGCGCCTAGCCCGACCGGGGCGTTGCATATCGGCAGTGTACGCACGGCCTTATTTAATTATCTGTTTGCCAAAAAACATAATGGAACCGTAATCTTACGCATCGAAGATACCGATAAAGAGCGCAGCCAAACAATTTTTGAAAAAGACATTAAGGCCGGACTCAAATGGGTCGGCTTGCATTGGGACGAAGAATATAAACAGTCAAAGAGAAATTCTTTCTATAAAAAATATTTAAAGCAACTGATCAAAGAAGATAAAGCCTACCTCAAAGATGGGGCTTATTACTTCCGCACTCCCACCAGCGGACAAATTATCGTAGACGATTTAATTAGAGGAAAAGTTGAATTCGAGGCGAATAGTTTTGACGATTTTGTCATCGCTAAAAGCAATGGAGATTTTGTGTTTCATTTTGTGAATGTCATTGACGATTGGCAGATGCAGATCAGCCATGTGATTAGGGGTGAAGATCATCTGTCTAATACGCCCAAACATATTTTATTGTTTCAGGCTTTCGGGGCGGACATACCCAAATATGCTCATTTGCCGATGATCCTCAATCCTGATCGGACCAAGATGAGTAAGCGTTCGGGGGATACGAATTTTGCCGATTATATCACTAAAGGCTATTTGCCGATCACTCTGATTAATTTCTTGGCTCAGTTGGGCTGGTCCGATCCGGGCGCCAGAGAATTTTTTAACTTAGATGAGCTTACTCAGGCTTTCGATCTGTCCCGAGTGCAAAAAGCCGGTGCCGTTTTTGATTTAAAATACCTCAACCACATTAACCACCACTACTTAGCAGAGCTGCCTTTTGATGAATATTACCGATTAGCCAAAAAATTCATTCCTTTTACGGGTACGCCTACTTTCCACAAAAAAGTACTGCATTTATTGCAAGAACGAGTGCAATTCTTAGCAGAACTGCCGGATTTAACAGATTATTTTTATCAAACTCCCGCGTATGATAAAAATTTGCTGGTTTTTAGCAAAAGCACCCCGGCTCTCACTGGCCAAGGATTGCAAATTGCCTATAAAGTCTTGGCAGCCACAGGCAAATCGTCTTGGGAAATCAACAAGCTTCAACAAATTCTAGATGCTACAATAGCAGCGGAGGGGATTTTAAAAGGAGACTTATTTTGGCCCTTAAGAGTAGCCTTGTCGGGACTAGCCGGCAGCCCCAGCCCGGTAGAATTATTGGCCACATTAGGCAAAGTAGAATCTTTAAAGCGTTTAGAAACAGCAATCACTAAACTCAATGGCTAAAAAAAAGATTAGTATCATTTATGTCATTGCTGAAAGTGCCATTACTGGCGCCCCGCGGCATTTATTATCACTGGTTGGCAATTTGGATCCCAAAGAATTTAGCGTGTCAGTGATCTTGCCGCAAGGACCTTTAGCTGATGAGTTAAACCGGCTGCATATCAATACCTTTCTTGTTCCGATGCGATCCCGCTCAGATATGGCAGCGGTGAGTGCCATCAGAAAACTGTTAACTAAGTATGACCCGGATATTTTGCACGCTCATGGACAGCGGGCAGGGTTACTGGCGCGGTTGGCGGTGCGCGATCTTCCTATTAAGGTGGTTTATACCGAACATACCTGGACAGAAGATTTTAAATTAGACAATCCGCTCTTGCATTGGGCGCATATTCGTTCACTCAGGATGTTGGATAGATGGACAGATATGACTATCGCTGTTTCTCAGGCAGTAGCAGATTTTTTGATTGCCACCAATATTACTAAGCCAAATAAAATCAAAGTGATTTATAACGGTATCGCCATTATCAATGATGGTCGAGCGGACGATGAATGTAAGTTGTTAGAAAAGTATAATTTATGTAAAAAAGATGTCGTGATTGGCACTATCGGCAGTTTAAATATTCAAAAAGATACCGCCACCCTACTGCGCATTATGCCCTATATTCTTAAAAAAATCCCCACTGCCAAACTGGTGATTGTGGGAGCCGGTCCGTTGCAAAATTGGCTGCAGACCCTGGCTAAAAAGCTCAGAGTAGAATCGGCAGTTATTTTCACTGGCGCCTTACCGCGGATTGAAGCAATCTTAAAAACCTTCACAGTTTTTGTGCTGTGCTCTAAGTCGGAAGCTTTCGGTATCTCGATTTTAGAGGCGATGAAAGCGCATATCCCAGTCATTGCCACCAAAGTCGGTGGCATCCAAGAAATCATCACGCATAATCGGAATGGCATTTTGGTCACTCCTGGCGACTCGAAGAAGTTAGCAGTAACGATTATGAAGTTATTAAATGACAAGAAATTACAAAAAAAGTTGACGGTGGGCGGGGATGAAACTCTGCATAAATTCACCGTTACTACCATGGTGCATGAAACCGAAAAACTCTACAAACAACTAGTCAACAAATAACCCTACATCTGTCATTCTGAGCGGAACGAAGTGGAGTCGAAGAATCTCGAGACACAAGCGCCGAGATCCCTCCACTATGGTCGGGATGACAGGGATAATGTAACAAATATCATTAACATCAATCAAATGAAGCACATCAAAGAGTTAGTCTGGTTCAGTTTGGCGCAGGCCGTCGCGGCATTTGTAGTGGTATGGTTGTGGGCACAATTGATGACACACGGCGAGGCTTGGTTTGGTGAAGCACCTGATTTTATGGGTATGCTGGCCATGCCGCTCATTTTTATGATCGTAGCCGTGCTATCAGCTGGATCCGTATTGGGTTACCCATTATATCTCGCGCTCAATAAAAAGGATTGGAGTAAGGCTATTACCTTACTCTTGCTGACAGTAGCCTGGTTGGCTATAATAGCGGCCATAGTGGTGGTGAGTTTCGCTAAATAAGATAAAGTTCGGAAGAATCCCCTAAAACATCAATGGGACGTAGCCCCTGGCCAGATTCATTGGTAATTGGTGTTACATTGGTGACATTGGATAAATTAATCGCGTAGCGATTTAATGGGACGTAGCCAAGTGGTAAGGCAACGGGTTCTGGCCCCGTGATCGTAGGTTCGACCCCTACCGTCCCAGCCAATTCGTGGTAGGTTATCCCGCACGATAAGCTAAGTTAGATAGAAACTATAGTTATAATCCCGCGAAGAGCATTAAGGAGATACAGATGACACATGAGGAGTTCGTTACCCACGCGTGTGAGCAGGTGCTCCGCTTCACGCAGGTGGAGAAATGGGATGATTTATCAGAAGAGTTGAAGGTTCAGCTTGGATTCAACATGGGTGTGCTGGCTCTCGGCTTAAGTCTGACGAAGGATGAGGGCTTTTTGGCACTCTCAAACGCATGCCAGGGCAACATATCCATGCAGGCGTTTCGAGAGCACTTGGAGGCTCTGGTCACTTCCCACAAGGTCAAAGTAGACGAGGCGAAGATTTCCAGGCCGTTTTAGTGTGTCAGAGAACAGAAGCCCTACCTCCCCAGCCAATACATTTATCCGCTTCGGTTGCGGAGATTTTGATATTAGAATATAATCAAACCATTCCACGGGGCCTAGGTGCCCTTTGATAAGGAGCTAACAGATGTTAATAATCGGTATTGTCCTAGCCGTTATAGGTTTTGTTACGGCGGTGGGAATGTGCGCTGCCACATTTGTTATAGTTAACGCGAGAATTGAAAAAGATCGCTGGGACTATAACAATATTGTGGGTAGAAATTGTATGATAATACTTGCTGCGCTGGTGCTACTTCTCATCGGGCTTATACTTATTGCCGTGAATAGCTTTCTTTGAGTACAGAGTGGAAGTATAATAAAATCACAAAGTTTTCGAACCTTTTAGCACCTTCTCTTAACTTGACTTACTGATGCCCGCCCTGCGGGACTATATCAAACAAACACCCCATTAGAGGGTGTTTTTTGGTATACTATCAAGACTGCACAGTCTTGCTTTTTAATTACATACCTAAGTATATATTTAAATATATACTTCTTTTTGGGTCCTAAAGAAGTTCAATAAAACTCGTATCGCTTAGTGAGATCGCTGTAAGCGATATAATTGAAACATGAAAGAACATTTAGATTTCCAGCCCATCAAAGATCACTCCGAACTCGTTAGCGAATCGGTATATAGAGCTGCGGCAGATTCTCCTGGTGTCTTGGTTGGGCAGATTGACCCGCAATACATGAATGGGGTGGCGCTGGCTGATCACTATGATGTGAGCTTAGAAGATGGGGCGAACTGCATCGTTGTACGAGGAAAGCGCGGAGAAACAATAACGACGGCCGCTGTTCTGGTTCCAGTCGGTTATCGCGCCGATCTCAATGGTCTGGTCTGTGAACTGCTGGACGCAAAAACGGTTTCCATGGCTCCTCTTGAAGAGGTAATTCAGGAAACTGGTATGGAGTATGGCAGCATTACGCCTGTCGGTCTTCCGGAATCGTGGAAGATCCTAATCGACAGTCGTCTGATGGAAAAAGAAACCATCATTGTCGGCGGTGGAAAACAAATATCAAAATTGCGAGTTTCTACCGCTTTTCTCAAACATTTGCCAAATGTAGAGGTGGTAGAGAATCTCGCAAACAAGGTTGCAGAAGCATAAGTATGTCCGAATATTAGCGCTCGAGGAGGCCAGCCAGATGAGATATTTAAATACCCCGGCGTATAGACGGGGTATCTAGTTTTCGAATAAGGTGACAACCAAGATCTATTTGACCTCGATCATAGTTGAACTGACTCCGTGCATAATAAGCAGTCCTTTGTATGTTGGTCTGATATCCAAATGTATGGCATCCTTGTTTGGCAGACCCTTGACGATAGTCTTTGGTGTCGATAAGTCGTATGGTGCAAGAAGGATATCGTCTTCCTGCTGGATGAATATTCCTGCATTACAACTTCCAAGTGCTTCCCCTGGGCTGTCAAATTGCCAGACAGGTCGGGGCTGATCTTCTTCAAAAGGAACAACCAGTAGTCGATTAGGGAGAAACACAACGAGTCCTTTTGGGCATCCCCCAAAAGACTGGTAACGCCCAGAGTAAGAGGCGGGTTTCCTGCCGTCGAATGGGATAAGATGGTAGTGATTGTTATAAACAGCATGAATGCCGCTCCAGCTGAAACCATAGGAAGGGGCTAACCAGTTTTCTCCAACCGGGGGTTTAAAAATTTCTCGTTGCGTTCCATCTGGTTCGATCAGTAGGACAGAGCCGGAGTTTTGGTAAGGGTTGCTCTCAGTACATATCAGTAATCCCTGGTCAACCACATTACTGAAACATCTCGGACCTTCATAGAGCGTATTGCTTTCACCCTCGAAGGAAACAAATACAAACTCCCATCTTTCATCGTTTTTCTCTTTTTCGGGGCAAGAGAAAAAGTGAAAGATAGGCCCTTTACTACAGGCGCGCAGGGGAGAAAATCTTAATCTACCCGAGCTGCTGTAGAGAGGCTTTGTCGTCCCATCGAACGAGACAAGACTGAAGTTATCTTTGTGGTTAATGATTACCGCATTGATATTCGTCGTGGCCCAACCTGAACCATAAACTCCGTCGAAGTTGGGTCTTTCGCAGAGCGGTTGAATCTCGCCGTCGTAGCTTATGCGCACAACGCGATCGGATTGGTCGAAGACCATCCCTTCATTGCAAGGGACTGTGTGATTGTACAGACACTTTTCTCCCCCCGTGTAGGTTATGTTCCTGAAATCAGGATTTACCCAAAAAGGCGGAGAAATAATAGTGCCGATACCACTAATTTGGATTTGCTTTCTAGCTTTCATGTCAAGTTCCTCTCTGTGTCTGGATTTATACACAATAGTATACGCTAGAATGCGAATGGTCAATCTGGGCTTGCTCTTCTAAAAGTTCTAGCTCGAGAAGGTCAGCCAGAAGGCGTCTGAGTTAAATAACTAGCCCACTCAACTAGATCTGATAAATAATCATGCTGGATATAATCAGTCGAGATATTATAATTGAAGGATCGAATAAAATCAGCGGGGGGTTAATGTTAGCTATGGATAAAGAGGTAGTTTCAACTGCAGCGGTACGTCAGGTGCTAAATGACTATGGGCGTCAATATAAACAGCATCCGTGGCACACGGTAGTGGCTTTGTTTGCGCCAGCCATAGGGAATATTTTTGTATTCTTTATTCCGCCGCTTATTATTGGCCGCATCATCAACATTTTAGTCCAGCAGAATGAGATTTCTCTGGGGGCGGTTTTGAACCTGGTTATATTATTTGGCGGCTTGTGGATGTTAGGTGAAATGCTCTGGAGGATTGGGGTGTATTCTCTAATTGCCGTTGAGGCAAAAGGGTTAAACACACTGAGCCGAGAGGCTTTTCGCAAACTGGTCAATCGAGATTATGAATTTTATACTGACAACTTTGTTGGCTCGTTAACCAAAAAAAGCTTAGCTTACGCCAGGAATTTCGAAATTTTTACCGACACATTGTCAATGAATATCGGGACAAGTTTTATCCCGATGATATTTGCGATAGTGGTGATGTGGGGGTATTCTCCCTGGATTCCGTTGGCGTTGATCTTCGCGCTACTAATAACGCTGACTATCAGTATTCCAAAGATTCGGCATCGGGCTCGGTTAGTGGCATTACGCCACGAAGCTAGCAGTAAGATGGCTGGCCGACTGTCTGACGCAATGACTAACATACTGGGGATTAAGTCGTTTGCCAAGGAGAAACGGGAGTCCACGACTTTCGGCAAGTATGCCGATGATTTTGCGGCTAAGTTTAAGCGGGCGGCGGATCACCATAATCTAAAAATAGATTTGATATTATCACCTATCTACGTTGTGACTAATGTACTGGGTTTAGTTTTGGCGATCTATTTTGTGCATAAACTATCACTGCAGGCCGGAACGATTGTGGTGGTATTTTCTTATTATATGCAGGTGACGAGAGTCTTTTGGGAGATTAATCGGATTTATCGCCATATCGAATCTTCTTTGGGTGAGGCGGCCGAGTTTACCCAAATGTTCTTGCATCCTCCAACAGTCGAAGATGTGCCAAATGCGCGTGCTTTGAGGTTAGAGGACGCCAAGATTAGCTTCGAGTCGGCCAACTTTCGGTATACCGATGACTCAGAGAAGAAAAAATTGTTCCTGAAAGATTTTAGTTTGGATGTGCTTGGTAAGCAAAAAGTGGGGCTGATTGGGCCGAGCGGTAGCGGCAAAACGACGATTACCAAGTTGTTGTTACGATTTGTGAATTTACAATCTGGTGCAATCAAGATTGACGGGCAAGACATTAGTCAGGTGACACAAGAATCATTGCGCAGGGCTATTGCTTATGTCCCACAAGAACCAATGCTGTTTCATCGGTCGCTGATGGAAAACATTGCTTACAGTAATGACAAGGCGACTAAGGCAGAAGTGATGAAAGCAGCTAAATTGGCGCGGGCGCATGAGTTTATTGTTACCCTGCCAAACGGATACAATACTCTGGTGGGTGAACGAGGCATCAAGCTGAGCGGCGGTCAGCGGCAACGGATTGCCATCGCTCGAGCCATCTTAAAAAAAGCGCCTATCTTGGTGCTGGATGAAGCAACTAGCTCGCTTGACTCCGAATCGGAGAAATATATTCAAGATGGATTGAAGGAGTTGATGAAAGGGAAGACAGTCATTGTTATTGCTCACCGATTGTCGACAATTAGGCATTTAGATCGAATAGTCGTTTTAGACAAGGGAAAGATTTCTCAAGATGGAACTCATGAGCAACTAATGAAAGAGGAAGGCTTATATTCAGCCCTGTGGAACCATCAGTCGGGCGGGTTCATGGGCAAGAGTTAAGGTTTATAATGATCGTCGGCTTGTTTGTCTTTGAGTTCTACAATAAAGTTCTAAGAGAACATTGGCACTAGGTATATTAAGCCAGTTTTGGATTTAGATTGTTGTCAGAAAGTATATGAAAACTTATAGGTTTGTAGTATTCTTGAGTATTCTCGTAATCTTGAAATAAAGGAGAGATCAAACTAATGGGTGCACCAAAAAAAGTGTACAGCAGTTCAAATGCGGCTGTAACCAATGATCCCGATGATATGTCAGCTAATTTTATACCAACTTTCCCGCCTTCCGATCTCGACAATGCGCTCTTACAAAGAGATAGATTGACCTATGACATCGGAGTAATCACTCTAGACATTTCAAATCCAGATAAGACCGATAGCTTTGGCAATAAAAGGAGTGGTACTAAATATCAAGAGTGGAAATTTCGGGCCGAGAAAGCAAAAAAATCTAAACAAAGACAGGTTCTAAGAATCGACAGGTGGATGAAAGAAGAAAAACAACGGCAAATGCTGGTGCGAAAAGGACTGAAGATAAGAGATGGGGTTGTTATGCAGGGTGTGGGCAAGAAGAGAACGGGTTTATTGCATGATATTTACAAAATGTTATGGCGCAGAAAAGATGAATTAGATTTTACCGAAAGAGAGTTTGAGCAGATTGGACATGCGGAGAAATTTTTAAGAGAGAAGGGGTTTGACATAGAAGACCCGATAAACCCAGAAAGTTTAACGCTCAAAACAGAAGAGTGATTTTAGCCTCTCGAATTCATAACCGCCATTCCGGCGGTTTTTTTATACTTCAAACTGTCTTCTGGCTTTGAAACCGCTAATCTTTTATAATGATGCCATGCAAAAGATACACCATTATTTTATAGGCGAAGCATCTCAGCCGTTCCAGCTTTCGGTAGGGGCGGTCGTAATGAATGATAAAAATCAGGTATTGTGCCATCATTTTTCAGGAGTCCGCGGCTCACTGGATATTTATTCGCTGATGCGTCAGACCGTCGAGCCTGATAAATCTCTTGAGGAAATGGTTACCATAGGGTTAGCAGAAGAATTCGGCGTAAAAGTAAAGATCGAAAGTTATCTCGGTTCCATCGTCAGCAACTTTACCAATTGGGAGAAGGCGGATATCGAAAAGACCACAGTCTATTTCCTCTGTAAATATGAAGGTAATATTGAGAACCCTCAAATCAAAGACGAAAAATTACAGTGGGAAAATGCTAAAAGCACGGTTGAGTGGGTGGCCTTGGACGAACTCATAACCAAGATAAAAGCACAAGCCGTTG
The DNA here is from genome assembly GCA_041659905.1 of Patescibacteria group bacterium. Taxonomy (NCBI): domain Bacteria; species Patescibacteria group bacterium. The sequence goes on along the minus strand of JBAZXK010000001.1, from coordinate 176,602 downwards.
TTTTTGAGAGAACCGATTACAATGAAAGTTCCATATTACAAAAAGTCAAATTAGGTATATAAAGTAACAATATGAATAAATACGCATTGCCTCTATTGATTGTAACTATAGGCCTACTGGCTCTGTCTGGGTGCGCCGTTAAACCAAAAGACCAGTCCATGAATGGGATCGGCAATACTACTAGCCAGATGGATCTAGACGCCATCAAACAAGCCCTGGCGACTAAAGCCAACTGGCCGGCAGATAAAACTGTTATTACCGTATTGCAAAATACCGGTGATCATGCGCGGGGCGGAGTGATGTATCAGGATGAGAACGGTTCCGGCGGCGGTTACTGGTTTGCCGTTAAAGAAGCTGCTGGCTGGAGAATTGTCTTGGACGGGAATGGAGAAATTCCTTGTTCAAAAATGCAAGATGAAGGTTTCCCGGAAGCCATGATCCCGGATTGTTGCGCTGAATGCAAGCCATCCAAGTAACTTCTTAAAAGTAGCTCCTAGATTGTTTTAGGCATTTTTTTTGCTATGCTTTAAGTATCCTAGCAAAGGAGGAACTTTAAAATGTTATTTAAGCGTTTTTGGGGCGAATGGGGGTCCCTAATTATCATTGTTGTGCTGGCAGTTATCACTGTGATAGGGATATTCTTTCCACCCACTTGTTTAGTAAGACATGATCCGCCCGTATCTATTCAAACCAGCACAGCCGCTGGCGAGGCAGATCCCTAGCCATTGTCTCTAAACCTTTGAGATTGAACCACAAGCAAGACCACCACGGCCTTGCTTTTTAATTACATACCGAAGTATATATTTAAATATATACTTCTTTTGAACAACTGAACGGCTCAATAGGTTGAGCCGTTGAAAATGGTGGTAAAAAGTACCGGATGAGGAGTTAGATAGCCTTTCCGGACGGTTTCCCTTGTATTCTATTGTGGTAGCAGTACAATGCGGGCAATAAACATGTGATTTTATGAAAATCACTCCATTAGTCCAAAAAGCTATCACTAAAATAAATGAGATTCACCAAGGTGAATCCCGAAAAGCCGAGCAGTTTCCTTATGTGGTCCACCCTTATGCGGTGGCCATTTTATTATCACGCTATACTGATGACGAAAATACTATTGTGGCCGGATTACTGCACGATGTTTTAGAAGATGTGGACCCAGCTGTTTACAGCCAAGCCGATATTTGCCGCGACTTTAGCCAACTCATCTGCCAAATTGTCCAGGAAGTAAGCGTATTAGAGACCGCCCACCGGCGGTCGAATTTTAAATTAACCTGGCGAGAGCGCAAATTAAAATATCTCGATCAATTGACCGTTGCTAGCCCGGAGGCTTTAATGATTTGCGCAGCCGATAAAATTCATTTTATCCAATCTATCACCACCTCTTATTTGGAAGAGGGCGAATCCTTGTGGTATAAACTTAATCCTAGCGTGACACCGCAGGAACGATTCTGGTTTTGCCAAAAAGTGCTGGCTATTTTGCGCTCCCGATTGAACAACCCTATTGTAGATAAATTGGCCCGCACTCTTGAGGCAGCCACTGCTTCAATTCGAATTGGCGCCGGCGCTGCCCAGTAGAAGAGCGCGGGTTTAATCTGTATAATAAAACGGTGAAGAAGTGGTGGCCAGCCGTAGTGACAGTAACTTTCCTGATTATTTTATCGGGTTGTTCCATTAAACCGCCGATCACGCAGGAAAAGATTTTAAATTCCTGGCTTTATCAACGCTTAGCCGAAAACAAAAAATTATTATGCTCTAATTCGGATTACGCTACCGAATACGTTAAATACAATCCTCTGCTTCATCACGAAATGAGCACGGAACTCACGGATTTGTCGGGGCAATTTAAAGAAGACGGCCTGTTTAGTAAGAGATTAATCGGTCTAGACGGCCCCAGTAAAATAAAGTTTTCGGCAGCGGTGTGGTGGGAGAATTGCAAAAAGAAATCTTATTGGAAAGAAGAAACTCATACCAAAAAAATTACTGATCCCATAACCGGCGAGATCACGGAAACTTCGTCCACGGAAAGGGTATATTATCCGGCCTGCCGAGCTTTCTATGAATTGCCCGATAACAAAGGTTACGGCGAATATTATCCTAATGACACTATTAAACTAACATCGGGAGCTAGGAGTTCTTCTGGCGATACGGTTTCGGAAATATTTTATATCCCGGCTGAGGTGTCCGAATATCCGCAGACCTTTTTGCCATTCGGGCCTGGAACAGATCTAGGTAATTTACTTCCCAAAGCAGGAGATCTCTCTCTTAAAAATTACAGTGGCCCATCGATATTACCGGTTTTTGTAAATAAAAATTCTTATAGAGTAAAGGAACAATCCAGGGTAAAAATTCCCGGAGATTTTCGCGACAACAATTATAGCGCTCTCGCTGCTATCAAAAATCTGACTTGCCTGGAAGCGCTGCAAATCCCTTCTGTGAGCGCCCAAGGCTCCAGCATAAATCAGGGCGGCAATGTCGGGGGGTATGGCAGCTACTCGTGGATGCCGTATGCCGATAGCGCTGCGGCCGGGTTTGAAGTGAGTCAAAAACTAATTTATACATTTACCCCGAAAGTTAACTTATTTCCCATATCAGCGCTAAGCAAGTTGCGCATTCTGACTATCGGCAATGTGCAAGCCGTGGATAATTTTGGACACGTTGATTTTTCTGCCCTAAAACCGCTGGAAAATATCCAGATTTTGTCGATGTCATCTACCAATGCCACTGAATTGGATGTAGTCGAGAATCTGCACAACCTGTTGTGGCTAGATGTCAGTGGCAATGATCTCGATTCTATTTCAGCGACGCTCTGGTTTAAGAAACTGCGATATTTGTTCGCTGATTGCTTAAAGAGCCCCGTGGGTCTGGATTTTACTGCCAGCCTAGCTCCTAATATGAACGACCAGTTAGAAGTTAAAGATTTGCCTTTCCCGCAGATGAATACCGTTTCATTCCGGGGATCACCCCTCACCTCTATCCGATCTTTTCTTTATTCCGCTAAATTAAAAGCGGTTGACCTGAGAGAGTCCGGCCCTGGCTGTTTGCGTTTACCGTCAGGAACCAGCAGTTTATTGCCAGCGTTAGATATTTCCCCATTATTTAATTTGAAACAACTATCCACATTAAAACTGTCTGGACGGGGAGTAACTACGGAGGATTGCGACCAGCTAAAAGAAGATTTGCCAGGTGCTGACATTACCTGCACCGGCACTCTTCCGAAAGACTAACCTGCCGCTGGCTTTTTTAGTGTAAAGCTAAGTATTTATTTAAATATATATTTAATTACGTAATTCTTCTCGCTTTGTTTTGTCTGTATTCTGTATAATGAAGGTGCGAAGATATGAAATACGCTCCGATGCTTTGCCGGTTGGTTGATAAACCCTTCAAGAGCAAGGAGTGGGTTTTTGAGCATAAAATTGACGGGATGCGGATTATTGCAATTAAAACCGGAGAAAAAGTTAGACTGCTGACGCGAAACAATAAAGACAAGGCAAAACAATTTCCGGAAATTGTTGCAGCCATTAAGAAATTATCTCCCAAACAGTTGGTGCTAGATGGTGAGATCACCGCTTTTCGCAAAGGTATTAGTAGCTTTCAGGCTCTGCAGCCGCGCATTGGTCAAACCGATCCTCATGAAATTGCCAAGCTGACTAAAAGGGTTCCGGCAGCCTACTTGGCCTTTGATTTGCTAAATTATGACGGCAAGAATTGGGAAACTAAATCTCTGCTGGAGCGTAAAGAAAAGCTTAGATTACTATTCAAGCCTCACCCACCCTACATACTCGGGGTTTTATATTATTTAGCACCATTATCTAGCGACGGCATCTCTCTTTTTAAAAAAGCTAAGCAAAAACACTGGGAGGGCATTATCGGTAAAAGAATAGATAGTCGCTACCAAGAAGGTAGGCGGAGCGGTGATTGGGTGAAGATCAAAACCCACAACCAACAGGAATTTGTCATCGGGGCCTACACTCCCGGTCAGGGTAAGACTAAAACTACTTTCGGAGCGGTTTTGGTGGGTTATTACCGGGGTAAGAAGTTAGTTTATGCCGGAAAAGTCGGCACTGGTTTTACTGATACAGAGCGTGGCGAGCTCAAGCAGAAATTCTTAAAACTTAAATCCACCAAATCTCCATTTGTCGACATCTCCAAAAAATCCTCCCCTGCAGAGGGCCAGCCTCGCCGGCTAGGCGAGGAGGTTAGGAGGGGAGGGAGTATGGTAACCAGAAATGAAACTGTTATCTGGCTCAAACCGCGGCTGGTGGGGGAATTTGCCTTTGGCGAATGGACTAAAGACAATATCCTGCGCCAACCGGTATATATGGGATTGCGAGTGGATAAACCATCTAGATTAGTTATTAAAGAGAACTGATATCTATTATTGTCATTCCGAGCGAGGTCGAGGAATCTAGTGGAGGAGATCCTTCGACTCCACTGTTGTTCCGCTCAGGATGACAAAAAGAGAAGAGTTATGCCGATACCTTGGTTAGTAGATTATTGGGGAAAAGCGGTGCCAGCAGCATGGCCATTTTTGCGGAATCGAAAAATCGCTGTCCAACAGGTTTTTGACAAGAATATTTTATATCGCCGGCATGGCGCCAAAGGTCTACCGGATAAATCCGGCTGGATTACTCTAAATAGTCCGAAAGACATTATCGCTTGGGCGAAATTACACACTTATTCATTCCATCCGCATCTATTAGGAGAAAAAGATGTTTGGTTTGTGATGGATTTGGATGCGCGCACAGATAAAATGTTTGATTTGGTTAAATTGGCCGCTTACGAAATGGCGAAATTATTGGATAAAAAGGGCATTGAATATCTACTGAAGTTCTCCGGTAATCGGGGATTTCACTTTATGTGGAGCCTAGGTGATGTGAAGCCGGACTGGCTGAAATTCAGGAAACAGATTAGACAATTTGCAGCAGAATTGGAAACAATCTTACAAACAAAACATGCTGGCGAATTTTATAAAATTATTCTAAAGAAAAATCCGATTATTACCACCAGCTCCACCGACAAAACTACCGCCAAGTCAATCTTACTCGATGAACAAATTATTCATAAAAACGGGATGATCCGAAGCCCCTATTCCGTACACCCGGCTACTGGCCTGGTTTCTATACCCCTGACTATTAACCAACTCTTAAAATTTAACCCCACTTCCGCTCTCCCCACCAAAATCAAAATCCGTGAGGTTGTTTTACCAATAAATAAGCTCTAAAAAGTACTTCTCGATTTCACTCCCTGGCCGCTCAAGTCCGGCACGGGCAGGCGAAGAATAATATTACCCTCCGAGCAAAATCGCCTCTGGCCTGGAAGGAGAAGTTACATTAAAATATTGACTGGGAGCGGGTTTTATACTATTCTAACTCTGCAGGCAAATGCGCCTGACACTATTGAAAATTTTGCCCAGCGGGCATAAAACGCAAGGAGTCAATTCATGCTCGAAAACATAGAATTTAGTTTTTTCTACATCCTATGGATAATGCCAGTGGTATTCATTATTATTGGTGTGGTAATGCGCGATCGGGGTTGGCGAGGCCTAATGTTTGCACTGACTGGATTATGGGGATATGCACTACTGTTCGGTGGTTCACTTTCTTTGTTCCAACCTGATAATTCTACTAAGGCCATCCCTATTATCGGGCTACCCTTATCTTCAGCAGCTCCTCTATCTATTGCTGACACATCAACGGTACTCGGTTATGTTTATCAAAGGAACAGCCAAGGGGTAATGATATCTAACCCCATAGAGCCGGACCATTACATTAAGCGCTATGCCACGGTTGAAGTGACTCGCAGATTTCTCCTCGAAGGGACATCAGAAGATCCTTACTATGCCGAGATAATAGTTACTTTCAAACCATTTTCCCAGCGACTCCTTGAAGGAGATGACTCCTTTGTTTCTCTTGCTTTAGAGGAACACCAGCGCAGTGGTTTTCAGTGGTTGCCTTGGGAACGATTTCGAGATAATCAACAATGGTACGCCAAGGAAGAACACAACAATGACCTCGTGGTTATTCAAGAAAATATGTTCTTCAATCAAGCAACAGTGGCATTCCAAGATTATCTTGGCACAACAATTACCCAACCCACCACTGAAGCCGCCAAGCAGGCTATCATAACAAGCTTGAGGCACGATTGGTATATGCCAGATTTTACGCTCGTGAGTAAGAGCAATAACTGGTAATATTTGCACATCACTACTAGCAGTATAGAAGAAAACCTCGCCTTAACGGGCGGGTTTTTAATTGGGATTGAGGTGTTCTATCAACTGGCTGAGTGGTGCCCCTCCAATATAGAAATTTAAGATCTCAGATCTAGCCTGAAACAACGTAATATATACAAAACCTTGACTGGGAGCGGTTTTTCTGCTATTCTGACCCTACAGGTAAATGCGCCTGACACTATTGAAAATTAAGGAGGCACGCTATGAATAGCGATGTCCTATTTTGGAGTTACTGGGTATTATCGTGGCTGGGTGCTATTACGGTCGTTATTATTACGATTGTCATAGCGCGCCGCATACTCCCCAACGAAATCCGCCGGATTTCTGGCGCTGTTAATTCTCTTGGTACAACCGACAGAGAAGATCGTCCGTATCTTCTGTTAGAGCTTGCTTGGGTTTTGTTCCGCGACAGCACTGTATTATTGATATGTTTAATCCTAGTTAGCGCACTTAGTGTTATCTCGTTGGAGTCAGGGGCAATCAAGCCTCCAACTCAGAGATATTACACCAAACTCAACGGAAATCCTGAGTTATTTGTTCGCAATTCCAATCATAACGGTGTATCATTTCCTGCGTTGCAATATGCGGATTTTCGCATGGTAGTAATCCCTAATGCCACAGTGCCCCATTGTGTAGTTAATACAGCGATCAGTGACAAGGATTTGCTTAATTATTACCCCACTTTTGAGGAATTGCCAGCAGGATATAGTGATTATACAAAAAATGTAATGATAACCGGTATAATTTACCATGTCTTGGGCAGTCCCTTGGGATCTTTGGAAGTGAGCGACAATTTTATTGTTCCTTCTTCTGCAGAACTTACTAAAGATCTTCAGTTGCTACCCTTTAACCGACAGATGTGGCAGTGGCTGCCGTTGGACCGACTCTATGATGATAGGGCATGGAGACAATACTGCCATAACACAAAAGAACTTCCCGCTAGGCAAAGAGATCACTTCTTCAGTGATGTAGATGTAATTTTGACAGAATACTTTGCAAACAATGCAGAGCCATCGATTTTTGAGGCCGAAAGATATCTTACTGCAGAATTAAGAACCGACTGGCAGGCCGGCTGGCCAGATCTACGGCTAGTTGATTGATTCATAGTTGCTCGCCCTACCTAGGGCGAGTTTTTAGTTTTGACAAAACCTGACCTGATACTATGATATAGAGTTCCGTCCTTCGCTCTGCGAGCTATGGAGGACTATCGCAGATAATTAATAGGTTAATCTAGAGGTGAGACATGTTACAAATAGGAGACAAGGCGCCCGATTTTATCCTTAAGGGATATTTCAAAAACAAAGTTAAAGATTACAGTCTAAAAGAGTTCAAGGGTAAGTGGATAGTGCTATTTTTCTATCCCGGCGATTTTACTTATGTCTGTCCCACCGAGATTACTAGCTTAAACAGTCAGGCTGACGATTTTAAGAAAGTTAACAGTGTCGTGCTGGGAATCAGTGTGGATAGTGTATATGCCCATCAGAAATGGGCGGAAGAATTGGGCGGGCTGGATATTGTCCTTTTGAGTGATTTCCATAAACGGACTAGCCGAGATTACAACCTTCTTATAGAAAGTGAGGGAACTGCTCTGCGCGGTACGGTTGTTATCGATCCTGAAGGTAATATCAGATATAGCATGACCATAAGTGAGAATGTCGGCCGCAGCACTCAAGAGTTGTTACGAGTTTTGGCCGCTCTCCAGACTGGGAAAATGTGCCCAGCTGATTGGCAGCCCGGAGAAGCTACTTTATAGTCCCTTTGACAATGGGGAAAACTTTCTCCTACACATAGGAGGGCTAAGGTGTTACAATTTAAGTAGTAATATATTGGTTAATCAGGAGGTCGTATGTCTTTTAGCTATCGCAACAGTAAGGGCAAAACCTATTTCTTGCACGGCAAGAACGTCACCCTTAAAGGTGGACGCAAACAGATGATTTATTACTTTGCAAAAGTTGCTGGCGTTGGTGCCCAAAATGAAGTTCCCGCTCTTTATAAAGTAGTAGAGAGCTCTCGTACTGGTTTGCCAATCCTAAAGAAGAAGTAACTCCGATTTCGATATAAAATCAAAACCGCTTCACAAAGAGGCGGTTTTGATTTACGGCTAGTTTCTTATAATTAAGATAGGAGTGGTAGCGCCACGGAGATTCGAACTCCGGTTACCAGGATGAGAACCTGGCGTCCTAACCACTAGACGATAGCGCCATTAGGATGCGTTTATATAATACAATATCGGCCCGATTTATTTTGGTAAACTAAAGGTATGAACATGGAAGGGCCACCACACCAGCCCGATCAGAACAACCCAAGCGATGATTGCGTATGGGTCACAGGAAAACCGGGCCGATGCGAGATAGCTTCGGATGGTTCCATAAAAACCGAAGTAGAGAGTGACCCGAATATATGGCAATTGCCAGCAATAATACCCGGTATAGGATTAGATAAGAAAAAAGATCCTGTGAATTCTATTAAAGAGCACATAGAAAAAGAAGTAGAAATAGTGTCTCCTTTAACTAATGACAATGGGGAATAAAATCAAAGCTGGTTACCAGGTGTCTATCGCCGGCGGGCTGCCTGGCGCATTTGCAGAAGCTGAATTATTAGATTGCGATGTTATTCAAATTTTCGTAGGCCCACCCCAAAGATGGGAAACACCGGAAATCACCGATCAGGAGGCAGCCGATTTCAGGACGGCCTGGCATCGCTCGGGCGTAGAGAAAGTTTTAGTCCATGCCGCGTATTTACCCAACCCGGCCAGCAACCGAGATGTTTTGCGCAATCTCAGCCTCAAAAAACTCAAAGAAGAGGCTAAGATCGCTTATCAAATCGGTGCCGACGGTTATAATTTTCACTGCGGCAGTAATCAAGACGGGGATAAGCCGGGTATCAAAAACGCTGTTGCCACTCTTAATCGTTTAGCTGAATTAACTGATGAAAAATGGCCGGTTCGGCTGATTATTGAGAGTGATGCCGGGGCGGGGAATAAGATCGGGGATACTATCGAAGAGCTAGGAGCTATCTGGAAAGGCTTAAAAACTAAAAAAAGATTTGGATTCTGCTTAGATACCTGTCACATGTTTGTTTCCGGGATAGATTTGCGTACTCCCAAAGATGTTTCCCAGATGCTCGATAAATTTGATAAACTAATAGGTCTTGAACATCTTGCCTTTATCCATATGAACGACGCCATGTTTGATCTGGGCTCTAAAAAAGACCGGCACGAGAATATCGGCAAAGGGTTTATCGGCGAAGAAGGAATTAGGGCCTTACTGACTAATCCAATCATCAGGGAACGTCCACTGATTCTGGAAACTCCCCGGACGGGGGATCCCAGACTGGACATTCAAGACATTAGATTACTCCGCGCTTTAGCCAAGTAAACCGCACAGCATCTAGGGGTTAACATCTAGTATTTAAGGGGTAGGGGTTTAGTGTTAACTCCCCTCCTAACCTCCCTGCCTACCGGCAGGCAGGCCCTCCGTAAGGGGAGGAATCTATCACTTTCAAACGCTTTAACTAAATGAAAATCTGGAATCAATCGGATATCTACGATCTAATTAAAAAATACCCGCAGCAATTCGAGCGGGGATTTCGGATGGCTGAATCTATTCAATTATCTAAAGATAAGAATATTGATCAGATTATTATCACGGCTTTTAGCTACAATGCTGCCACAGCCGAAATTGTCAAGAATCTGTTCGAAAATGATACTACCGTTCCTATTCGTATTCACACGGGTTATGGTTTACCTGCTAGAATTACCCCTAAAACCTTGGTGATAGCCATATCGCTCTGCGGTAAACGGCCAGAGGTCTTATCGGCCACCAAAATGGCCTCTGCGGCTCATGCTCAGGTGGTGGCCATCACCACTGGCGGCGAATTAGAGGTGTTTGCTCGCGAACACAACTTGCCATTCGTTCTCATTGATAAAACTATCTCCGAATTACGCGCTCCGACCAACGGAAAAATGAACGGGGGCATAATGTTAGCTGTTCTTGTCCAGATTCTTATTAACGCCGGAGTATTATCGTCCAAAGCTCGGCAAAACATATTGGCAGCGGTTACTGAAATCGAAAATATGTATCTGCCGAAATTGGGTCATAAAGTGGCCGATCTAGTAGCGGATACCCATTTGCTAATTTACAGTTCTAATACATATATTGGCTTGGCTCATCTTTTTAAATCCTTGTTGAACATTTTTGCGACTATGCCTTGCTTTACAGGCACTATAGCTGAGGCAATGGGAAATGACGTGCAGGGATTTCCGCCAAAAACATCGACAAAATATTTTGTACTGCTTTTTGAAGACACTACCGAACCTGATTTTATTCAACATAGCCTGATTAAATTAGAAGAGAAGATCGTCGCCACTAAATTAAAATATTCTACCCTAGAATTACCCGGTTCCAATCAATTAGCTAAAACTCTGGCAGCTATTATGTTGCTATATTGGATAATTTACGGACTCGGCCAAGAATCCAAAAATTGACCCAGCTGCTCGCTTTTGATACCCTAAACTGTCATTGCTGTTTTGACATATTACAAAAACATAAAGGAGTTGGCTAAATGCCTACTAAACCTTATCATCCACGTCCCTATCGGAAGCAGGTTTTGACAATTGAAGCCAACTCTAGTGATTGGCAAATGATCGCCACCCGCTACCGCATGACCTATGATTATGGGCACTACGCCCGTTGGTTCGGCTTGAGCGCTCGATTAGACAACGGCAGAGTAACATATTGGATAGAAATACCCTCCTCCCCCTGTGGGGCAATCTTTAAACCCACTGTTTATATCGGAAAAACTTGGAGCCGCCGGAAACCATGGAATCGGAAACATGAATTCCAATATGTGAGCAAGCGCAAATATCCTCTCCCAATAAAATATTTTTTACGGGATGTGGAAAAAGCTAATTTTAGGGGTTACCTGACAATTTGGGTCAGTCCTTACAAAAAAATCTGTAGAGTTAATATCCCAACTACTGTTGAATATCTGGAAAAAATCTGCAAACAAAAGGGGTTTGATTCTACTTCCTCGCCAATCCAGCTTGACACTAACGAATGGGGAAACACCCAAGTTTATTATTCTATCAGTTCAAAGGATATATTCTTGGTTGCCGAAGCCTGGAATTACTGGGCAGCCCAAAATAATCTGCCTTTGGCGGTTATTAGAGATAGCCTAAAAGTGTCTTTGCCCTTAAAAGCGGTCATAGTTCTTAAGGAGTATTTCGGTGTTGTCCATCTAAGAGCGACCGAGAGAAGTACTGGTGCCTTTAACTCGATGGTTTGTCAGGACAAATTGTTTAGACTTCTCAAGAAACTAGCTTCAAGCTATGAGGTTAGTGTAAATAATCCAGAAGGACTACCAAAAGACGATTTCGGTTTTAAATACCTCAAAAAGCTTATGACTGGTTATATCCCCTTAATTAGAAATAATCAGTCTCTGGAAAGTCATATAACTTTCTGCTATATCTGGGGTCCCTATACACATGGGTGGCAGATTGATCTAGATTTAACTGCCCATCTTCCAAACAATGATTGTGAACTTGAAGCAGCACTAGAGCTGCTCAAAAAAGCTGACGTTGACCAAGTTGAAGTCACTATGAATAATCATAAAAGTTAGATGTAAACAAAAACATTGCTTGGCTGAAATCAATTTTACCCGCCCTAACCGGCGGGTATGTTTTAATTATTTAAGTTTTCTGGTTAAATGAAAGTGTTAGTGCTAACTTTTTAATATGGAAAACGAAATTGTCAATGTTATAGCCAATAAAGTTACCGAAGAAGCTACTGCCGGGATCTTTGAGCGGATTTTTACCATCTATAATCAATTTATTTCGGTATTCCCGGTGCAGTATCAGTGGGTTGTTTCGGCGATCATCTTTTTTGCTGTCGCTGGATTTATGTGGAATCTCATCAAACGCAACTGGTTATGGCTGATTCTGTTGGTAGTAGTGTTTCCTGGCATTCTTCCGGTGCTACAAAACATCTTTAATTCACTCTCCCGCATGTTCATCGGCAAGTAACTTATAAAACTTAAGGCAACGCCCCGGGATGGGGCGTTTTCTGTTAATGCAAGGTAAGAACAAGGGATACGGTTTTTCACGACGGATAAATGAGCTCGAACATTTCCGATGTGAGCAGAAGCATGTCTACCGGGGTTTGGATTTTCTCGCCAAGCATGGTGGCTTCCCGAGTTTTACCGACTGTTGCCAGATTCTCTTGGACCTCTGTGGCATATACTGTGGCTACTACTCCCGGAAATTCAGCTACTTCCGCAACCTCTTCCATGAGAGATTCGCCAAAGAAGACACCGCTTACTTCCATTCCTCGCAGAGCTGTTTGGACTTCGTCTGGCAAATCTGGGTCACAGAAATTTTCAGTTAATCTGATCCTTTGCCGCAAGGCTGGATAGAGATTATTTATCTCGCCCAGGGGAGCATTCACTATTCCGATCATAAAGCCTGGAATAGGATATGTTTTTACCAAAGTACATTCACCTCCTTCTTGGTGAAGAATAGCATCGTGATAAATTATCCTAACAGATATGGGTAGCTTTGTATATGTTATGATTAAAAAGTAAAAATAATCGGTATGGAACGAGTTTTAGCCAAGGAAGCATTAAAACACACTGGGGAAGTTATCACACTCAAAGGTTGGGTCCATAGCATCCGCAACATGGGCCAAATTGTGTTTATGGACCTCCGGGATGTGACTGGCCTCATCCAGGTAGTTTTTGATGAGAATAAAGCCAACTTAGTTAAAGACATCAAACCAGAATTTGTGATAGCTATTACCGGCAAAGTGGTCAAACGGGGAGAAAAATATCGTAATCCCAAACTAGAAACCGGCGAAATTGAAGTACAGGCAGACGACTTACAAATCATCAACGCGGCGGAAATGCCGCCCTTCGAAATCGATCAAGAAAAAGTGACTGACGAAGAGCTCCGCCTGAAATACCGTTATTTGGATTTGCGTCACGAACGGATGAAAAATAACCTTCTTTTGCGCCATCAGGTTATTACTTATATGCGCACTTTTCTTAATGAACGTGGATTTACCGAAATAGAAACTCCCATCATCACTTCGGCCACACCAGAAGGGGCTAGGGACTATCTGGTGCCCTCTAGAATCTATCCTGGCAAGTTCTACGCTCTCCCACAAAGCCCCCAGCAATACAAGCAGCTTTTGATGGTAGCCGGGCTGGATAAATATTACCAAATTGCCAAGTGCATGCGGGACGAAGACAACCGCGGCGACCGCCAGCCTGAGTTCACCCAATTAGATTTAGAGATGTCGTTTGTCGAAGAAGAGGACATCTTAAAGTTAACCGAAGAATTATTTACCGGCCTGATCGAAAAAGTGGTTCCGGAAAAAGAAATTACTAAAACGCCCTGGCCTAGATTAACTTACGCTGAGGCGATGAAAAAATACAAAACCGATAAGCCGGATTTACGCAAAGACAAAAACGATCCCGATGAATTAGCGTTTGCCTGGATTATAGATTTTCCTCTCTTTGAGAAAAACACTAAAACCGGCAAGTTAGATTCTTCCCACCATCCTTTCACTGCTTTTAAAGAAGGACAGGAAGACCTTTTGGACAGCGAGCCGGAAAAAGTGATCAGTTGTTCTTATGATTTTGTCTTAAACGGATTCGAAATTGCCTCTGGCAGTATTAGAATCCACGATCCCAAAACTCTTACCAAAGTATTTTCGATTTTAGGATTATCCGAGGAAGAAATTCAATCTAAATTCGGCCATATGTTGGAGGCTTTTAAATACGGCGCTCCGCCTCATGGAGGGATCGCCCCCGGCATTGATCGCTTGGTGATGATTTTAGCTAACGAACCGAATATTAGAGAAGTGATCGCTTTCCCCAAAACTGACAAAGCCCGCGATCCGATGATGGACGCCCCGCGCGAAGTTGACGCTGCTACATTAAAAGAATTAGGCTTAAAAGTTATTAAGTAACCGCTATGATCTTCCCCTCCTGCCCGAGGAGGGGTGAGGGGAGGTGGGAGTTTAGATAAACACTCCCCACCTAACCTCCCCTCCGTAAGGGGAGGAACCATAAATATGAAAACAGTTGCCATATTATTAGTTATCTTGAATTACCTCACTGGCTCCACTGCCGTGATGAAAGACAATCTTTGGGGGATTCTGACGGATCCGCAAGCGTATTCTTTACATACTCTAGCGGCTCAATTTTTACATACGGAACCGGTCCGGGATGTCCTTTACCCCGATCCGGTGATCGATTCTACTTCCGCTGTCCTAATGGATCTAGATACCGGTAAGATTCTTTACGCCAAAGATCCCGATAAACAAATGGCGATTGCGAGTATCACTAAAATAATGACTGCATTAGTGGTATTAAACAGTAAATCAAATTTGGATGAAGTCTACACCGTATCAGAAGCGGCTAACGAGGTCAGCGGCTCGCGGATGTATTTAGTAGTCGGGGAAAAAATGAGCATAGATAATCTCTTGCGAGGCGCTTTAATCGAGTCAGCTAACGACGCCGCCTACGCTTTAGCGGAAGGAACTTTCGGCAGTGAAGAACAGTTTGTTGTCGCTATGAACGCGCTGGCAGCTTCGTTAAAATTAACCGGTACTCATTTTACTAACACCTGGGGAGCTGATGAACCAGATCATTATTCTTGCGCTCGGGATCTGGCTAGATTAACCGGTATCGCCCTCAGTAATGAAACTTTTCGCGATATTGTAGCGGTTAAAAAAACTACCGTTACCGATATTTATGGAAAATTGCAACATAATTTAACTAACACCAATAAATTAGTCGGACAGTATATGAATATCATCGGAGTAAAAACCGGCACCACCGATAACGCTGGCGAATCGCTGGTCGTCGCTGCCAAGGGAGAGAGCAATCAGACTGTTATCGTTGTACTTCTAAATAGTCCAGATAGATTTACCGAAGGAAAGAATTTACTAGACTGGGCTTTAAAAGCCTACAACTGGATCGAACCCCTGTAGGGTAGCATCTGGGGATAGCGTCTAGCATTTAGGGGGATGGAAAACTCTTTACAGGAGCTAGTATTCTGATAGATTGGGATTATTCTGACACAGGAGTGCGCACCTTATGAAAAAACGTTCAGTTTCAGTTATCGGATATTTCCTGATTGTATGCGGCATTATTCTAGGTCTTGGCGTGATGATAGTAGGAGAATTCATCTGGGATCCTGCTAGCTCAGTAAGGCCGTGGGTTAGTTACTATGCGGCATGGACCATAGCAATTATATGTCTGGTCACAGGCATGAATCTGCTCGAACAGAGAACTGACAACAATCGGCCCTCACGCAAGTGAGGGCATCGCAGTTAAATAAGTTAAAATAAATCTAGTGAATAATATTACATCAAATTATGTGGTGGCGATCGTGGGACGGCCGAATGTGGGCAAGTCCACTTTGTTTAATAAAATTATCGGACAAAATCGGGCGATTTTAAGCGACATCCCCGGCACCACGCGCGATGTTCTCTACGAAAACACTACTTGGAATGGAATGACTTTTATTATTGCCGATACCGCCGGTGTTGAGCTGGACGCCAAATCGGAATTAGAAAAAGATATTTTTCTGCAAACTAAAGTTGCCCTAGAAGGGGCTGATTTAATTATTTTTATGGTTGACGCTCAGACTGGCCAACAAACTGAAGATTTGAAAGCCGCTGAATTGATTCGTAAATTGAGCAAACCCGTAGTGCTAGTCGTCAATAAAGCTGAAGGGAATAAATATGACAATGCCCTGCATGAATTTTACAAACTCGGGTTGGGTGAACCTATTCTGATCTCAGCCATTTCTGGCAAAGGCGTCGGAGACACTCTGGATTTGGTGGTTGCCCAATTAACCAAGTTGCCTAAACCAAAAATATCGCCATCCGCTCGGAATACTATGGCTACGCCGACAGTGAAGGTGGCGATCGTGGGACGGCCGAATACAGGCAAATCTACTTTAATCAATCAGTTAGCCAAGAAACGGTTAGCTCTTGTCAGCGACCTGCCCGGCACTACCCGAGATATTGTAAGAACAGTGGTGGACACGGGAAAAATCGACCTAGAACTGACCGATACCGCCGGACTGCGGCGGCGCGGTAAAATTGATCGGGGCATCGAAAAATTCAGCTCTTTATTGGTGATTAAAGCGGTTCAAGCTGCTGATCTAGTTTTGTTAGTTATCGATGCTGCCGAAGGAGTACTAGCGCAAGATCT
The DNA here is from genome assembly GCA_041659905.1 of Patescibacteria group bacterium. Taxonomy (NCBI): domain Bacteria; species Patescibacteria group bacterium. Next base: position 160,146 of record JBAZXK010000001.1, on the reverse strand, counting down.
TCATGTCGCTCAGATTATTGAAGAAGAAAAGAAAGGCGTCATTCTGGTAGTTAACAAATGGGATGCGATCGAAAAGAACCCCCGAGTAACTGCCGAATTTGATGTTTATCTGGACGATAAATTTAATTTTCTTACCTGGATGCCGCGTGTATATATTTCCGCCCTCACTGGCCAACGGACCGATAAAGTTATCGGCGCCATTATGCAAGTCTGGGAATCTTTAAATACTAGAATTCCCAGTAAAACTTTGAATAATATTATCAGCGACGCTTATGCGGCTAACCCACCAAAAGGTCGGCGCAAACCGCCAAAAATTTACTTTTCTAGTCAGATCGCTGTAAATCCGCCTACCATTAAATTAAAAGTAAACTACCCCGAAGAATTACATTTCTCTTATTTGCGCTATCTTGGAAAGAAGCTGCGCATTAAATATCCCATGACCGGCGCTCCTATCCGCTGGGAAATCATCAAATCCTCCACATCAGATATGGCATAATCAACCTCAAGCCTGTGCTATAATATATTCGTCATATCCTAACCCATGGGAGGAGGTAAAATGGCTAACCAATTGATTGGTACCGTCACTCACTACTACGACAAGATCGGAGTAGCGATAATTGAATTACGGGACACGCTTAAAGTGGGCGATGCCGTTAAGTTTGTTAAAGGTGGCGATGAAACCACCCAAACTATCAATTCTATCCAGATTGAAAAGGCTCCGGTTGACTCAGCCAATAAAGGTGATATAGTAGGCATCAAAGCTGACCAGCCCACTAAGGAAGGCACTGAAGTTTATAAAGCCTAATTGGTTATTCTCTTCAAATGGAAATGCGCATAGAGAGGGGTCTTTTTCCTGTTCCCCACGGACGCAAAGTAGAATCAACGGCTCGTACCAATCGTGTACGAGAAAATCAGGATACGTATGACAAAACTAATGCTAGCGGTCAACGCGAAGCAAGGGAAAAAAGTGCTCAAGATAGTTTAAGAATCAGCGAAGAATATAAAAAACTCAAAGAAGCTCAAGACGAAAAGTGAAACTGATAGTCGGATTAGGTAATCCAGGGAACCAATACGCCAAAACTCGCCATAATATTGGATTTATGGTAGCGGATGCATTGGCGAAAGAACTGGGACTAGAATTCAAAACCAGCAAAAAATATAATGCTCTTTTTACTAAATCCGCTGATTGGGAATTACTTAAACCCCAAACTTTTATGAATAACTCCGGCACAGTTGTGCAAGCTGTTTCTCGAAAGCACGGCATTCCTCCAGAGAACATATTAGTAATTATGGATGACCTGGATATGGAAGCCGGCAAGTTGCGCTATAGAGCCGAGGGAAGCAGCGGGGGACATCGCGGCCTGCAATCAGTTATAGATAATTTAAAAACCGATCAAATTGCCCGCCTTAAGATCGGTATTGGATTTCCGATAAGAGCTAGGGCAGCCGCTGGAACTAGCGCTGCACGTGCAGCTAGTTTAGAGCGGAGTTTGACCAGCGCACATGTGCTAGGGAAATTCACAGCTGAGCAATTAAAACAAATAAAAGTTGCCATCCCAGCAGCCATCGAAATTATTAATAAAAATTTTCTAAATTATTAAAAGATCCTGGACGAGGCCAGGATTACAAAGCAAGGAATACTTTGTAAGCTAAGAGGGACGACTAGCGCCCTCCTAACTCCTTTCCCCCCAAGTATCCATGGTGCCGAGCTGTAAAGCTTTTTGCCAAACCCCAAAAAAAATATTTGGGTTGGGGCGCCACGAAAGAAGCCGGGAGAATCCTGCCTGCGACGATCCACCCAAGGAGGGTAGGGTGAGAAAAAGTCGCAAGCAAGATTCTGCCAACTTCTATATCTGCTGCTCATTTGGAACAAACAGATAATTATACCACAGCAAAAAATTCAAAGAACTATCTCTTAATTATACCATATAATAACATAAAGGTCAATAAGGAAGTGGATCCGATTCTCTCTGCTCTCGCCCAAAAATTCAGTAGTCTAGAAGCGTACAAATCCTTAATTAGCCGTTCGCGCAAAGACAAAGTTTATATCACTGGCCTGACTAATTTAGGGAAGTTGTTTTTGTTGTCGCGCACTCTGACCGATTGTCCAAAAAAAGTTATCTACATTGTCAAAAATGAGAGCGATCAGATCGCCATCGAACGAGGGCTCCAACAATTAACCGATCGTCCCGTTTATGGTTATCCGGATCTAAAATCAGAACAAATCAATCGTCAACAATATATTCATAATTTTCAAAATCGCACCCTGACCGCCCATGCCTTAAAAAATGGCGAACCCGGTTTGTTCATCTTCTCCGTGCAGGCGCTGATCGAACCTCTGACTAATCCGGCACAGATTCTCACTCTCGAAATTAATCAAAATAAAAACCCAGAAGAAATCCTAGCTGCCCTCATTGCTGCCGGTTACGATCGCCAGCAAAAAGTTTTTCAGGCGGGAGAAATTGCCATGCGGGGTGGAATTTTAGATATTTATCCGGTTAACTTTGCTTCCCCGGTGCGCTTAGAATTTTCCGGAGATACTATCACCAGTATCGTCGATTTTGACCCAGTAAATAACAAAACTGGATCGGCCCGCACCGAAATTACCGTATCCTCATTGAAAAATGAAAAGATGAGCAATTATTTACTGGATGTGATCGAAGCTCATTCGACAGATTATATTTTAGTTTTCGATCAAGCTGACGAGTTATTCCAATTATTATATGAGCTTTACCAAAGCAATGACAGTCAACGCGACAACGGTATTTTAACCACTATCAGTAAACAACTCGAGGGTTTGGCGGCCTGGCATCTTGTTAATATAGCCGCTGACGAAAAAAACTCAGTCCGGTTTGATCTAACTGAAGCCCCCTTATTCGCCAATGATTTAAACCGACTAATTCATGAGGTAACTAAATATACCGACGAGGGTTGGCAAATTATTCTTACCACCAACAAAGAAGCTCAGATCTTACCCGCCCTAACTGATAATGATATTAAATTTGATCGCGAAATTTCTGATCAGTCGGTAATCATCACCCCGGCTTTGCATGTCGACGGATTTATGAGTCCGTCTTTAAAAACTATCTTATTGACTGATAAAGAAATTTTTTCTCCGATTGTGGAAAAATCTGCTACTACCAAACCGACACCAAAAAAACGACAGCTGGCCTTTTTAGCCCAAATTGAAAAAGGCGATTACGTAGTGCATGTCGATTATGGTATCGGTAAGCTCATTGATATCTCGACAATGACGGTAAACGGCGTCGCCCGAGAATATTTAATCATTAAATATGCGGGGGCAGATAAAATCTATGCCCCGATGGATCAGATCGATAAGATCAGTAAGTATATTTCACCGGCCGGCGAAAAACCGACTTTATCCAAACTGAATTCGCAAAGTTGGAAACGCTTAGTCAGCCAGATCCGCAAAGAATCCCAAGAGTTTGCGAAAGAACTACTAGATTTGTACGCCAAACGGGCGCTGAAAGAGGGGATTTCTTTCGACAGTCCGGAGTTTTGGGAAAAGGCTTTATCCGATTCTTTTTCTTATCAAGAAACCCCCGACCAAGAACAAGTTATCCAAGAAATTTTGGGTGATATGGAACAGTCTAAACCGATGGACCGGTTACTGGTAGCCGATGTGGGCTTTGGTAAAACGGAAGTAGCTATCCGGGCCGCCTTTAAAGCAGTTACTTCCGGATTCCAAGTGGCCTTCTTGGCTCCTACTACCATTTTAGTAGAACAGCATTTAAAAACATTTACGGAACGATTAGCGCCTTTTGGCGTTAACATTGCTGCGCTGAGCCGTTTCCGCTCACAAACTGAACAAAAACGCGTCTTAGTAGGATTAAAGACTCGCGAAATCGATATTGTGATCGGCACCCATCGGTTGCTTTCAAAAGATGTTAAATTTGCCAACCTAGGATTGATTATTGTCGACGAGGAACAGCGCTTTGGTGTCCGCCATAAAGAAAAGTTAAAAATGATGCGAGCGGAAGTGGATGTTTTAAGTATGACGGCTACCCCGATTCCGCGCACGCTTAACTTGGCCCTATCCGGCATCCGCGATATTAGTACGATCGACACTCCGCCGGTTAATCGCCTGCCTATTCAAACTACGGTGGCGCCTTTTGATATGGATGCGGTGAAGGATGCGGTTTTACAGGAAATTAAACGCGGCGGACAGATTTATTTTGTGCATAACCGCGTGGCAACCATCGCCTCAATGACTAATAAACTTGAGGAAGTTTTGCCGGAAGTGCGGTTTGTATATGCCCATGGACAAATGCCGGAACGCCTACTCGCAAAAATTATGGAAGATTTTAGCGCCGGCAAATATGATGTTTTAGTGGCCAGCACTATTATCGAAAACGGGCTAGATAATCCGAATGTAAATACATTGATCGTAGATAATTCTAGCCATTTCGGCCTATCTCAATTGCACCAGCTGCGCGGCCGGATCGGGCGCGGTAAAGTTCAGGCTCACGCCTATTTCTATTACCATCCCGGGAAGCTGGCCGGAAAGGCCCTGGAACGGCTTAGAACCATTGCAGGACACACAGAACTAGGGAGCGGGTATCAGATAGCCCTCCGGGATTTGCAGATCCGGGGAGCTGGCGGAGTGCTGTCGAAAAAACAGCATGGCCATATCAGCGCCATTGGGTTAACGATGTACACTAAACTCCTTAACCGAGCGATTGAAGAATTAAAAACCGGCTACAAACCGCGAGTAGATACCATCACAGTAGATTTGCCCATTTCGGCCTATCTCCCGGCTACCTATATCGACAATGAGGCTCAGCGGATCAAAACCTATCAACAATTGGCTTTAGTCGAAACGATCAACGAATTAAAAGACGCCGCCGCAGAGTTAGAAGTCAAATTCGGCAAACTGCCAAAAGAAGTGTTGAATCTGTTCGAATTGATCGATTTGAAAATCACGGCATTAGAAACCCAAAAAGTTGTCTCGATGTTATCGCGCAACGAAGCGGGGATTAGACGAACCCCCGAACAGATTATCAGTGTCATTTTAAATACGGTAGTGAAAGACAGCAACATTCTGAACGCTATTAGTAATTTGAATGGGAAAATAACCGAAAAAACTATCAAAATTCCTTTATCGGCTTTAGGCGAACACTGGTTATCTTCCTTAAAAAAAGTTATTCAGTTGTTAAAATAAAAAGCCCACATAGTGTGGGCCTGGAAAGAAAATAAGCGTTTTTGGGACATTGCTTTCTATTCGACAGACTCAAATAGAATAGCCAATACGGGACTAGATTCTACTACAGTATAGGGAACGTTCAAGTCTGTCGTCTCCATGGTGGAGCTAACTGTATGGCTCAGGCTAATATCCTTAGCAAACCATTGTGGATTATTTTTTATCCAGTGATTGGCTTCGCTTTCCACATGGTCACCATGAAAAACCTCAATGTGTTGTTTTTTGGTCGCATTCGCGTTTTGATCTTGCGACATAAAATCATCACTCCTTCTGGCGGATTTGTTTAGGAAAAGGTTCGGGAGGCTTGGCTCCAGGTTCGGGGTTGATTTTGTATTTGCACTGCCTCGCGTTGGCGTCCTTGATTGATTTCCGCTGTTTTGCTTTTATAAGCAAATACCAACCGAACCCCCAGATGATCACGATCGCCATCGCGGCAATAATACCAATATGAACAATGTCCATTCACCGTCTCCTTTTCATCCCAGCAGTATCGCTGCTAGTATTAGCAGTAAAAGCACAAATATCCCAAGAATATCGGTCATACAGCCGGACGAGCGGCAGGGTGACAAGTTTTTGTGACCTTTTGGCCTGCCAGGTTCGAATTGGTCAGGATTATTTTGCGTGAACATTTCGTCACACTCCTTCAAAAAATTTTGCTGTCAAGAATCAGTGATAAACAGATAATAAAACAATTTGGCGGAAATATCAATATTTTCATTGACTGGGAGCTGGTTTTCTGATAAGGTAGCTTCTTATGAATAAACGGCTGTTAGTTACATTTTGGCTAGCTTTGGGCATAGTTTTCTGGCCCAATTTTGTTTTACCTTCCCAGGCCAGCCAAATTAATGCAATAACAGAATTACCTCTACTGGAACTATCCTTGCCTTTTAACACAGCTTCTCGTTGGAGTAGTGTAGATGATCAGACCCCTGGAATAGTTTGGACTGCAGGCATAAGCGAAATTAAATTCGGCATTCAGAATAGCCAATTTGTAGCTGGAAATCCCGAAACCGATACTTGGTTCGTTTATGGCTGGTTCGGGGCGTTAGAGGCCATTAAACAGCCTTACAATGTGAAATATCCCGAATGGGGCGACCGCCATAATGGGATTGATTTTGCCGGGAGAGAGGGGATAGAAGTGGTTTCTGCTTCTACCGGAAAAGTCATTTTCGCCGGTAAAAAAATTGGAAATACTGTAATTATCGATTCTGGTGATGGTTACCAGATTACTTACGGTCATCTGCAAAATATTTCCGTGAAGAAAAACCAACAGGTTAAAGTAGGGGATCTACTCGGCCATTTAGGCAAAACTGGTACAGTCAATCCGCATTTGCATTTTCAAGTAGATTTAATTAAAAAAGCTCGCCTCGCTTCCGAGTCGAAGCAGGATAGTCGCACTGCCATAAATCCCGTTCCACTTTTTGACACGGAATGGGGGAATGTGATTATTCCGGCGGCTCCCGCCAACCAATTTTATACCGACAACCAAAATCCTTTAGAACAACCTGACTTTAATTGGTAATCCGTTTTCCGGTTATCTAAAATTTTTTAACAGTAATATACATGATGTATACCGTCAAGTTTTGATTTTAAAAACACCCTGTCGCAAAGGATGCGACAGGGCCCCATTATTTGGGTGGGGGTGGCTTTGTTTAGTTAGGGGCACCTCGGAGGGAGTAAGGGGGGATACAGGGCCTCCCTTCTCCCTACCGAGGCTAAGTTTTTATTTGTACTGCCAAACCGCGTACAAGGTTCAAGGGCGAAGGGCGCGCCTGATCGGATTTCGCTATTCCGATCAGGCTGCTAAGTCCCATCGATTTATTCAATCACATCATAATCTACTTACCCAAAATAAAGAAAGGGGGAATGAATCTAACATGTCGCACAATGTATCTTGTGCGACATTAGGTCTATTTGATATCTATTACGGGCTTAGGCGGTTTTAGTCGGTTCGATAATGGCACTTTCGATCGCCGCCCATTCTGTATCATCTTTTTCGGGCACTAAAATCGTTAATTCATCTCCCGGATTCAATTTAAAGTAAGTGACCGAAGCTAAGAGCACCTTGTACGATTTTCCGCCCGCGACCACTTTGTATTCATCATTTTCATGCAGTAAAGTGCCGATAATCTTCTTGCGGGCTATTGGCCCGATTTGTTTATAAATAAACGAACCATCGTCTGCAATAGTTAGCTTCAGCACGTCTCCAGCCACTAATTTAGACTTGCTAGCATAGTTAGCCGGCACTGGGTACTTCTTGCCTTCTTTATCGATCATATACTGGCCGTCAAAGACGCCCTCGATCACTTTGCCGTCCGTATTCAAACCGCCAGCCTTATTTTGATAATCCAATTCCGAAACCGAAGTTCCTAATAAATCTGCTAAAATCTGTTTTGCGGCGGCAATATTAGCCGAAGCTGTTTCTACGAGTCCCCTCAGTTTTTCGAGCTGTTTGTTGGCAGTCATATCTTTAAAATGTTTATTTTTATGCTCTCAGACTATATAATTATACACCCTTAGGTGATTTTTGGCAATATTTTTACTTAGACAGAAGTAGGTTTATCCCCTGTTTTAGGTGGATTAGCTGATTTGGGCGGAAGCTGATTACGCCGGATAATTTCTGTCTCTACTATTCTCCGATCCCGGCCATATTTCAAGCGGGACAAATTCTTCAGGGCTTGCGCCACTTTTGGTCTGGCCTCCCCCATCGGCGGCAGCGCAGTTAAGTTAAATGGCTTGCTGACTGCCCCATCAATCAATAATTTAATATAGGCGTTGCGATTTTCGATGTTAATCAGGTCATTGGCGCTCACTTCCGGGGCAAATTGCTTGCCGACCACCTCCACATCCGTAGCGCCAATAGTAAAGCTTACCATAGTCCCCACATTTCCCAAAACCGCCTCACGGATCTTTTCATCCAACTGTGCCACAAACTGATGCGCGACGATTAAATTTAAATGATATTTGCGGGCTTCTGATAAGATAATGGAAATTGAATCCGTGGTTACATTTTGGAACTCATCAATATACAAATAAAAATCTTGGCGCTCACTTTCCGGAATATCTGCCCGTGATAAAGCGGCCATCTGAATCTTAGACACCAAAATAAATCCGAGCAGGTTGCTGTTGATATCTCCCGTCAGGCCTTTGGCCAAATTGATTAGCAGAATTTTCTTATTATCCATAATATCGCGCAGATCAAAGGCCGACTTAGTCTGCCCGACAATATTCCGCATCATATCGTTACTGATAAACCGGCCGATTTTGCTAACCACATAGCTCAACATATCCGCCGACTGCTGACCGCGTTGCGATTGGGCATATTCTTGCAACCAGAATTGTTTAACCACCGGATCTGTCACTTTAGCCAGCTTTTGATTGCGAAATTCGGTGTCTGTGAACATGCGCGGGATTTCTACGAGAGTAGTTCCGTTTTCGTCATCCGCCAAGAGAGCGAGCATGGCATTACGCATGTAATGCTCGAACATCGGGCCGATGATTTGATTGCTGCCAGTAGGATCGAATAATTTATAGAAAATAGCAATCAATTGGGCAACGACTTCCTGTTTTTGCGCAGAAGTTTTGGCTTCTAACATATTGAGTCCCATGGGACGATCAAGATCAGGAGGATAAAACAAGATCACGTCATCCACACGTTCTTTCGGAATACGCGCCAGCAACCAATCAGCCATATCGCCATGCGGATCTACGACACAGACGCCCTTGCCGGCCATAATATCTTGGTAAGCTAAATTCTGCATCCAAGTAGTTTTCCCCGTCCCGGTTTTACCAATGCAATAGATATGCCGGCGCCGATCATCATCTTCCATTTTAATGATCGCTTCTACTCCCCGATAGACGCTTTTTCCTAAGGTAATCCCCTCTTTTGGTAAGTTACTGGGCGGCGGTAGTTTCTTGGCGCGCATCCAGCGGATATTTGGCGTTTCTAGCCGGGCTGTCGGCAAATGCCAGAGTGAGGCCACTTCCTCGGTGTTGAGAATATCCGGCTTACCTAAACTGAATAACCGGAAAATAAACTGTGTCATCACTTTTTCTTCTGGCAACTTGGCGATAGTAAATCTGTTGGTCTCGGAAGTAAATTGGCTAAAACTACTCAGGATATTATTTAAGTTAATTTTGGCATTTTCGGGAGTAGCTGCGGCTGTGACTAACCGGATGACTACTTCAAAACCTGGCTGAGCCGCTTTTTCGCCAATCGTTTGAATAATTTTTTCTTGGGCCGATGTCAGCGGTTTAAGCTCTTCTGGTTTGGATTTATCGTTGGTTTTACTTGCCCCGGGCACTAACAATCCTCCAATCCCCTTCAGCACGCCTTGAGCCAACGAATCATCAGAAAATTTGCCTGCCTTCATTTGGCTAGCGACAAATTGTCCCTTCTTTTGCCATTTATCGTCCACCGGACGAACTAAAATCTGCACTCCGGCCCCCTCGGCGCTCTCGTTTAATTTACTCAAAGCATTAGTCAGCGCATTGAGCGTATCAGTCTCGAAAGTTTTGTAAGTTCGAATAGGAAAAACGAAGTCTTTCTTCAAAGCTAGCTGCACAGCGGCGGTAGCGCATTGTTTAGGGAAAATATTGGGATCGTCCACTTCTTCCACTGTGGCTTCAGAATACTGAGCTGTAATTTGTCTCTCCAATAACGATGCCAGTGCGCCCGGTACGCTGGCATAGAATGAGATAAATCCTTGGGTAGCTAATATTTCTAGGGTAAGGTACTCGCCGCGCAAAGTTTCTTGCATCGCATGCAAGTTGCGCAATAACACCTCGACTGGGGCGATCAGGTCTTTGAGTTCTTTGGCTTTGTCTGTTTCCGGATCGCCCTTGGGAACAGTAATCCGAAAGAGTTTTCTTTTCAGAGCGGCAGCTGCCTGTTGGCGGACAGAGCTTTGCTTACGATTCTTCGATAAAAAATACCCGCCTACAGCAAGTCCGGCTAAAATTAGAATGGTGATAACTACTCCCCAGAGCATTTTTTGTTTTAGTTAATCCCTACTTTTAGTTTAACAGATCTTCTTCTTGATGTTTTAGTTTAGTCAACAAATCTGTCATTTTCTGTGGCGTTATATCGATTAGACCAGCTTCACTCAATATAAATAATTGTTCTACATCTAAATCTAGCCGGCTGGTTTTGTTTTTATGAAAACGGGTGGCTAATGTTTTGGCCATTTCCCGTTCGTCTGCGTCATCTGAATGGATTCCCTCTTGGATCGTTTCATCTTCCGGGAAAACATTTTCTCCATCTATATCGATTGGGGCAGCTTCATGTCGAGATATTTCTGTTTGTGATTCCGAAACCAACCCGTTATTGCCCGCTGGTTCTTTTGATCCAGAAAATTCAGGAGTGATCGGAGAATGGTAAGGATTTTCGTTTCCAGAAGCCATCTTTTCTAAATTAGCCAATAAAGTTCCCTCCTTTTTGACTCCCTTTAATTATACCACAAATGATCTATTCCGTCAATTTAGCCTCTAAAACAGATTTTATGCTCCCAGCGTCACCTTTTCCGTGTAATTGAGCCATAATTTGACCCATCAAAAACCCAACTACCTTTTTCTCTCCAGCTTTATATTCCACCACTGCCTCCGGGTGTACCGCCAACACTTCAGCTACCGCCTTTTCAATCGTAGCGGTATCAATCTTTTCAATTTGACCAACTAACTCTCCTGGAAGTTGACCGGATTTGTTCGCTAAACCGTATAATTGATTGGCTTCACCGGTAGATAAACTATGTTGCTCGATAGTCTGCAAAAAATTGATCAGTTGATTATCATCCGTCCATGTTTTGGCTATCCAATTAGCTGCTAGTGTGGAATTAATATCATCAACTTGTAATAAATTGATCAAGCGCGCCAATTGGCCAGCTTCTTGCAATTCAACTGTCCTGCCATAGGACAATCCTTTTTCTGCTGCCGCTTGGCGCAAAGCCGCCGGCAAATTAACTAGTTCAGTCTGCCATTTTTTAATGTCCAGCTCCATCAACACAATGGGAGGCAAATCCGGTTCCGGGAAATAGCGATAATCGTTGAATTCTTCCTTGCTGCGCTGGGCCAGAGTGGTGTTATTCTTTTCGTCCCATCCCCGCGTTTCTTTAATGATTTTCCCGCCTCCTTGAATCACTTCTGTTTGTCTGTTCACTTCATAGTCGAGAGCTTTTTCAACAAAACGAAAAGAATTCATATTTTTTAATTCGACCAGGGTACCTAAAGTTTTACTACCAATTGGCGCCATGGAAATGTTTGCATCTACGCGCAAATGACCTTTTTCCATATCCGCCTGTGAGATTCCCAGCGCTCGCACGATTCTTTGCAGTTCCTGGATAAAGGCTTTGGCTTCCCTAGGACTATGAATATCCGGCTCCGTCACGATTTCTAAAAGCGGCGTGCCGCAGCGGTTAAAATCAACCAAGGTGCTGTCTTTGGCATGGACTAACTTGCCGGCATCTTCTTCTAAATGCACGCGTTTGATTCTCGTAGTAAATTCTGCCTTGTCCTGGCCGGTTTCCGGCAGATAATCAATAGTAATTTTACCATTCTCGCCTACCGGGAAGAAAAATTGCGAGATTTGATAGCCCTTGGGCAAATCGGGATAGAAATAATTTTTACGATCAAAGCGTTGGAAAGCATTGATTTGGCAACCCAAAGCGAGCGCCGCTTTCGCTCCCCACTCCACCGCCACGACATTGGTTACCGGCAGAGTGCCCGGAAACCCCATACACACCGGACAAACCACGGTATTCGGGGCTTTGCCTTCCGCATTATTATCACACCGGCAAAACATTTTGCTTTTAGTCGCCAATTGCACATGAATTTCCAGACCAATTGTAGGAACTAATTTATCCATGACTAACTATTTAATTTTCGGATAGCCCGCGCAAAAGTAGCGATAGCTTGCTGGGCTTCGTGAAGAGAAGGTTGAAAATCTATTTCGTGAGCGAGTTTATTTCTTAATTTATGGGCTCCCCAAATATCTTGATAATTGGGTAGAAATTTTTCCGCCGCTTTCAGGCGATCAGCAAAAGTTTCTCCAGAAAAATTCATCTTACGAAAAATAAAATCTAGCAGTTTATCGGCATCGAAGATAGCTTCTTTGCTGCGACCTTGTTCCATCAATTTCTCCACCTCCCGCCATTTAGCGGTTACTAAGGCCTGATCCTGGTGAGATAACCCTCGCCGCGATTTTAATCCTCGGGTAACTAGCCACAGCAATGCTAAACCGACCACTAAGATAATCAATAAATACCATATTGTCATCGCCAGCTTTGTTGTTTAATAATTAGTTCTTGGCGCCACGGCATATCCTGAGTGGATTGCTCAAAAGCGTAAGCCGTTCGCATAATTAAACTCTCGCTTAATTGAGGCCCCATAACTTGCAAACCCACCGGCAAGCCCTCAATCATGCCACAAGGAACGGAGATGGCAGGAATGCCGACAATATTAGCGGATACGGTTAACAAATCCGCCATATACATCGCCAAGGGATCGTTCACTTTTTCGCCTAATTTAAAGGCAGTAGTGGGGGTGGTTGGCGTGATAATTACATCCACTTTTTTGAAAGCTTCGTCAAAATCTTGTTTGATCAATGTCGCAACTTTGCGGGCTCGATCATAATAAGCATCGCGAAATCCGGCCGAAGTGGCATAAGTGCCCAACATAATTCTCCGCTTTACTTCCGGGCCAAATCCCGCCGCCCGAGTTTTTCGATACATTTCAGTAATGGTTTCTATTTTGTCATCACCACCCGCGGACAATCCATATTTTACTCCGTCGTAACGCGCTAAATTAGCCGATACTTCTGCCGGTTGAATAATATAATAAGTAGCTAACGCTTGCTTGGTGTAAGGCAAATTAATATCAATAATTTCCGCTCCCAAAGATTTCATGTGCTGGATAGCGGATTGCACAGCCGTACAAATGTTTGCATCAATGCCGGTATCAAAACATTCAGCTGGAACGCCGATCCGGAGTCCTTTAATATCCTGTTTAATTTCTTGTACATAATTAGGCACGGGGGCATCTAAAGAAGTTGCATCTAGTTCATCCTTACCGGCAATCGTTTGTAAAACTAAAGCACAGTCTTCGACTGTATTAGCCACAGGGCTGATCTGATCCAGAGAACTCGCCATCGCCACTAATCCATAGCGACTAACACGGCCATAGGTGGGTTTAATGCCCACTACACCGCAAAAAGCTGCTGGCTGGCGTACCGACCCAGCTGTGTCGCTCCCGAGGGCAAATGGCACCACTCCTGCCGCCACAGCGGCCACAGAACCGCCCGAACTGCCCCCCGGCACTCGAGTTATATCCACTGGATTCTTAGTCGGACCAAACGCAGAATTTTCCGTCGATGCACCCATGGCAAATTCGTCTAAATTTGCCTTGCCGGCTACCCAGACCCCGGCTTGTTTCAATTTCGTTATCACAGTTGCTTCATACGGAGAATGAAAATCCTTGAGTATTTTAGAAGCACAAGTGGTCGGAAAATCCAATGTTGTGATGTTGTCTTTTATTAAACAGGGTACATTTAAAATGCCTTTGTCCAGCTTACTAGGTTTATCAGCTACAGAAATTAAAATATTTAGCTTATTTTGAGCTAATTTAATGTCAGCTAAACACTGGGTTAAATCTATTTTTTTCGCTTCCGCAATATTCATATATTACTCTGTGTCATTCCGGACTTGATCCGGAATCTAGGCCTGGATCCCGGATCCTGATTCACCTCTGGCAATCCGGTCCGGGATGACAATTTTTAATTCTTTATGTGGCTCTGCCAAAAATACTTTTTACTTTAATGTAGCCTTTTTCTTGCGCTGGCGCATTCACCAATAGTTTTTCTCTCGGAATACTACCCTCCCTCACTTCATCTTGAGCCAGTTGGTTAGTCAGCCCGGTGATTTGCCCGACGGCCTCAACTTGACTGATGTCAACCGACTGCAACTCGGCCACATACCCCAAAATGGCTGATAGTTGGTCGGCATATTGCACACTTTCAGCGTCAGTCAGCTCCAGTTTGGCCAAATTGGCCACCCACTGGACTTCTTTTTCATCTAAACTCATAAGATTATTATACCTTGAAGTTTTGACTCTCCCAATGATACAAAAAAGGCCTGGTAATTCCCAGGCCTCGATCAAAGCGCTTTAGCAGTCTGTGTTTTAATTTACTGCCCATCTTCGAGCAACACTTGCTCTGCTACTTTCCACAAGTCCTGAGCATATCCAGGAGCAGAAATAATGTGTGCCAGACAGAACTCTTCTCTCTCCGAACCATCAACGCTAGATAATGCCAGAATAATAATACCCTGGAATCCACCAACTTCATTGATAATCTTCCAGGCAGTCTCTCCGGCATTTTCAGATTTGCGCATATCAATGGTAGTGTAATTCTGCTTGCAAAGCCGGACATAGGAGAGTAACTCTTCATGGAGCGTGCTTGCCAGACTGGTATTGATATTACCGATGGGAAAATATGTTCCCGCAGCTTCCATTGGCAGAACTAGACCCATTCCAGTCCAGCCCGATTGATTTTGAAGAAATGTAGTGATCCGGTACACCGATGGGGCCACTGTTGCGGCAATTGTCGCTGGATCGTCGTAATTATTATTCTTATTCACAAGGTTCACCTCTCTCTTTTTGAGAAATTTGGTAATTTCAATATACAGACTCTAGAGAAAAAATCAACTCTAGGACTAGTAAATCTAATTTATAGAGGCTTGGTTACCTGATCTCGTATCTCAGATTAACATTCACGATAAATTCTTGAGAACCAGGTTGCACGTTCACATCTACGGCTGGGGTCGGGGATGAAATAGTTTTTTCTCCTCCCCCCATACCATAGCCATACATCGGCGTTACACCGCCTGGAGAATATTCATCAATCGAAAGCAAGCGACCCAATCTAAATCCACCGGCTTTAGCCATTGACCGAGCTTTGTCGGTGGCTTTTTTCATCGCCTCTTCCCGAGCTTGATTTTCGACGGCGGTTTTGTCATCTACAGTTAATTCGAGACCAGAAACTTCGTTGGCGCCTTTTTCGGTCACCCCTGAAAGTAGCGCACCGGCTTTGTCTAAATCTTTAGTTTTAACAGAAGTGATGTTTCTGACTTCATAACCATTGATCTTAGGCGGAGGACAGGCTCCTTCCCGACATACCGGATAGCTATATTGCGGATTTAGATAATATCCTTCTGTTTTAATATCTTTTTTATCAATACCTTGATCTTGTAGATATTTGATGATGGCATTGACTTTAGTGGTGTTGTCTTTCTGTAATTTCACCGGGTCAGTACCGCCCTGTGTTACTACCGTAAAGGTAAATTTAGCGGTATCTGGCACCATCACCACCTTGCCTTCGGCACTCACACTAAAAGCCGAGGCCGGCTGCATCGTCCGCGAATAAGCATAGACATACGCTACGGCACTAAGCGCGAAAACGATCAAAGCCCCAATAATTGTCCACTTGAAGTAATCTCTATTCTTCCAATCCATAATCCCTCCACATCGTTAGATGTGTCCCGCTTCCCGATACTTACTGGATCGGGACATCGGGACAACTTTATTATTATCACTCCCATTCTAACAGATTTTATTGTTGATGAGATTAAAGAATATCGGTCAATTCAGCAATATCTTTTAAAAGATAATCCGGCTTTTCTTTTGCAAGTTCCTCTGCTGAATAAGAACCGCTTGGTATGGCAACTGATAAACAACCTGTTTCTTGGGCACACTTAATATCCAGCGGCGTATCGCCGATAATGTAAGTGTCATTTAATTGAATCTCGTAGTTTCTAACTTTTTCTAAAGCTTTTACTACTAAGTCCGTTCTTTTTAACGCCTCGTTACCAAACACACCTGTCTGGAAAAATTTCCTTAGATTTGATTTTTCCATCTTCATCCAACCTATTTCCTCTACATTGCCAGTCAAAAGGCCAAGAATTAAATCTTTCCTTCCTTGCAACTTTTGTAAAGTGATTACAACATTAGGTAAAACAAATTTTTCTAAATCTATAGAATTCTTCTTAAAATACTGAACCATATGTTCGAAAAGCAAATCTAATTTTCCCTTGCTTTCCGTGGAACTAATACCTTTCGTCCCCAAGAACTCAATCAATATTTGTGAATCGATTTTCCCGGCAGTTGGTACCTCTTCTAAATTAACAGCCACACCAAAAACTTTTTCTGTCGCATATGAAAAAGAGGCCCGATGAGCACCATCAGCACCGCTCTTTATGAGTGTGCCATCGATATCAAAAAGGAGTAATTTCATATCCTTAAGAGCACTATTAAATCAGGTTCGGAGAGAATTTTGACGCCAAGTTTTTGGGCTTGGGTATATTTACTGCCGGGGTTCTCCCCTGCCACTACATAATCAGTTTCCCGAGACACTGAACTACTCACGCGTCCACCTAAAGCCCGGATTGAATCCCTTGCTTGTTCGCGAGTGTAATTCTGCAATGTTCCGGTTAACACAAAAGTTTTGCCGGATAATTTTCCGGGAGCGGTGGATTGAACATTCTTAACCGTAATCCCGGCCTCCAATAATCGGTCAATAAATCTAAGGTTATTTTTATCCTGAAAATAATTATAGACGCTCTTAGCCACTACTTCCGCCACTCCTTCTACCGCTATCAACCGATCTACGGTAGCAGTCTTCATCTTTTCTAAAGTGTGAAAATGATTAGCCAGATCTATCGCTGTCTGTTTGCCGATATTTCTGATGCCTAAGGCATATAAAAATCTGTCCAAAGAAATTTTCTTGCTTCCCTGAATACTTTTAATAATATTTTCGGCGGATTTCTCGCCATGCCGGTCTAATCCGGCAATATCTTCTGCGCGCAAATCAAACAAATCAGCCGCATCTTTGATCAATCCCAACTGCAGAAAAGCTTCCACATTTTTAACACCCAGCCCTTCCATGTCAAAGGCATCTCGCGAAATAAAATGTTCGATACCGCGAAGACGAATAGTAAAACAACTCTTATTTACACATCGATGCGCCGCTTCACCATCTACACGCTCGACTTTTCCGCCGCAAATAGGACAAATTCGGGGCATCCGCCAGGCCGAACTATCTTTACTATGACGAATCACTTTGACGATTTCCGGAATGATATCGCCCGCTTTTTGCACCACTACACTGTCTCCGATCCGAATATCTTTCCGCTTAATTTCGTCTTCATTGTGCAAAGTTGCTCTTTTCACGGTACTGCCTGCCAACCTAACCGCCCGGAGCTCCGCTACGGGCGTTAAAACGCCTGTCCGGCCTACTTGGACAACTATATCCTCTATGGTTGTTTCCGCCTGTTCGGCTGGAAACTTATACGCGGCTGCCCAGCGCGGCGATTTAGCCGTCACTCCCAATTTATCGCGCAGAGCAACGTCATTCACTTTGATTACGATACCATCCGTAGCATAAGCAAGTTTAGTGCGCTTTATCCCCCACTCTTCAATAAATTTTTTAACTTCGGCCAGACTCTCACACAACCGAAAATTCTCATTGATTTTAAACCGCAAAGTTCTCAATTCCTCAAACATTTGAACTTGGTTGGCCACGGTAATGTCGCCGGATAGATCATAAAAGAAACTGGATAATTTTCTGGCGCTAGCAATCCGAGGGTCCAGTTGCCGGACTGTTCCCGCCGCCAAATTACGCGGATTGGCATATTTTTCTTGGCCCAATTTAGTTTGTTCCTGATTGATTCTAATAAACTCGTCTTTTTCAATATAAATCTCTCCACTAACTGTGATATCCAAGGGCCGGACTAGTTTTAGGGGAATGTCGCGCACAGTTCTCACCGTATGTGTAACATCCTCTCCTACTTCCCCGTCACCGCGTGTGGCGGCCTGCACTAATTCACCGTTTCTATATGTCAGAATCATCTGCAAACCATCGATTTTAATTTCACAAGTATACTTCGGTGATTTACCAAGTAATTTAACAACGCGGTCGTTAAATTCATCCAAACCATCCCAACTAAATACATCATCCAACGACATGCGTTTCTTACTATGGCGCACTTCCTGAAAACCGGCTTTCACTTTATCCCCGACCCTTTGTGTGGGCGAATCGGTTAATAACAGCTTGGGGAATCGCTGTTCTAAATCAACCAATTCCCGGTAAAGTGTATCGTAATGCTCATCGGAAATCTCCGGTTTATCTAAAACATAATACCGGTAATTATGGTAGTTGATTTCCTCTACCAATTGTTTTATCCTGTTTGCCGCCTTTGAACTATCCACTCTTCTATTATAAGGTATAGGGCAGATTACTGCTGAGGGGGCTGATTTTTGTCTGATTGTTTTTTAAGATTTTCCAAAGAAATCCATTCGTTTTCTTTGAGTTCGTTCGCTTTCGGAGCAAGAGGTGGCGGAGTCGATCCGGGCTTAGTTCCGCTGGCTTGCAGATCATGGATCAGATTAGATTTAGGTTTATTCTTCTCAATAGCAGAAATCAAATTCTTGAGTGTTGCTTCTTGAGGTTTGACTCTACCTCTAGGGTAAACTCTTTTCACTTCGCGCCGTGGCTCTCGAGCCTGACTAGGTACTGGCGGTACTACTACTTCCGTTTGAGCGGATTGAATAGCTGTTTTCATGTCAGTAGCGCCCGGCAGATCAACCTTTAAGGCTGGCCGAAATGGCACTGGCCGATTAGGCAAAGGTCGGCTGCCGCCGCTGTTGCTAGTATAACCACTGCTATTACCATAACTACGACTAGGTGTTTCCCCTCGCGGGACATAGGCACTGCCTGCCGCCGTTTCTTCCAATAGCTCTTTGATTTTTTCTTCCACAAAAATGGCTGGCTTGGTGTAACGTTCATGCGACAGCGCAATGATTTTTTCCGTATTATGATTATGGTCGGCGGGAGGCGGCAAGGTTTGTGCAGAAAATGCCGGCATCGTCATTCCATCGACTGACAATTTCAAATAAATATTATAAATGTTTAAATTAACTAGATCGTTAGCATCAAATATTGGTGCAAATTCTTTCATCAAACCATCCGCATCATCCGCCCCGACCCGGAAAGAAATTAATGTTCCGACGTTGCCGAAAATGGCATTTTTGACTTCATCCGAAAGTTGAGCCATATACTGATTAGCCACCGTGAGCGATAAATTATATTTTCTCGCCTCTGAAAGAATCGTGGCAAACGAATCGGTAGCAAAGTTTTGGAACTCATCCACATATAAATAGAAATCCCGACGCTCACTGGGTGGAATATCGGCCCGGGACATAGCAGCCAACTGGAATTGGGTCACGATCATCGATCCCAATAAATTGGAATTGTCGTCGCCGATAATTCCTTTAGATAATTTAACCAGCAGGATTTTGCCTTCGTCCATTACTTTTCTAAAGTCGATGCTGGATTTCGGCTGACCGACAATGTTTCTAATAACCGGGGAGGACAAGAATTGTCCGACCTTATTTAAAATCGGGCCAATGGCCTCACCCTGGGCTTTCGGATCTAATTTGGGCCATTCGTTCGTCCAGCGCGATTTAATCATGGGGTCTTGGATACTTTCTAATACCTTGCCGCGGAATTCCTTGTCGGTAAAAATACGCGGCACCATCAACAAAGTGGCGTTAGGATAATCCATCAGTGCCAAAACCGCCGACTTCAGCCAATATTCCAAACGTGGGCCCCAAGAATCGGCAAACAAGTTTTTAAAGCTGCCTACGATACCGGAAGCAGTTACTACTTTATATTTCGGATCAGCTAGTTCAAACATGTTAAACCCGACCGCAAAATCACGGTCGCCCGGGTCGAATACAATCACATCGTTCACTCGATAATTAGGTATAAAGTCTAATACATCCGTGACGTCTTCTCCGTGCGGGTCAATCATGGCCACGCCGCGATTTTCTCTAATATCATCAATCGCCATATTCTTTAAAAGCACGGATTTACCCACGCCGCTTTTACCAATTACATAAACATGCCGACGCCGATCTTTGAGTTTAATACCAAACTTTTCCTCACTACCCCGGAAGTTAGTTTTAGCTAGCAGTGTTAATTCGGTGGATTGAATACTGGCTTCCAACGGCAAATTAGACGGGGGTTCGCCTTTTTTAGAGCCAGCCCAGACAATATTGGGTGTGGTTACCGACACATTCGGCAAATGATAAATACTGGCCAATTCTGTCACATTTAAAATAAAATTAGATACTCCCGGACTTCTTTGGCTGTAGGCCGACAAAATCCCAGCTTGATCATTTACAAATTGCCCCACTTCAAAATAATTGAGGTTGTTAGTAT
Source organism: Patescibacteria group bacterium (assembly GCA_041659905.1). NCBI lineage: Bacteria > Patescibacteria group bacterium. The sequence goes on along the minus strand of JBAZXK010000001.1, from coordinate 139,660 downwards.
TAAATTGTTTGAAAGCTCCGACTGCCAGTTGTAACTTACTTTGCGCCAATTCTGGTTGCCGATCTAAAACAATTATCCGTAGCGTAGAGCTGAAACCCAACTTAGAACTCTTGGCTTCCACTTCTTTTAGGGCCTGTTCCATGCCTGCCGATAACTCCACTGGTTTAGCTACTTTTTCTGTGGGTTGATAAGTCCCGCCTTTAAAGATAGTCCCCACTACTTCACCCATCAGTAAACCGATCTCTTTCAATACGGCTTTAGCAAAGGTAGCCCGTTTGTTCCCAGTTCTGACATCATTAATAAATCGGACGGCCCGATCGCGCCATTTATTCCCTTCCGGCCACACGATCAACTGAATCCAAATATGCTGATGTTCTTCTAGTTTACTCAACGTACTGGTAATAGCGGCCAAAGGGTCAACGTCGAAGTTCAGAAAAGTCTTAATGGGATATAGATCCGACCTACCCAATTTTAATTCCGTGGCTACCGCAAAGAGATTTTCCGGTAATTTGGTCGGATCAGCATAATCGCGCATTTCCATAATATTTATATTGGGGTATTGGGCATACAGCTGACTTTCGACATATCCGCGCAAGGCCAGCGGCACCCACACATAAAACCGGATGGATTTTTCTTTAGCTTCAATTTCGAAACTTAATCGGCTTTCACCAATACCGTGCAAACTGGAAAATAAGGCTTCGGCTGCCAAAGGGGTTTTATCATTTTCTTTCGGTACATCAATGGCTAACAAAACTGCGCCAGTGGTAGTATCTACCCGAGGCCCTTCTACGCGCCGAGGAGTCATCAATTTACGTCTAAACAGCAACCACCAAGCTACCAAAATAACCACTATCCACCCTAGGGCGAGACCGACCAATAAAATAATTCCTGACAGATTTTCCATCAGTGTGTCTCCTTAATTAACATGGGGTTCGGGGTTAGATGGATCACCCGACAATACATAAGTAGATTTAGCTACCTTTTTGAACAAGGCGTGATTCTGTAAGTTGGCAATAATAGTATTCTTTTTCACTTGTCGGCTCTTCAGCACTTCCGCCACTATTTCTCCTACCGTTAGCGGCCGACCTGCTTTTTGTAATATTTGCTTGATAACATCCGCCACGACTCCGGGTTGATATCCCCAGACTCTCAGGGCATAAATCCCGCGCCCTACTAGGACAAATCTAGCGTCGCCAATCAGTTCATTATGAACAGTCCGATTCAATACTTTTTTCTCGGATGGATATCTTTTTTGGATTAAACGAGTAATGTCTTCAAAGTGCAGCGGTTTGCCAGCTTCTTCTAAGACAATAAACACTTTATCGCGGATCCGCCGCGGCATCACCAGCGGCCAAGCCGATAAACCCCAAGCTCCTTGATGATCTAAGCCTAGCTTATGGCTGACTTTGAAAACCCCGGCGATCAAAGCGCTATCAATATTGGGTAATTGTTGATTGATTTGCCGCACTAATTCTGTTTCGGATATAGCTTTACCGGAGAGTTCTAAAGTCTTTTGCGCCTGAGCTTCAATTTGAACTAATAAATCTTGAGTGATAGTCTTGGCTACCCAGCCTTCTTTAAACAAAGGTTGTTTTTTGAGCGGGACTACTTTATCATAGGCATCCATTAATAACCGTAAAGCTTTGGCATCAAGCTGAGCATCTAAATTGTCTGGCTGCAAATGAAAATATTGAGCCAAGTGTTCCATTTCAGCAATATTACCATTGGCCAGAAGATAACTCTCAATAGCTTTAATAATTGGTTTCAATGATCCGGAAAATTTCTTGCTCACCTTTTTTAAGGCAGCGTGTTCAATTTGGCGGACTCTTTCCCGGGTCACAGTAAAACGCCGGCCGATACTTTCTAGCGTTTCCTTACTGGCTTCACTATTAGATAAACCGTAGCGCATAACCAATACTTCTCGTTCGCGCTCGCGCAGATCACCCAAAACCCCACTAACCAGTTTGAACGGCTTGAGAATGTTCATTTGGGCAGTTTCGCTTTCAGACAGAAATCTTTTTAAAAGAGAGCCGTCTCCTCCGGGTTGGGCTGAAGCATCTGATTGGATAGGGTTAATTGTGTCCATCTCTTACTATTTATTATACCGACTTTACTAATTAAATTATATCACATTACTAAATTTATGTCAATATATAAATAATCCCCTTTCCATCCAGAAAGGGGCTCTAGCAGCTTATTTCCTACAACTTGACACTAATTGACCTGGGCCGATTCTAACACCTGTAATACCTCTTGTATTATTTGTTCTCTTGTGTTGTTATCTGCTTCTTGATAGCTTTTTAATTTAATAACGGCATCTTCCCAAACTGGCTTAGAAATCAAAGCATAGCCTTCTAAGGAAGGTTTCTCCCCAATATCAGCGCTAATCCCACTAATCCCGTCCGGAGTGAATACTAGTATGCTTAGCACTCCTACCACTACAATGACCCCTGCTACTAACCCAGCTAATTTTAATTGATGTTGATGCATAGATTTATCATAAACCTCTGGCAGAATCTGACAAATTATCTTTGATCAGGCGGGCTTTTTGTCCAACTATTTTTTCTAGCTCACTTAGACTGGCCTGGCGGGCGGCCCGCAAGCTTCCGAAGACTTTGACTAGTTTTTTCTGCGTGGCCGGGCCGATGCCGGGGATCTTGGTGGTGCCTCGTAACTCCCGGCTATGCAACACAGCTTGGTAAGAAATCGCGAAGCGATGGGCTTCGTCACGAATTCGTTGTAATAGTTGCAGTTCCGGCGAACTCAAAGATAATTTAATCCCCGTAGCTTGATCGGACGCAAAAATTTCTTCTTCCCGTTTAGCTAAACTTATAATCTTAGGGAGATTAGGTAAATTGATTTGATTGGTTTGGCGAATGATAGTGTTTAATTGCCCTTTACCGCCATCAATCAAAATCAAATCGGGCAGATTTTCGGCAAATCGTTTGTCGGCTAAGCGCCGCGGACGCAGGCGGCGATAAATCATTTCGCCCAAAGACGCATAATCGTCAATCCCACGCACGGTTTTAATCCGAAACCGCCGATATTGCGCTTTGGCTGGTTTGCCATCCACAAATACTACCATAGAACCCACGGTGGCCGTCCCGCCCAAATGAGAAATGTCATACGCTTCAATCCGCTTGAGGCGTTTGATCTGCAATAACTTTTGCAGCCGGGTGAGGGCAGTTTTAATTTGCAAATTGGCGCCAACTTTAGCGCTGGCTTGTTCTACGGCATTTTTTTGCACCAAGAGAGATAATTGTTTTTTAATCCCCTTTTGCGGCACGGCAATTCTGACGGTATGACCGGCTAAATTACTCAACCATTTTTCTAACGCCACCCTATCTTTAGGCAAATGCGGCAATAAAATTTCTTTCGGCCAGTTATCCAGGGTGGCGGAATAAATTGACCGGAGCGCTTCCCCGACAAATTCGTCTAACTTGATTTCCATCGGCAAACGCAACACAAATGTTTGATAATCGATTACTTTTCCTTGTCTGATCTTCGAAATAGTCACCACCGCCTGTTCGGAGGTTACCAGCCAGCCCCAAATATCCTGACTAATCAATTCATCCGGCTGGGCCACTTTTTGCTTGGAAACAATAATATCAAGGGCGGCAATTTGTTCGCGGAGCTTCAGCGCGTCTTCAAAGCGTTTGCCCGCCGCAGCCGCTTCCATCCGCTCTCGCAAATACTTCCGCCAATCTTTGGCCTTACCGCTCAAAAAATCGATTACTTCATGCACCACTTGATGATATTCGGCACTGGAACTTTGTCCGACACATACACCCAGACATTTGCCCAGATGCCAATTCAAACAGGGTTTCACCCCACCTTTTCTTTTGTCATCCCGAGCGCAGTCGAGGGATCTCGAAGTTGGTGCTCGTAGATTCTTCGACTTCACTTCGTTACGCTCAGAATGACATGAAGTTGGCACATTTTTATTTAAAATGGCCGCATTAGCACACAGCGGAAAAATTTTATTGATCAACTGTAAAGTATATTTTACCGCCAATCCGCTGGTATAGGGCCCAAAATAGCGCACCCGAGCCTCTTTTTTAATTGTGCGTGGATTGCGCACCACCTCAATCACCGGATAGGGCTGATTAAGATCAATCCTAATATACTGATAGCTTTTATCATCCCGCAGTAGAATATTGAATTGGGGCATGTGCTTTTTGATTAACTGATTTTCTAGAATCAAAGCTTCGGTTTCGGTATCGGTGATCATAAAATTCAGTTTGGCTACTTTTTCCAACAGTTTACTGGTCTTAATCGGCTGGTTAGTTTTGTTCCAATAAGACGCCACTCGTTTGCGGAGATCTACCGCCTTGCCCACATAAATTACTTTGCCAGTTTTGTCAGACATCAAATAGCACCCCGGCTGCCGCGGCATCTTCCCCAAATCTGGTTTAAATCGTACCTGAATCATAACCAACTTTCTAGAACTAATTGAGCAACCATCAACCTAAAACTTTTTTTAGATACTGGCCGGTGTAACTTTGTTTAACCTTAGTAATATCTTCTGGAGTGCCTACGGCGACAACTTCGCCGCCTTTATCCCCGCCCTCGGGACCTAAATCAATAATCCAGTCGACCGTTTTAATGACATCCATATTGTGCTCGATCACTAAAACCGTGTTGCCCTTATCCACTAATTTATTCAGTACTTCCAGCAGCCGTTTAATATCATCAAAATGCAGTCCGGTAGTGGGTTCATCCAAAACATAGAGGGTTTTTCCAGTACTGCGGCGAGACAGTTCAGCGGCTAATTTAATTCTTTGCGCCTCCCCTCCGGATAGCTGAGTAGCCGGTTGGCCCAACTTGATATAACCCAAACCTACTTCTTGCAGAACACTCAGTTTATTTCTGATCGCCGGAATGTTTTGAAAGAAACCCAGCGCTTCAGTCACTGTCATTTCCAATACCTCGGAGATATTCTTTCCGTTAAAACAAATCTCCAATACTTCATGATTGTAGCGTTTGCCCTTACAGACATCGCAAGTCACATACACATCGGGCAAAAAATGCATCTCAATTTTGATTACCCCATCGCCGGCGCAATTCTCGCAGCGACCGCCTTTGACATTAAAACTAAATCTACCCTGTTGATATCCGCGGATTTTGGCCTCCGGTAATTTAGCAAACAGATCGCGCACATCCGTGAATACCCCGGTATAAGTCGCCGGATTACTGCGGGGACTGCGGCCAATCGGCGATTGATCGATCGTAATAATCTTGTCTATATAATCAATCCCTTCCACTACCCGATGTTTACCTGGTAGTTGATGAGCTCCATGCAAAACGTTAGTCAATTTTTTGGCCAAAATTTCATTCACGAGAGTCGATTTACCAGAGCCTGACAAACCCGTCACTCCTACTAATAACCCCAAAGGAAATTCGACATCAATGTCTTGGAGATTGAATTCGGCGGCACCACGGACCACCAGTTTTTTCCCATTACTCTTACGCCGCTGGGCCGGTAAAGGAATACTCTTGCGACCCGACAAATATTGTCCCGTTAATGATTTCGGATTTTTCTTAATTTCTCCTGGCGTGCCCACGGCAATAATTTCTCCCCCAAAATCACCCGCTCCCGGCCCCATATCCACCACGTAATCGGCTGCTAAAATAGTTTCCGCATCGTGTTCTACCACAATTACCGTATTGCCGAGATCGCGTAAACCTTTTAATGATTGGATCAATTTATTATTATCATGCTGGTGCAAGCCAATTGATGGTTCATCTAAAATGTAGATCACACCCGACAGGCCAGAACCAATCTGGGTGGCTAAACGAATCCGTTGGGCTTCTCCGCCCGACAAAGTGGTCGCGCTCCGATTTAAGGTCAAATAATTTAAACCGACTCGTTCTAAAAACCTAACTCGCTCTTTCAACTCTTTGAGGATCTGTTGGGAAATAAAAGTTTCTTGCTGATTCAATTGCAATTGATCGAACCACTTGACCATCTGTTCCACCGACATGGCCGAAACTTGCACAATCGATTGGTCTCCGACGGTAACCGCGACTGATTCTGGGCGCAAGCGGCCGCCCTTACAGACCGAACAAATGCGCTCAATCATGGCCTTATCAATTTCAGCTCGCACAAAATCGGAATCAGTTTCTTTATACCGCCGCAATAAATTAGGAATGACTCCTTCAAATTTAACTACATATTCATTAAGCCGACGCCCATGCGTACTTTGATGATGTATCACGACTTCTTCTTCGCCAGTACCATACAAAAGCGCTTGCCAAGCTTTGGGCGAAAATTCTTCTACCGGCCGATCTAGTTTAAAACCATACTTTTTCCCGACTCCTTCCAAAATTTTTTGCACCCAACCTGTCCCGCTGCTCATACTAAAACCTCCTGCCCGGATGGCTCCTTCGTTGATGGACAATTTTTTATTCGGAATCAATAGCTCAGGATCGATCTCCTTGGTAATGCCTAATCCCGTGCAAGCCGGACAAGCACCCTTAGGATTATTGAAAGAGAAACTTCTGGGTTCGAGCTCCGGAATGCTCACACTGCACTTAGGGCAAGCTAAACTTTCAGAAAAAAACCATTCTTTATCTTTTTCTATGTCCCAAACTATAATTGTCCCCTCACCCAAACGAACAGCCGTTTCTACGGATTGGGTAATGCGACTGCGATTAGAGTTATTATTTATTTGGGCCAGATCTAGCCGGTCTATCACAGCTTCAATAGTATGATTTTGAGTTTTAGCCAATTCGATTTTGCTATCCAAATCTACCATTTTTCCATCAATTCTCGCCCTTAAAAATCCTGTTTTTTTAATATTTTGTAAAACTTCTTTCCCTTCGCCTTTTTTGGCAGATACCATCGGGGCCAGAAGAGCAAATTTGCTTACAGGTAATTTTTGGATCTGATCAACAATTTGGTCCACCGTCTGCTTGGCCACCACCGCGCCGCATTTATAACAATGTGGTAGACCAATCCGGGCATACAACAGACGGAGATAATCATAGATTTCTGTAATCGTTCCCACGGTTGACCGAGGGTTAGAAGAAGAAGATTTTTGGTCGATAGAAATTGCTGGCGACAACCCGGTAATGCTTTCTACATTAGGCTTTTCCATTACTCCTAAAAACTGCCGAGCATAAGCAGACAGCGATTCGACATAACGGCGCTGGCCTTCGGCATAAATAGTATCAAAAGCTAACGAGCTTTTGCCCGAACCAGACAATCCAGTAATCACAATAAATTGATTGCGAGGGAGTTTAACATCAACACCTTTGAGGTTGTGTTCACAAGCCCCTTTAATCTCAATAAATTCGTTCACTAGCGCCACAATTAGCCAAGCTTAGGACCAAACATCACCCAAGCAATGTTAGTTAAATCGGAGAAATAATCAGTAACTGTAGTACCTAAAAGTTGCATTAACCATTTCATAAGAATATATAGTATCAGGCCGTAAATAGCTGATAAAATAACATTTTTAGCCATTTTAACTCTCCCTGGTTCCCCGCCGGAAAGAGCATAAATAATTCCTCCGGCTACCACCGCCGCAACGGCGATCACCCCCACCAGCGGCCCTGCTGCTTCTTGAATCAGATCAGCAAAAACGTTAAAACCGGCTGCCGTATCGCCAGAAGGGAGATCTTCAGCTAAGGCTCCTCTAAACCAATATTTTTCTGCCAAAACTAGCAACAAAACACTGCCGGTCATAATGAGCCCAGGTGGAGCCAAGAGCCTTTTAGGCAAAGAATTGGCCTGGTTAGACTGATCTTTACCCTTCTTCATAGCTTGTATAATAACTTAAAACTCAGAGAAAATCCAGACTTTAAGCCTTAATCTCCTTATCGACAAAACCACAACTCTGGCATACTGGAGCCTTTTTAGTCTTAGACGCTGCCATCCAACCGCCACAAGTTGGGCATTTCTCTGGCACTGGCCTGTCCCAACTGGCAAAATCGCATTTCGGATACACGCTGCAACCATAAAAAACCTTTCCTCGCTTGGTGCGCCGTTCTACGACCTTACCGCTACTGCATTTAGGACAACTCCCGCCCACTTCGCCATTATTAGGATTGAGATTTTGGATATAATCGCATTTCGGATACCCGCTACAGCCCAAAAAATCTCCGTATCTGCTTTTGCGCTTCACCATCGGATTGCCGCATTTAGCGCATTTTACGTCGGTGACTTCTACCGGCTCTGGTGCGCCGCTTTTTTCATCGAGCGGTTTAGTGTTTTTACATTTAGGAAAGTTGGTGCAAGCCATGAATTTACCAAATCTGCCCCGTTTGATCACCATCGCCCCTCCGCATTTTTCGCACACCTCGTCTGTTTTTTCACCTTCATTTTGCCGGGATAATGTTTTTTCCTTCTCGGTTAGGATTTTAGCAAAAGTCTGATAAAATTCCCTGATCACATCTTGCCACTTGCGTTTGCCGTCGGCGATTTCGTCTAGATCATCTTCCATCCGGGCGGTAAAATGAACATCAACAATATCAGGAAAATGTTGTGCCAAAAAATCATTCACCAAAAAACCAGTTTCTTGGGGAATTAAATAGCGTTTTTCTTTTTTAACATAACCCCGGGTAGCAATAGTCGTTAATGTCGGTGCATAAGTGGACGGCCGGCCAATCCCTAGTTTCTCTAAGGTTTTAACTAAAGCTGGCTCGGTGTACCGCTCAGGCGGTTCGGTGAATTTTTGTTCTGACATCACTTCCTGGGCCTGTACTGGTTCATTTTGGGTTAAGGCTGGCAGGGTGATTTCTGACACCGGCGATTTAGTGAGCACAGTAAAGAATCCCGGGAATTTGATCTGCACTCCCTGGGCAGTTAAAGTTTTATCTGTCGATGTCACTATCACATCAGTTTGACTCAAAATGGCCGGGGCCATTTGGGAAGCCATGGTTCTTTCCCAGATTAAACGATACAGCTTGGCCTGATCTGGAGATAGAAAAGGCGATAGGCTGTCTGGAGTCCGAGACGGCACCGATGGACGGATCGCTTCGTGCGCTTCTTGGGCAGTTTTGCTTTTACTTTTGTACGTATAGGCTTTGGTCGGTACATATTGCGGGCCGAATTGTTGATCCACCCAACTGCGAATATCATCAATCACTCGCGAAGAAATATTAACCGAATCAGTACGCATATAAGTAATTAAACCAGCATGACCGCCTTCACCCAAAGCGACTCCTTCATAAAGCTGTTGAGCTAAGAGCATGGTTTTTTTAACACTGAATCCAAAGCGCGTTCCGGCTTGCTGCTGCAAGGTAGAGGTGGTTAAGGGCTCTCCGGGGTATCTTAGCCTATCTGCAGTAACTAATTTAGTAATTTGCGAGGGGTTTGCTTTAAGATCGGCCACAACCTGGTCGGCCGTAATTTGATTATTTACTACTGCTGGCTGATCACCAATGGTAGCCAACTCGGCAGTAAATTTTCCCTGCTTGGCTTGATAGACAACTTTGATCTTCCAATATTCTTCTGGAGTAAACTTTTGGATTTCGCGTTCGCGGTCGACAATCAACCGCACCGTGACTGATTGCACTCGGCCAGCCGATAACCCCCTAAATATTTTTTTCCATAACAGTGGGGATAATTTATAACCGACTAATCGATCCAAAATGCGGCGGGCCTGTTGGGCATCCACTAAATTAAAATCAAGCTGCCGCGGATGTTCCAGCGCTTCTTTAACCGCCTCCCGAGTAATTTCATGGAAGGCAATTCGCGGAACTTTTACCGGATCAATCCCGAGAGCTTGCGTGATATGCCAGCCGATCGCTTCGCCTTCCCTGTCTTCGTCAGTTGCTAAAATAAGATCCGGGTATTGTTCATACAGATTTTTTAATTTAGTTACCACTTTGCGGCTGGCAGTAGGAATAATGTAATCAGGGGAAAAATCGTGTTCTACATCGACGCCTAATTTAGCTTTAGGCAAATCGCGCAAATGTCCCATCGATGCCTCTACCACGTAGCGGTTGCCTAAAATATGACTGATAGTGCGCGCCTTGGTGGGCGATTCCACTACTACTAATTTTTTTGATTCAGACATACGAATTTTAATTTATATACTCTATTGATTTCTCTGGTTCAGAGATGATATTTCTAATTGCCTTTAATTCTTCTTGACGAGCATCAGTTGCTTCAGAAATACTATTTTCTATAGCTCTAGCAAGTTCATCTTTTTTGTTTGTTATTGGTATTAAAAGATACTCTTTCAAATATTCTTCGTTTAATTCCCGTTGAGTATAACCGCTAGATAAATGAAGCAACTGGACTTGTATCAAGTTTGATTTGAATATACTCCATAATATACAAGCTTCTTCGCGATTTGAAGGACGAATGCCGTAGAAGCCACTACTAGCTAATTGTTTGTCTAACGACAACGGAATAATAGCTACTTTTTTCAATGACCTAAATGGTTTCGAAAAAATTATGTCATTTTGTCTAACTAGAAGCTTAGCCCTATCAGGCAGTTGTTCCCTTGTGCCTTCATCGCAATCATCCTCCATAATAAAACCTCTCTCCTTATCAATGGTGCTGATATCAATATATTTGTATATCGCGTCTGAATCATCTGTTTCTTCTGTGTCTATGTTCGGTATTTTTTCAAAATCAGACAAGGTCTTTATTTCACATTTGCCTTTACTGCTCAAAGAGCGAAGTTTACTTAAAAGATTGTGATAGCTTGGTTGGTGAAAAAAGACATCTAATCTGTCTGGAATCTTTTCGGCTGGGACCAGAAAGAGTAGATCGTGTTCATAATCCTTCAATGGTTTTTCACCTTTAAAATAGAGTTTCCCCTCTAATTCGTATCTTTTATATTCCTTCAGGACATTATCAAAATCATCTACGGACAATTCTTTCCCTGATGTACTGTGACCTACATTTTCTATTTCCCTTGCAAAAACAGGGGGCTGTTCTTGTACTGCTGATATTCTCTTTTCAAGATATAGAATTGAGGTGATACCACCCGCCTCTTGATTAACAAAAGTATGAGTTGGTAATTGAAAAATGGCTTTAATAATGAAATTATTCCTAATATAATCTCTGTATTCTTTATGAGAATAACTGTTAAGAACAGAGTTGTCCAAAATAATTAGTAATTTTCCACCTTTTCTCAATAAACTGTTGTACCTAGCAATAAATAAAACATTCGATTTTACTGAAGATTTTAGTTCCGTTGTTCCACTTTTTAAGGTCAGATTTTGTGTATAATCTGAATTTGCATATTGTAAAAGGACTTCTTTTTCATCCTTATCTTTTTGGCTGTAAGACATACTAAAAGGTGGATTAGTAAGAACCACATCAAATTCAACCCCTTCTTCCACGAGAAGTTTCTTTAGTTCTTCTAATTCTTTCTTAATAATTGGATTAGTGCCTTTAGTGATAGAAATGTTTTTATCTAATGAGTCGGCACAATAAATCCTACTTCCACCATCACCATGCGCATACATGTTTATTCTGGCCACCCTAGAAATTTTGGGATTGGCTTCTATTCCCCAAAGAGCCTCAGTTTTTATTTGAGTAAAAAGTTCGTTTTTATATGGTATAAGGCTATTATTGAGTTCGACTTTACTGGTTAAGTCTGCCATTGCATCAATGAGAAAACCTCCACTACCACAACATGCGTCAAGAACTCTATCAATTTTGTTTTTATCGTTCTCTCTTACAATCCTCAGATTTGCGAGCTTAGTCATAAACTTAACGACTTTTCTGGGTGTGAAGTATTGACCTAATTCCTTACCTCTGATTGTAGCGTTTAAGAATGTTTCAAACATACGGCCATTTAAGTCTTCGTCTATGGCATAGAGATCGTAGTTTTGTAACACTCTAACCACCTCTTTGATTGTTGGGGCTTTTAACTCTATTTGACCTTCTAGGAAAATTTGTTTCTTTTTATTTTTATCAATCTCCTCTTGAAGCTTGTCATAAATATCTTTAAACAAAATTGAACTTAGTGGATTTTCTGTTTCAATTTCCCGCTCTTCAAGCCAGTCTGTTGAAAACTTAAAATCAGTCCGTCGAAGTTCTTTATTTTCATTCTTTAATCTGTGTATACGAGCATCTTCACTAAGCTTTACGAAAATTATCTTAGAAAATTCATAAAAAGCATCTGTTGGACTGATCTTTTCCTTTTTCCAAATAATATTATGACATCTATTAAATGATGATTTTACTTCTTCTACAGTTGGTTTACTCAAAAAATTCTGAAGCGAGAAGTCTACATTGCCAGCTAAATGTTTTACATGTTTTACATCCAACAAGGAAATGAGTTTTTTAAAGAGTACACTATTCTCATTAAAATCTTCAAAATTACAAATTAATATAGGTTCTTCCTCATCCCAATTATAAAGGGCAAATGCCACTCCATTAGTCAAAACTGTATACCGAACTGGGTTTTCGTTTCTGAATTTTTTATTTAAGGCTAAAGCATAACCCGATACTTGGTAAACATAATTATTAATATTTTCTTGGGGGGATTTTGCGTCTATTACAATCTTTGGTTTGTTGTTCACAAAACAAACATAATCAGGTTTATACTTTTCGTTTTTAGCCCCTTTTCCGATAAGAAATTCATCAAGCGATGTTTTGGTTTTTATTTGATTATCAGAATATCCAAGATATTGTAATAATCTGATGACAAAGAATTGTTCCACATCGCTTTCATTTGAAAGAGAAGAAATATCACAAAAGATGTTTTTTTGACTGTTCATTAATTTTATGATATATACTTTTTGCTAAAAACACAAGTAGTGGTCTTTCTGCTTATCTATCCAACACAAAATTATATTTACACTAACTTACCAGGCAGGTAAATTTGCCGGCCCCCAGATTCTTCACCACTCCTTTAATTTCCATCATCGTCAGTGTACTACTGACTTTCTGGGTGTCAAGCTGAACCCGGCTAGTTAACTCATTCACTGATAGCCCCTCTGCTTGAGTAGCCAATATATTAATGATGGTTTGTTCGACAGTTGATAAATCCAGCCTTGGCTGGATAGGAAGATCTGCAGCAGAGATACCCAAACTAGTTAGCACATCGCTGACCTGGGTAATAATTTGAGCACCGTCTTTAATTAACTTATTAGTACCCACTGCTTGTGGAGCAAAGACGCTCCCGGCTATAGCAAACACATCGCGATTGAATTGCAAAGCCAGATCGGTAGTGATCAGGGCTCCGCTTTTCTCACCAGCTTCTACTGCTACCACGCCTAACGCCAGTCCAGCGATAATCCGATTTCTAGCCGGAAAGTGATGTTTCAGGGGAGGCGTGCCGATGGGATATTCTGAAATAATGGCTCCGCCATGCTCAACGATCCGCTGGGCTAATTGCCAATTACTGGCCGGATAAAAACTATCTCTGTCTAGTCCGGAACCGATCACCGCTATGGCTTTGCCTGGATCGGCCGCCTCCGTCAGGGCCACCGTATCAACGCCATAAGCCAGACCGGAAATAATATAGGCATGAGGACTTAATCCCCGGGCTAACCACCCAGCTGCCCGGACACCATAATCGCTCGGTTTACGTGAACCCACAATGGCTATGGCCGGATTATTTAAAATTTCTGGATTGCCCCACACCCACAATCGCTCCGGAGGATCAAAAATCTGCTTTAGTAATTCAGGATAAATGGGATCAGATAAACTAATTTCTAAAAATTCCAATGATTTTTTATCAATATTATGTATAATGTGGGCGATAGCATCATGTTCGCTTTACTCTACTTCCACTATAACAACAATGAATCAAAAAACTATTCTAGATATATCAACTGGCTCCATTTTTAAAGTTATTCTGGTTTTATTGGCGCTGTGGTTTTTGTATTTTGTGCGCGACATTATCGCTATTATTTTTGTGTCGGTTATTATCGCAGCGGCCCTTTCTCCGGTGATAGACAAATTATGCCGTCGTAAGTGTCCGCGAGTTATCGCTGTGATTATGGTTTATTTATTTATCTTGGCTCTCATTAGCGCAGTGGTTTATTTCATTGTGCCGCCACTGATCATTCAGATCCAACAATTGGCCGCTATGTTGCCTGACTATCTCAAGACTTTCGGCAATTTGATCACTAGCCTCAAAAACCTCGGCAACGACGCTTGGCTCAATGCTTCCCAAGAAACTCTCAACTCATTATCTAATTTTTTGGGCGGATTTTTGCAAAACATCTTTAATACTACTATCGGCTTCTTCAACGGAGCGGCGGCATTGGCAGTGATGTTTATTTTAACTCTTTATCTAGTTTTGGATGAAGATGGGATCAAGAAATTTTTTATTTCCTTGTTCCCTATTAAACAAAAAGCTCGTTTAATCACTATTGCCCATAAAATTGGCGTAAAATTGGGCGGCTGGCTCCGCGGCCAAATCATTTTGGGCATTATCGTCGGGCTGTTGGTTTATGTCGGCCTCTGGTTGATGAATATACCTTATGCCCTGACTTTAGCTATTTTGGCGGGAATATTAGAGATTATCCCCATTATCGGACCGATTATTTCAGCAGTGCCGGCCATTTTGATCGCCTTCACTATTTCGCCGACAACTGCCTTGATGGTAACTATTTTTTATATTTTAGTGCAAGAATTGGAAAACAAGCTGCTCGTGCCTAAGGTGATGCAGCACACCGTCGGTTTAAACCCTATCAGTATCATTATTATCATTCTGATTGGAGCCAAACTGATGGGCATCTTAGGTATGCTTCTGGCCGTGCCAGTCGCTTCTGTGTTTTTTGTCATTCTCGAAGAATGGCCCCTGATGGGCGGCCGATCCAGCAAGTAAAAACCACCCTTAGGGTGGTTTAGTTGGTTTTAGAAGTTAAGAGCGAGGGTCCTCGCTATCAACATAGGATTTGCCCGCCTTGTAGGCCTTAAGTTCTGCGTCTGTAAAGTGCTTAGTGCCAAGCACGGCTTGACGCCATAATGGCCATCCTTTCACCTTTTCAGCCGTTTTCTGCATATCGGCCAATGTCTGGATGCGCTCTTCTGTTGTCACTTCTTTCACCTCCTGGATGTTAAGTTACAACAGCTCGTTAATAAGCTGTTTTATTTTATCTGATTTTTGAGAAAATCGATTTCATCGCGAAGTTCAATGGCAGTTTCAAAATCCAAATTTTTGGAAGCCAAATCCATCCGATTCTCCAAATCGGCAATTAGCAGTTCAATCTCTCCACTGTGAGCAGTTTTGGCAAATTTGGTTAGTTTACGTTTTTCTTCAGCTTCATGCTTGGCTGCTTCAGTTTCTGCTTCCGAAGCAATACTGACAATCTTGCGCACAATTGAAGTAGGGGTAATATGATGTTCTTGATTGTAGGCAATTTGTTTTTCGCGCCGGCGGGCAGCTTCTTCCATTGCCGCTTGCATGGAGCCGGTGATCCGATCGGCATACATAATCACTCGACCTTCCACATTCCGAGAAGCTCGACCGAAGGTTTGGATCAGCGAGGTGCGGGATCGCAAAAATCCTTCTTTATCGGCATCTAGAATAGCGACCAGCGCCACCTCCGGCAAATCTAATCCTTCACGAAGCAGGTTGATACCGACGATCACGTCAAACTTGCCTAAACGCAGATCCCGTAAAATTTCGATGCGATCAAAAGTGTCCACATCGGAATGTAAATACTGGACTTTGATCCCCTGTTCGTTCAAAAAATCGGTTAAATCTTCCGCCATTTTTTTAGTAAGGGTGGTTACTAACACTCGGTAACCCTTGGCAACTACTTGGCCAATTTCTTGCATCAGATTGTCGATTTGGCCAGTGATTGGCCTTACTTCTACCTCGGGATCAATTAAACCGGTTGGACGCACGACCTGTTCCACTACTTGCCGGCTTAATTCTAATTCATATTCATTTGGGGTAGCTGAAACATACACTACTTGGTTAATATGCTGACTAAACTCGGGGAAGCGGAGGGGACGATTATCGTAAGCACTAGGTAGGCGGAAACCGTGTTCAATTAGAGTCATCTTGCGCGAATGATCGCCTTCGTACATTCCGCGGATCTGGGGAATAGTCATATGCGACTCATCGATAAACATCAAGAAATCTTTCGGGAAATAATCCAACAGAGTAGACGGCATTTCGTCAGCCGTTCTGCCTGCTAAATACCGGGAATAATTTTCAATACCAGAAACATACCCGACTTCCCGGAGCATTTCAATATCATAACGAGTCCGCTGTTCTAAGCGCTGAGCTTCCACTAATTTATCGGCTGATTTTAGTTCCTGGAGCCGCTCCTGCAATTCCTCTTCAATTTGGATAATAGCGTGATCAATTCGTTCCTGGGGCATCACAAAGTGTTTTGCTGGATAAATTTCTAGCACATCCAAATTAGCCAAAATTTCGCCGGTTAAATAATCTACCTGCTTAATTTTTTCCACCGTATCGCCCAAAAATTCTATGCGATAGGCCGTATCACTATAAGCCGGGAAAACTTCCAACACTTCTCCTTGAATGCGGAAAGTTCCCCGCACAAAATTAACATCATTGCGTTTATATTGGCTATCCACTAATTTACGCAACAGGGCTTCGCGAATATATTTTTTATTAGTCCGGATTTCTATAGCAATGCTCCGATAATCTTCCGGCGAGCCTAACCCATAAATACAGGAAACGGAAGCCACAATTAGCACATCCGAACGGGTGAGTAACGATTGAGTGGCCGCATGGCGTAATTTATCAATTTCTTCATTGATGGATGCGTCCTTGGCAATGTAGGTATCAGTTCTCGGGATATAAGCTTCCGGCTGATAATAATCGTAATAAGACACAAAATAATGCACGGCATTATTGGGAAATAAATCTTTAAATTCTGCCGCAAGTTGGGCAGCTAAAGTTTTATTATGAGCGATCACTAAAGTAGGCCTCTGAATTTCTTCCACTACTTTGGCCATTGTGAAAGTTTTACCCGAACCAGTCACCCCGAGTAAAGTTTGATGTTGATAACCTTTACGCAAACCCTCCACCAGTTGTTTTATGGCTGTCGGTTGATCTCCTGCCGGTTTAAATTTTGATACTAGCTTAAAGTCCATCCCTCTCGTCATTCCGGGCTTGACCCGGAATCTAGACATAAAAATAAAAAGGAAATGTTTTTGTTTATTTTTCTTTCTGGATCCCGGATCCTGGTTTGCCTTTGGCAATCCGGTCCGGGATGACAGGAGCGCTATGTTGCTTCCGCCATAATTCGATTTTTTGATGGTGGCCGGACAAGAGAACCTTGGGCACTTTGTTGCCCTCAAACACTTCCGGCCGAGTATATTGCGGATATTCTAAATGAAATTTTTGACCATAACTCTCATCTGTTAATGATGGTTCATTGCCAATAACTCCCGGGAGTAACCGCGCGATAGATTCTAATACAGCCAACCCAGCCACTTCGCCACCCATCAACACAAATTCACCGATACTGATTTTAGCATCGATATATTTCTCCACTCGCGCATCTACCCCTTCGTACCGGCCACAGACAAAAACAATATGCTGATATCTTTTGGCAAACTGAATCGCTAACTTTTGTTGCCAGACTTTTTTACTCGGCGATAGCAAGATTACTAATGTATCCTTAGATTTTTTGGAGCCGACTGCTTTCCTGATCGCCGCGACCAACGGCTCAACTTTCATAATCATTCCGGCTTGGCCTCCGCCGTAAGGCAAGTCATCCACAGTGCGATGCGGATCAGCGGTAAAATCCCGAGGATTGATCGTCTCGACCTTGATCTTGCGAGTCCGAACCGCTTTCGCTAATAATCCTTCTTTACAGAAGTCTTCAATCAACCCCGGAAAAATTGTAATAAATGTGAACCTCATTTCATTCTTATTATACGATTCTTCCCCTAACCCCTGCTAATCCGGGCATTGGAGCCCGAATGTCCTGAATTTAGAAAATTCCCGCTGTGAAGCCCGAAACCACTCGGGCGAGAACAGAAAGGGAATTTTCTTAAATGAATAATGAGGGCGACTGCCCGAAGACTTTGGTTACTTTCCTCGGGAAAGTAACTCAACAGCTTTATTCGGCAGTTAATTCCTGCAAATCCTCTTTAGTGGTAGTTCCCGGCGCACTGGCGCTGCGAGATTCACTTGCTTCTGAGCGCCGACCAGAGCCGCCTTCTGGCTCGATAATCTTGAGATTAATACGTGCGTTAATTTGCGCTCCTAATACCCGAAGTAAGGTCCGCACGGCTTTAGCGGTTTGACCCTCTTTGCCGATAATCTTGCCCATATCTTCTGGAGCCACTGTTAATTCGATCAACACGCCCATTTCGTCAACCTTGCGCTCTACCTGAACTTTGTCCGGATTATCGACGATGGCTTTCACCACGTATTCAACGAAATTCTTATCTTTATCGCCCATGTTCCTCCAAAACTTTTAACTGATGACGCTTTCCTTGCGTCATCATCCTGGCTTCGACCAGGATCTTTATAAATTACTCAGTTTTCACGTCAGCGACTCCGATTCCTGCATCAGAATTACTTTCAGTCGCGTCTTCAGAAGGTGTTTCTGTTGATTCTGTCACCGGGGTTTCTACTTCCGGGGTTGTTTCAGTAATTACTTCTGCCGCCGGTTGCTCTTCAACTGTTGGCTCTGGCACTTCCTCGGTCGGCTTTTCAGCCACTGTGACTGCCGCTACCGCTTCTGCCGGCTTCGCCACCTTCTTTGGCGCCTTATGATACTGCACCACCCCCAAATTAAACCCTTGCTTATTCAAAAGCTTAGCTACAGTATTAGTAGGCTTGGCGCCTTTAGAAATCCAATATTCCACCCGATCTTTTTGAATGACCAGGGGTTGGCCTAAATCAGTGGGGTTATAATTCCCTACTATCTCGACAAATTTTCCATCCGTAGGCATACTATTTTCCGCGACCGTAATGCGGTACATCGGTAGGTTGCGTCTGCCTTTACGGGATAATCTGATAACTAGCAATTTCTTCCTTTTCTTGGCTTACATTTAAAGCTCCTACAAGATATGACAAAAGCTGGAAAGTGTCAATAAGAGCCATATATAGGTGACAAGGGCAGGAAAAAGCCTTATAATCTGGCTATTCAATATTTTTAGCATGAAAATCGAAGTAAAAAACCTGTTAAATCAGCCGGAAGGCAGCACCGAAAACTACCCTTTAGAGATAACTGCCCTACCGATTGATGAAGCCAAAGCCCAAATAACCGGCCAAGCTGTTTTGACTCATCTGGATGAATTTATCTTGGCCCAGATTAAAGGAGACGCTCACATCATCCAGCCCTGTAGCCGATGTCTGAAAGAAGTAATTTTGACTATCCCGCTGAATTTTTCCAGAGAATTTAAGACAGAGATTCCGAGTCCCGCCCAGAATAACGAAAACATAGACGAGGAGGCTTACCCGATTGAAGATGGACAAATGGATCTTGATCCTGTGCTCACCGAAGAAATTATTGCCAGTATTCCCCTCAGAGTGCTCTGTCAAAAAGATTGCCAGGGTCTGTGCCCAAAATGTGGAGCTAATTTAAATGACAATCCCTGTAAATGTGATAAAGTAAAGTTTGAAATACACAATAAGATAAATCTATAAGATTATGGCTGCTCAACCAAAAAAGAAAATCAGTCATGTGAGAGGCAAAACCCGCCGGGCCCATATCGGTGTTAAATTTAGCAATCTACCGCTCTGTCCTAGTTGCCGGCACCCTAAACCCGGTCATATCGTCTGCCCTGAGTGCGGTTATTATGGTAAGAAAAAGATCCTTAATACCAAAACCGACAAAAGAATAGCCAAACAATTGCGCGAAACTAAAAAAGCGGAAGCGGCTAAAACTAAACTCCAAGCCAAAAAGGATTCTCAACCCGCCAAAACAACTAAAAATAAGGTGAAAGCAAAAGGTAAAAGCACCCGGACAACCGATGAGGTCAAAGCCTCTAAAGTCAAAAATAAGTAAGTATGGCATCTAACCGACATTTTGCCCGCATCATTACGATGCAAAGTTTGTACGAATTCCTCCAGCGCGGAGGCGATTTGGCGGACATAGTAAAACGAAATATGGCTAATCATGAATTTGACGAAAACAACACTAAATTCATTTTAAAAATCGCCGTTGGCGTCCAAAAACATTTGCCAGAAATTGATGAGATCATTACTATTTCTGCTCCGGAATGGCCCCTACCGCAAATTGCGCAGGTCGATCTGTCTATTCTGCGCCTAGCTATTTTTGAATTATTATTTGATGATGAAGTACCCCCGAAAGCAGTGATTAATGAAGCAGTTGAACTGGGTAAAGCTTTCGGCGGAGAAAATACTAGTAAATTTGTGAATGGAGTTTTAGGCACGGTTTATCGGAATTCGGCTAAATATCAGGAAGAAGAAGCCAAAGCCGCCGCCCGCTTAGCAGAACAGAAAAATACAGAGCAATCCCCTCCTGCCGGAGGAGGGGTTGGGGGAGGAGGGAGTATTAATTAAACACTCCCCACCTAACCTCCCCTCCGTAAGGGGAGGATTTATTTATTGACTATGGAAGCCTTACAACAATTACAAGAAAAATTAGGTATCAAGTTTACTGATTCCAAGTTATTGGAACAGGCTTTTATCCATCGCTCATACTTAAATGAACATTCGTTTCCTTTAGGCCACAACGAACGTTTAGAATTTTTAGGCGATGCTGTACTTGAGCTTATCGTTTCAAATTATCTCTATAAAACTTTCCCTGAAAAACCTGAAGGCGAACTTACTGCCATCAGGGCCGCTTTGGTCCGCCGGGAAACTCTCAAAGAAGTAGCCGATGAACTGGAATTTCATAAATATCTAAAACTGAGCCGGGGCGAAGCAAAAAGCGTAATTAACCAAGCGGCAATTCTTTCCAACACGGTGGAGTCGGTTATCGGGGCTATTTATCTCGACCAGGGTATTACTTGGGCAGAAAAATTTATTCAACAATATTTGATTCCCAAAACTCACCCGATTGTAGCAGCCCAGAGTTATGTAGATGCCAAAAGCCACCTGCAAGAACTCGCTCAAGAAAAAGACAGTTTTACGCCAACTTATCAAGTAGTGAATGAAAGCGGACCCGATCACAATAAAATTTTTGAAGTCGCGGTGCTGATCGGCAAGAAAGAATGGGGCCGGGGCACCGGCAACTCCAAACAAACCGCCGAAATGGCCGCCGCTGCCGACGCGCTCACAAAATATTCTGCATAAGTACTGTTCGAGAAGCATAGCGACGAGAACTAGTAGGTCGATAGTTCTCACTACCGTTCGAACAGTATTAACAAATACAAAACAACCCCGGGATTAACCCGGGGCATTATTAAATCCAAATGCACAAATGTGCTAGACAAGGGCCCACTTTCTCATCTTGTAAGCCAATGCCTCTAAGTATCGGGATGGATCTCGGATGTCCTCATCGACAAAGAATGCAAGAGATACTGTCTGAAATCTGTATCGCATAATTACGACACATTCCTTAGAGACATGTTGATTCAGGCCGTTAATAATATTGTCAAGCTGGCTCCCGCTTACCTCAAAGTCGTATGGATTGAATCTTATTTCA
Source organism: Patescibacteria group bacterium (assembly GCA_041659905.1). Taxonomy (NCBI): domain Bacteria; species Patescibacteria group bacterium. The sequence goes on along the minus strand of JBAZXK010000001.1, from coordinate 118,183 downwards.
ATTTCCAATCGTAGCGGCTTTTTCTGTTCTTGTTTGAATGTCTTTGCAATGTCTGTCAGAACAGCAGCTTTTTTGGGACTGCTATCAGCATAACCCATCGCCATATTACGCTCTTCCCTCTCCAGATCAAAGAATAATTCATTTCTGGAGCTGAAAGAAAACTCATTATCCCCCGTCCAAACTACCTCGCCAACATTGGGTATATTCGGCATATCGGTCTCCTTCGCACCTGTTTTAACAGGTGGAATAGTATGTTTACCGAGCACTTCTGCTCCGACCATAATCTTGTTGTCAATAATTTAACCATACTACTTTTTGGAGGTTTTGTCAAGAGTTTTCCGCTCCCAGAGCTGATTTTAACAGGTCAGTAGGTTAGTAAAAAATTGTCATCCCAGACCGGATTGCCGGAGGCAAATCAGGATCTGGGATCCAGACAAGAAAACAAACAAAAACATTTTTCTTTTTTTATTTTTCTGTCTGGATTCCCGCCTGCGCGGGAATGACGGAAGGGGCAACAGAAATAACAACATCTGATGTCGGCATAGAAAAGCCGGAGGCTTTAACATGGCCGCCTCCGCCAAACAAGGCCGCTAACCGGCTCACATCCACATCTAACGCCTCGGTGCGCAAATTAAATTTGAATTCAGCGCCGCGTTCGGATCCTAACAGTACCGCTTTAACATGCGGAACTGTCCGCATCAGATCGACCACCCCTTCCAAATCCGCGTCGGTCGCTTGGCACTCTTCCAAGTCAGCCGCTGTGATCATAGCAATAAGCACATTCCAGCGCCGGTTCCGCCGCATTTTTTGGAGTACTCGTCCCCACAACTTCAATCGGGCAATGCTTTTATCGGCATAAACATAGCGGGTAATTTTACCTAAACTGGCTCCCTTCTCCATTAACTCCCCGGCTACCTGTAACACTGCTCGGCTAGTATTAGTGTGCTGAAAACTCCCTGTATCAGTAGAAATCCCCACCAACAAGCAGGTGGCGATATCTTTGGTGATTTCTCTTCCCCAAGCAGTCAAAATATAAAATACTAATTCGGAAGCGGAAGAAGCGGTGGCATCGACAATATGCACTCCGGGAGTAAGTTTTTGAATCTTATGATGATCGATCACGGCCAAGTTTGGCGGCCAATCGATATTCAATTCCGTATCAGCAAAAAAACCCGTGCGCGACCAGTCGCCACAATCAATTAAAAAAACTAGATCAAAATCTTGAGGAGAAAATTCACCCTTAATACTGAAAAAATGCGGCAGGAATGATAGCCGCTCGGGAGGAGCATCCAAAAAAGCTACCTCCACGCTCTGTCCTCCGGCTTGCAGAGCTAATTTCATCGCTAAACTGGCACCGACAGCATCGCCATCCGGTTTACTATGAGAAACTATTAGAATCTTTTTAGCTGTTTGCGTCAGATTCTTCAGATCCCGGATTCGTTCCTGTAGTTGGGCGGATATCATCTAAAAGTTTTTCTATGCGATAGGCTGCGTCAGGTTTGGTATCTAATTGCCAAACAACTTTAGGTACTTTTTTCACTGGGAAATTTCGATACAAGAAGGTTTGAACCTGATTAGCATGGCGCAATAGTTGATTAAAGGCTTGCTCCTGATCCTTCTCGGCGATAAAACTCACCCAAATCTTCACCGTACTCAAATCCCGACTTACCAATATATCATTTATAGAGATAATGCCAATGCCAAAATTACCTTCTTTTAACAAGAACTCGGAAATAAGCCGATGGATTTGCTGTTGAACTTGCTCGAGGCGATGGCTCATTTGATTAGTTGAGATTGAACGTTTTCTACGCGCACAAAATCTACCCGGTCGCCTTCTTTGATCTTAAAGTTAATATCAACCATGAAACCAAAATCACCGCTGGCAGCACTAGCCACTTCTTCGGCTACTGATTGGATTTTTTTTATCGCTCCTTCCCCTATTTTCTCTTCCTCGCGATAAACTCGGAAAAGATAATCTTTTTTAGCTTCGCCTTTAGTCACCTTAACTCCGATGATTTTGCTTTTAGCCGTACTCATAAACACTTTCAAAACTTTGCCGGTAGCTTCAATGGTTTCTATCCGCTCCCATCCTCCGGCTTCTACTAATAATTTACTTAAATCATCGGTTAAATTGTAAATAATATCATAGGACAATATATTCGTGTTTTCTTTTTTGGCCATTTTAGCTGCACCCGGCAAAGTTCCGACTTTAAATCCGACGACAAAAGCGTCTCCCCCTTGCGCTGTCAGCACATCTGATTCGCTGATATTTCCTATCCCTTCGTTGATAATATTGATTGCGCCGCCTCGATTGGTTTTGAGATTAGCCAGTGCTCCTGTAATTGCTTGTAGCGACCCTTGCACATCGGCTTTCAAGACCACGTTTAAATTGCCGCCTTGGCGTGATTTCATCTGTTCTACTAACGCTCCGAAATCGGCTTTACCGCCAGTGAGTTTACGCCCCGCCGCTACTTTGCGGCTAGCCGCCAGTTGACGAGCAGTTTTTTCGTCAGTTGTCACAACCAACATCTCGCCGACCTGAGGAGGGTCCATAAATCCAATCACTCGCACTGGCATAGAAGGGATAGCTCGCTCAATTCTCTTGCCGGCATGATCATACATCGCCCGAACTTTGCCATAGACAGATCCCGCTACAAAGGCATCAGCTATCTTTAAAATACCTGATTTGACAATCACGGTGGCGGATTGACCGACTTTAATATCTTGCTGCGCCTCGATAATTATTCCTTTAGCTAAACCGGTTACAGGCGCTTTCAGTTCAGCTAAATCAGCGGTCAGACAAACTAACTCTAAAAGCTGATCGACACCCTCGCCGGTTTTAGCAGAAACGCTGACCAGAGGAATTTTACCTCCCCATTCTTCGGTTAAAATATTTTGCTGAGCCAGTTCTTGTTTTACTTTTTCAATATTGGCTCCTGGGCGATCAATTTTAGTTACTGCCACGACTACCGGAACATTGGCGGCTTTAGTCAAATCAATCGCTTCGATAGTTTGCGGTTTTACACCTTCGTCAGCAGCGACTACTAAAATAACAATGTCCGTTACTTTAGTTCCTTGCGCTCGAATGGAACCAAATGCCTCATGCCCAGGCGTATCGAGAAAAGTTATCTTTTTGCCGCGACATTCTACCTGATAAGACCCCATATGTTGAGTGATGCCACCCGACTCTTTCTCAGCCACTTTGGTTTTGCGGATGTAATCTAGGAGTGAAGTTTTACCATGATCAACATGGCCCATAATTGTTACTACTGGCGCTCGGGGGACTAATTCTCCCGCTGCTTCCTCAGTTGCATCGGCAGTAGCGGTATCCTCCCCGCCTGATTTAGCCTGGAAGCCGAAATCATCCGCCACAATAGAGGCAGTATCAAAATCGATATTGTCATTTAGCGTAACTAACAATCCATTTTTAAGAAGATAATGGATAACTTCCGTAACCGGCTTATCTAATAGATGCGCCAGCTCAGTGACTTTGATTACCGCCGGGATAACTACCTCAGGCCGTTCAAATTGAGAAATATTTTCTTCCATATAAATATAAATAAAGCTGCTTGCTGCAGCCATCTTCTTCGTTGTTTCCCTAACTTTTACCTTGTCCCATCTGTCATTCTGGACCGACTGGCCGTAAGGCCCAAGTTCGGATTCAGAATCCAGGCCTGCCTGCCTGCCGGTAGGCAGGGATTCCGGCTCGGAGGCCGGAATGACAAGGCGAATAGGTGTTAACTACACATTTTTGAGGGCTTCCATAATTTTGGCTGCAGATTTTTCGCCGATCCCGCTTATCGCCTTAATTTCCTCGAGGGATTTGGCTTTGAGTATGGCTGTATTATCGATACCGGATTCCTTGAGTTTGCGGACCAAAGCATCCGATAAACCTAACTTATTCAAATCAGACGCGGACGATTTTTTAGCTGGAATCGCCTCGTCTGGCAATTGTAAAGCTTTAATGGACAGGCCGAAACGATGGCTTTCCGGTTCGATATCAATAACTTTTAATTGTAATTTGTCTCCTAATTTAACGATATCGTTGGGGTCGGCCACATGTTCAAACGACAATTCCGAGATATGAATCAGTCCATCTACTTTATCCTCGACTTTAACAAACACGCCAAACGGCATAATTTGAGTCACTACCCCTTCCACTACTTGGCCCACTTTATATTCCTTAATCAAATCCAACCAGCGATCTTCCACTAACCGTTTCATGCTTAAAGAAATCTTATCACCTTCAATACCGATCACTTGCACGGGAATCCGATCGCCCACCTTAGCATAATTTCTAGGATCATCGACTTTGTCCCAGCTAATTTCTGAAATATGGATCAGCCCTTCTAATTCTCCAAAATTCACAAAAATACCGAAATCTACCACTCCGCTCACGCGGCCAGTCAATACCTCTCCGACCTGAATATTGGCAGTGAGAGCATCGAATTCTTCTTGTTTAGCGGCCTTCTCAGAGAAAATCAGTTTATTTATATCTTTATCTAGACCGATAATCTTAACTTCTAAGTTTTGGCCTTCAAATTTAGATAATTTACTTAAAATTTCGTCTTTATCGTTACCTACTCTCGGATAGTGCGTCGGGGTTAATTGAGAAACCGGCAAAAATCCGCGCACGCCATCGGCTTCCATAATCAGACCGCCGCGATTAGCTTCGACTACTCGGGCAGAAATCATCTCTCCGGTTTTGTAGTGATTTTCTAATGAAGTCCAGCCCCGGTTGCGCAAAGCTTCTCTGATGCTCAAGATGACAAATCCTTCATCGTTTTCTTGTTCGACAACTGAAGCCACGATCTTATCGCCCACTTTGAAGTTTGGCATGGAGATGCCGGCTTCCGCCAGCTCTTTACTAGAAATTATTCCGGTAAATTTACCATCCGCAATATCGATCCAAACCCGGTTGGAAGTTACGGCGGTGACTATACCCTCGACCAAATCCCCGGTTTTCAGAATACCTAAATCCCCGGCTGTCTCTAGCAGCTTAGCCATAGGATCATCTGTCACCACTGGTTTGGCTTTAGTAGCCATAATTTATAGGATATAACTTAATAATATAGCGACGCCTATCTAATATAGGCAAATTCGAGCTCCTGGTCAAGTTTTTTACTTTTTGCGTCTCCGCCGGAAATAATAAGCCTGGCTTTTCTCGGCTTCCTGCTCAAGGCGTTGTTTGGGGAGTAGCCTGCGTTGATAAGCTAAATAAGCCAGCCAAATCAATATTCCTAATATTAACAAAGCGGGCCAGAATCGCCAGTTGAAATAAGCAATGCCTTGGTAACGGAAAAAGAGCCAGATTAGCCCCGTGATGCTCAAGGTATACCCCATATTTAACCAATGCGCCCACCAGAACTTCTTTTCTTTGTTTAGTTTTTTGAATAATTTATTATGCCTTGTCTGTAAAATGATCGAGAGCACCAAAATCAGAGCTAATATAATCACCATCGCCCAAAATCCGGGAAATTCTGAATTTATAGACGCATCGAAATAATAAGTATAGTGAAAAATATTTTTAATAGCCATTTTTTTATCCTTTCTTTCTTTTACTGCTCAGCCGACTAGTGGCTGCCTTAGTTTCCTTGTCGGACAGAGAAATCTTTTTCTTTACAAACCCCCGACTTTTTTCGGCTAGTTTGGAAGTCTTTTCTCTTAGGCCGCCGCCGATTATTTTACGTTTAACAAAGCTGTCTTTTTTAGTTGCTGATAGCATAGCGGTAGCCGGCGCCGGTTTAGTCGGGGATGATTTGGGAGCGGATTCTTTTTCCGACTTACCCTCTTCTTCCTCTTTAGCAATAATACTGAAGGAAGCGACTTTATCCCCGCTTTTCAGGCGCATCAGAGTTACTCCTTGTGTCACCCGTCCTAACATCGGGACAGAATTAAGCGGAGTCCGGATAACCTGGCCGTTTTTGGAGGTAATAATGAGATCGGCCGTAGAGACTTTTTCTACTAATCTGCCACCCACAATCTTGCCTGTCCGATCGGTTAGATGCATAGTTTTGACACCGATACCGCCGCGCCGTTGAATCGAATACTGATTTAGATTGGTCCGTTTGCCTAATCCTTTTTCTGCGATAACTAAACAGGCATAGTCTTCGCCCGGCCTCACCACATCGGCTGAGATAACTTCATCATGCGGCCGCAGCTTAATTCCCCGCACTCCGCGAGTGCTCCGGCCCAAGAGCCTGGCGTCGCTTTCTTCAAAGTGAATTGATTGTCCTTCCTTAGTCAAGATCACTACCGTATCTTGCTTGCGGGACTTGCGCACCCATCTTAATTCGTCACCGGGATCCAGTTTAATAGCAATCAGACCATTCGCCCGGATATTGGCATATTTTTCAGCTTCAGTTTTCTTGATCACTCCTCTATGCGTAATCATAACAAGATTATCTCCCGGCTTATAAGAGGGCATCGTCAGTAAAGTAGTCACGGTTTCTTCGGGCGCCAGTTGAATAACATTAACTACCGCCGTGCCTTTAGCGATCCGAGATGCCTGGGGAATCTCATAAACTTTCTGCCGGAAAACCCGACCGCGATTAGTGAATAAAAAGATGTCATCATGATTTTGCGTAGATTGAATAATCTCGATTTGGTCTTCTTCTTTAGTGGTCATACCAATAATACCCTTGCCTCCCCGATGCTGAGAACGATAGACCGCTACTGGCTGTCTTTTGATATAACCCCCTTTAGTTAAAGTGACAATTACTTCTTCATTGGGTACAAGATCTTTTTCGCTGAATTTACCGAGAGTCTGATTAGTAATTTGTGTTCTGCGAGCATCACCATGCTTGGCTTTTAATTCTAGGGATTCTTTCTTGATAATCTCCAAAACTTTCTGCGGATCCCCTAAAATGCTCTTTAGATCTTTAATGAGGGCTAATTTTTCTTTATATTCATCTTCTATTTTTTGCCGCTCTAACCCAGCTAAAGCCGACAGACGCATTTCTAGAATAGCCGTGGCTTGTGCGTCGCTAAGTTTGAATTTTTTAACTAAATTAATATGAGCAGCCTCTTTTGTATCAGATTTTCTGATGGTACTGATTACTGCATCAAGATTATCTAGGGCAATCTTCAGTCCTTCCAAAATATGGGCGCGTTCTTGGGCGCGAGCCAGCTCAAATTCTGTCCGCCGCGTGATGACGGATTGCCGATGAGCAATAAATTCTTCCAAAACCGACTTGAGACTGAGCACTTTAGGCTGCAAACCGCCGGCTATTAAAGCCAGAATATTAGCATGGAAAGAAGATTGCAGTGGTGTGAGTTTAAATAGCTGGTTTAATACTTTTTTAGGGTAAGAATCGGCGCGCAATTCTATAACAATGCGGATGCCTTTACGATCCGACTCGTCCCGTAAGTCAGAGATGCCAATGATCTTCTTGGTTTTAACTAAATCGGCGATCTTAGTCACCAATTCGGCTTTATTCACCTGATAAGGAACCTCAGTAATAATAATGCGATATCCGCGCTGAGCCTCTTCAATTTCAGCTACGCCCCGTATTACGACACTGCCCTTGCCGGTGGCATAAACGCTTTTAATTTCTTCGGGATTATATAGCACTCCGCCCGTGGGAAAATCCGGACCTTGTACATACTCCATCAGATCGTCTACGGAACTGTCCGGTTTATCTACGAGTTGGCAAACCGCATCGACTATTTCTCCTAAATTATGCGGCGGGATATTACTGGCCATGCCTACGGCAATGCCCATAGAACCGTTCAGAAGGAGCTGGGGCAGGCGGGTAGGCAGAACCTTGGGTTCTTGCCGCGTAGCGTCATAATTGTCTTGGAAATCGACCGTATTCTTATCTAAATCCTGTAACATCTCTTCGGCAATCCGAGTCATTCTGGCTTCGGTATAACGCATAGCGGCCGGATTATCTCCATCAATCGAACCAAAGTTACCCTGACCATCAACCAAGGGATAGCGCATACTGAACTGCTGCGCCAAGCGCACCATTGACGGATAAACAATAATTTCACCGTGGGGGTGGTAGTTGCCTGATACATCGCCGCAAATCTTGGCTGATTTTCTATGCTTGGCGGCATGGCTCAAATGCAGATCATTCATAGTTGTCAAAATCCGCCGATGCACTGGCTTAAGACCGTCGCGCACATCCGGCAAAGCCCGGGAAATAATTACGCTCATAGCGTAAGCTAAATAGGATTCCTGCATTTCCTGTTCGAGAATGCGTGGATTTACCTTCCCGATATGATCTTCGATAATATTTTCGTCTTTTTTCATAGATAGAACTGATTACCGCTCTTAGCTACGGCCTATGGCTTTAAATAATTATTATATTATTAACTTTCTACCCCTTAGACGACTTTCCAGGAGTCGATCTGCCATTTGTCGTCTTTTTTGATCAAAACAAACCGCCGCTTTTCTATTTGCGTTCCCTTGTCGGGAGTTTCTTTGTTAATTTTAGCATCAATTTCCATGCGCGTATCGGTAATTTTGCGCGTATCGGTAATTTCAAAACTTTTGATTTCCGTGGCATCCTCGACAATCCCGCGGTTGAATTCCGATTTGGCTTGTTCGGTTAAATACATCATCATGCTGTCCGGATCCTTATTCATATATGCTTGCATGAATTTCCGGGCTATTTCCTCCGCGGCTGCCTTAACTGCATCATCAACTTTGCCTTGCTCTTTCTTGTTGTCTAGATACTTTTGAATAAGATCCTTAGCTCCATCCGATATTTTAAACAGATTCGCCGGCAAAGTGGATTCAATAGTTTTAGACTTGTCGGCAATTAGCAGATTATCATAAGACTCGTTCATGGCCGTGCTGAGTCTATCCAATTCATCCAATTCAGTGATCTCGTTAATCAGACCGCTACGCCCCTTGTCTATCACGCTTTGTAATTCTCGCAAATAATCCAAATAATCTTCTACAAAACCCTGCATCTTAGTAACAACCATATTGCCGGAAAAAGCATATCCGCTGATACTTTGCAGATTATAAGATACATCTTTAAGAACACGGTTGCTAGAAGTCAGGGTTTCCTGAAAGCTTCCCTTGGTATCATCAAAGAAAGCGGAAAATTCTGTGATTTTATCAAAATCATTAGTCAGATTGGTAGTAGTTACGACCACCTCATCCCAGTTTTCTCGAATAATTTGTTCGTGGCTACTGCCTTGTTTTTGCACGCTGTAATAGTAATACGAAGCTAATCCTCCGATCATAATCACTAAAATCGCCACGAACACTGTTAACATTACTCCGGTAGTTCTGGGGCTATTAGCTCGTTGCATTCTCTCGATTTCCTCATCGCTCACTGGCGCATCATTATGGGAAAAATCCCCCATATCTTTGTCTTCCATCTGTAATTAAAATATAGACCGATAATGGTCTTATTATATCTAAAAAAATGCCTGTTTTCAACCTAAAAAGAAGCTTATGAGTTAATTGATTAGCCGGGCTTCTTCTGTTAGGTAAATTCCTGTCTGGGAGCTAACTTTTTTTTTAACTAAACGAGATAGTTTGACAATGTCTGTCGCGGTAGCTCCCCCACAATTAACCAAGAAATTAGAGTGTTTGTGAGATATTCTGGCTTTGCCTAAGGTATAGCCTCGCAAACCTGCCTGATCAATGAATTTCCAGGCCGGTACGCCCCGCTCGGGGTTTTTAAACCAACTCCCACAAGAGGGACCTTGCGGATGTTTGTCTAAACGCGACTGTTTTTCGGCGGCGATTTCTTTAAGCGCCTGTTTTGGATCAACTTTGGCTAATTTAAAAATTGCGCTCAAGACGATTAATTCTGGGTGCTCTTTTAATTTAGAGTGGCGATAATCAAATCCTAATTTACTTGGTTTCATTATGGAAATTCTACCGGTTTTGACATTAAAAATTTCGACCTCTTCTAAAAAATCTTTCGTTTCTTTGCCATAACAGCCGGCATTACCGACAATTGCCCCGCCGACACTCCCCGGGATATTCGCCAAAAAATTAAATCCGCCTAAACCCTGTTTCAACAATTTCCGCACCATCTCCCCCAACATCGCCCCCGCCTCCACGGTCGCGCAGATGCGCGACCGCTCCGATCGAAGCATCGGTCCAATGACTCCATATGAGGACGGAGTATCCGGACTCCATCGGAGAGCAACCTTCCCGTCATTCCGGGCTTTTTTTCTGTCATCCCGACCGAAGTGGAGGGATCTCCGAGCTTTAGTGTCTCGAGATTCTTCGACTTCGCTCAGAATGACAAACCGATTGGCTGTATACCTCACCACCAACCCCCGCCAACCTTTATCCGGAAACACCACATTGCTTCCACCGGCCAACACAAAATATTTGATGCCTAATTTATGGGCTAACCGCAAAACTTCCATCAATTCTGTTTTAGTTTTCGCTGTCGTAAATAAATCCGCCGGTCCCCCCACCTTCATAGTGCAAAACCGCGAGAGTTTTACCCCCCGCGCCACCTTAATTGGACTTTTCAAAATGAATTGCGAGTAATTCTTTTTCACCCCGTTAGAGATAGGAAACAATCGTGTTTCCGCAAATTAGTAATAAATATTTTAACTTATTTATCGATGGACTAAACATACTTATAGTGCAAATCAACCGCAGTGGATCTCTAACGGGGATCAAACGAGGTAATAAATTAATAACATGCCGAATATTAGAACAAGCATCTGGCCTAACCGCAACATAATATTTTTGCCGCCTTTAAGTTCGGCGAACAAATCCGTCAGGGCGATATACAAAAATCCGCCGGCGCCGATCGCCACAATGTAAGGAATACTATTTTGCACACTATTTAAGGCAAAATAAGCCACCAATCCCCCAGCGACAGCGGCGAGCGCAGAAATAAAGTTAAAATAAAGCGCTTTGGTGCGAGAAAATCCGCTGTGCAGCAATACACCAAAATCTCCCAACTCTTGAGGAATTTCGTGGAACATCACCGCCATAGTGGTCGCTATCCCCACTGGGACACTGGCCATAAAGGCCGAGGCGATTAACACTCCGTCTAAAAAGTTGTGCAGGCCATCGCCCAACAAAACTGAATAACCCACTGCTTTGGGCCTAGAACCGCATTCGTCACAATCGTGGCCGTGTTCGTGGTGCCAATGCAAAACTTGTTCAAACAACAGAAACAATAAAATCCCGGCCACCACCCAAATAAAAGCACTTTCGCCTAATCCGACTAAACTTTCCGGGATCAAATCGAACCAAGCGGCCGCGAGCAGGGTGCCCGCCGCAAACGCCACCAGCCAGGGTACGATTTTGGTAACAAATTTCTGATTCACCCAAAAGAACACTACCCCGATCAGGGAAATTAAACTGACAACTAAAACGGCGCTGACAATATATCCTAAAATCGGCATAAGTTTATTTTATTGGACAGTCAGATCGAAGCATTTGCGGCCAACCGGGTGAGCGAATGAATTTGCTCCCACAAATTTCGGCGTGCCAGCGGGCTGATTAACAGCAGCGGCATCTTTGGTGTTATCGGTGGCAAATGTCGCGCACAACTGATAGCTTTTTGCCGCCAACACTTTGTATTCAAATTGCTGTTTAGTGACCGGATCCACCAGACCATCAGTTTCGATAAAGATTCTGGTATCACTGACTAATTGCTGTAAACTGGTTGGCAAAACTCGATGTCCAATCACGGCATCGCCGTAATAGGTTTGGATGGAATAGCTGATCGTCGTCAACCTCTGAACGCGGGTATCGTCAAACCGCTTATTGCGGATGACAGTCGGACTATCAATGACAAAGAATGTCCAAATCACTCCGGCCGTCACCACAGCGATCACTGCCCATTCAAAAATCTTGAAATTAGTGCTGATTTTTTTGGCAGTGCCGTCAAAGAATTTTAAATGCCACCACTGATAACCCAACACCACAAAAGCGATAATTAGCGTAATTACAGCTCCCAGAGCCGACCTCAAAACTAAATTACCCGAGAAATAAGCGATAAAGAGTGAGATCAATTGGGCAATAATAACCAGGATTACAACTACCAAAGTAATATACAAGAGCCATCGGCGCACTCCCGTATCATGGATTATTTTACCTTGGCCTAATAATTTATTAGCGGAGTAATTGACATAAAGAAAGATTGGGAAGGCAATCACTACCGCTGCCAAAAAACCGACTAATTCCGAACTGCTGCCCAAAAAAGTGGTTCGGTCCAGCGCATCTGGAATATAGTGATTTACCACCCCCCGCAACAGATAATTCATCGCCACACTCGAAACCAACAGAGTGGCATAGCTTAATAAATACATAAACCCATCTCGGGCAAAATTATACGTCTTTTCCATATGGTTAATATTAATGATAATACCTTTAATATTATATCCTATCTTGGCATGCCAAAATTAACTAGCCCCAGCAATCGCCAGGGCCAGTTAATTTGCAGTTTTTATCCAACAGTTATTGCTTCCAGAGGAAGTTATCTTTTATGATAACTGATTGTTTGTTTTCATTATGGTAGGCTTGTTCGATATGGGCACGACTAACCACATCTAAACCATCGAAAGTTGAAAAATCATTATTAGTAATTTCCACGTTACGAGATTCGTAACAAGTAATAATGCCAATGTTATGTAAATTCCCAGAATCTAGTAAGCCACCGCCTATTTTGTCAACGAAATTATCTATTCCGGTAGTTTTGAAAATATTACCAAATATTTGAGCTGGACCAGTCATAACCAAGATGCCGGCTGATTGGGTTATACCACTTCCCGGCGTATATGTTTCACTATAATCTGCCGGTAAAATAAAAGTGTTTTCCGTAACCCTTATAGAAGTCGGTTTGTTATCTAAAGCTCCCAGTTTTAGGCTAGGCATCACTCTGTTGGCATTATAACTACCGATTATTGGTTTAGATAGTTCAAAATAATTGCCAATAATCTCGGCATATTTACTGGTTGTTACCTGTAACTGGTAGTGGTTAGACGGACTAGTTGCACCCGTAAATCTACCTTTCTTCACAATTACTTGTGCTTTAGCTCCAACTATCTGCAAACCGATGTTGTTACCTCCGATTCTATCAAGAAACACACTTTGAGTAACTACAGGTGTCGGACTATCCGCATAAACTGCTACTGTAATCAAAGCATTGCTACTATATGGCGCTTTAATAGAAACACTTTCAATCGTATCATTTGGCTTAAAAGCGATCGCCATCGGATTATATATTGAGATTTTCGAATCGCCAGGATAATTATATAAGTCGTTCGGTGTTGCTTGATATTGGCTTTCCATGAACTTAACAGTAACCAGCTTGCTACTAAATTGGTTGGCTACTGCAACCGCTTTTCTTATATCTCTAACGGGGGTTTGTTGGGTTAGACCCGTATTGTTATTGTCCCCGCTATTAGATATATAAACTATTTGCGTACCCAAGGAAGACGGACCATTGCCCGGTTCAATTATGCCAAAAGCTGAACTTTTATTGGCAAACGATACCCCATAATAAATAACACCTGCAATTACTACAACACCAATCAACTGCAACCATAGCTTCTTTGAAGATAAGATTAACCCTGACTTTCTCTTTTTCCCCATTTGATTAAACGATTAAAGATAACTACTTTTATTATATCTCAAAAACCTGACCACCGAGCACCTCCTCCGCTGGCTCCGCCAGAATAGCATCTAAGGGTTAGCGGTTAGCATCTGAGAGAAGTCGTACGCGCAACTAAAATACCCACCAATTCTTGGTGGGTATTTTTAAAGTGCGAGGCGACTTCTTTATCTCGGTGATTACCACCAGCGAAGCCAGTTACTCAGGGTAGAAGATGCTCACTCGCGTGATCGCTCTCTCGTGAGGTGTGTTTACATACCACACCTCAAGACTAGTAGCATCGTAATACATGAGCCCAAACTCTTTTCCATCCAGGGCCGCTCCCACAACCATGTGGGTAGGAGCATCAACGGCATAAACAAATCCGTCGTCGTGAGTGGCAATATAACTATTAAGATCTTGAAGCCCTTCCAGTGGCACAAAATCCTTTATAATTTCGGCGTCATTGCCATGAAAGTACTCCATCGCTTCGCTCTGTAGCTTGTCCAGATCAGAAGCAGATAGCCAGTAAATTTTCTTCCTGGTCTTAACCATTTTCTCCCTCCTTAGGAGATCCCGACCGATTTGGCGGGGACGATTTTTAAATCAAGTAGCAAGTTGGTTACTAAATTCTCTTGGTTAATAATTTAACCTATCCTAAGAAACCTTGAGTTGGTAATCTTTAATAGCACCGTCGGCGAATGACTTGATATCGAAAACTGCCTGTTTGAGATCGCCATTAGCATCGAAGCTAATTACTCCGCTTTCCCCTTGATAAGGGGCCATTTTATACAAAGCATTTTTGAAGGATTCTGGATCGGTACCAGTTTTTTTCAAGACTTTAGCCCAAATCATCGGAATATCATATGCATCTGGCGCGCAAAGAGATACACTGCCCCCAATCTTTTGTTTAAAAGCCTCGGAATAATTTTTAGCTGGCGTCGTAAAAAACTTATCACCGCCAATACCGGCAATATTATTCGCTAAAACTTCATCCAACCACACATCTCCGCCAAAGATGGGCACATTAATGCCCAATTCTTTTGCTTGCCTAAACCCAGTTAATGCCTCTATGGGATAACTCGGGAAATAAATTAGTTCCGGATTAACAGTTTTGATTTTGGCTAATTCCGTCCTAATATCCTTGGCGCCTGATTTAATTTGCTCCTCGATCACTACACTACCGCCCTGCTGGACAAATCTTTCCTTGAAAGCATTCTTTAGCCCCACACACCAGTCATTATCACAGTTGAGAACAGCCACTTTCTTTATTTTCATTTGGTTAAAGATATAATCAGCAGCCACCTGGCCAGCGAAGCTGTCTGAGGGAGTTGTTCTGAACATATAGTCTCCGAGAGTAGTAACAGTCGGATTGCTGGCACAACTAAAGTGCACTACCTTGCCTTGTTCGGCTATCGGATGAGAAGACATGGCTACGCCTGAGGCAATCGAATAAACTGCAGTTACTTTGTCGATATTAACGAGTTTTTGCATAGCAGTGGCCCCCACCTTTGGATCGCAGCCTTGACTATCTTCTACCACTACCTGAAAAGGACGACCGTTGACACCGCCTTGAGCATTAACTTCTGCCACAGCCACTTCAAAAGCCTTTTTATTGTTAATCCCTATATCCGATCCGTTGCCGGTTAAGGGAGCTAACAAACCGATTTTGATTGGTTCTTTGTCAACTGACTTATTGGTGGATATCAGACTTAAACCCACGACTACTATCACCACTAATAATACTCCCCATACCCAAGTCCAATTTTTCATTTGAGAAAAAAATTAATATATATTCCTGAGCCATGTGCTTACTGACAATGATACTGATTGTTATTGTTTTCGTCATTATTTATAAATTACATACTCATTAATAAAATGTTCGTATTATAAGATATAATCGCATTGACTAGACTGTTCAATAATGGTATAATTGAGATGAATGATGACGAAATAATCGTCTAATTATGAACAAAGAAACCACCTTACATAATCTGGGCCTATCCCCTAACGAAGCCAAAGTCTACTTAGCTGCTTTAGAGATGGGCACGGCTTCTGCCCAAGATATTTCCCATAAAGCCGGTGTGATCAGGACTACCGGTTATTCCATTCTAGAGCGACTAGCTATCCGTAATTTCGTCTATAAAACTAAACAAAAAAACAAGACTCGTTACGTGGCCGAGTCCCCTAAAAATTTGGTTCATCGCTTTGAGCACTACCAAAAAGAACTAACTAATAGCCTGCCCGAATTACAAGCTATCTACAATAAGAGTCAAATCAAACCTAAGATTGTTTTCTATGAAGGTAAATCTGGCATCGAAGAAATTTATGCTGATACCATTAAAGAGAAGCCACGTGAAATTCTAGAATTTAATACTTTAGATATTTTTGCAGCCCTTCCCGATTTCCCGGCAGAATATCTGGCTCAGAGAAATAAACATCATATCTATGCTAAAAGAATAGCTACGGATGAAAAAAGGACTCGCGAACATGCCGCCCGCGACAAAGAAGAATTAAGCCATACCCTACTACTCCCCAAGGAAGAGTTTAATCCGCCAGTCGAAATTAATATCTACAATAACAAAGTAGCTTTCATGTCTTATCCTGATGAGATCGGTATCATAATTGAAAGCCATGGCATTGCCGACACCATGCGCCAGATTTACCACCTGCTCTGGAAAAAACTAAAGAAATAAAAATCTTGGCTCGCTGTCTTTTAGGCCGGGCATTGGAGGAGAGGCGGTAATGGAATGAGTAAAATCTCTGTGGGTTAAGGCCATGTTTGAAGCCGATGGCATTATCGGGCAAGTTGGGCCTATTAACACCCAGAGATTTTTGCCATTTCATAGCCTCGACGACTGCCCGGGACTTTGGCGTTACCTTTCTAGAAAGGTAACGATGTTTTTGTTTATGTCTGGATTCCCGCCTGCGCGGGAATGACAACGATTAAACTTTACGGGGTTTGAGTTGGCTCCAAATAAAACAGAGGGCAGCTAAAACAATCACTCCCAGAATAACTTTGTCGACGATGTGGAAATACGGGGTAATAGTGGCCCAGTTGGCGCGAAGGCGGAATCCGGCATAAGTTAAAATCCAGTTCCATAGCCCCGCCCCAACTGCTGTATAAATCACAAAAGGAATTAACGGCATTTTGCCCATGCCAGCCGGAATACTAATAAAATGGCGAACTACCGGAATAAATCGGCTAATGAAAACTGTGATGTCTCCCCTTTTGCGAAAGAATTTTTCTGTCACATCTAAATGATGCTCATTTAACAAAAGATATTTACCGACTTTCAGAACTAAAGCGCGACCGCCCCAAAGTCCGATGTAATAAGAAATTAAACTGCCGATAATTGAGCCGATAGTGGCCCAGATGACTACGGATAGCATGCTCATCTGGCCTTCGGCCACCAAGAAGCCGGCAAAAGGCATCACGGCCTCGCTGGGGATAGGTGCAATCATGGATTCCAGCGCCATCAACATTAAAACTCCCGGATAACTTAAAGTCCCGATCATCTGCGTCGCCCAAATTGCGATCTGCTCAAACACACTCATAAATATATGATAGCAGGTCAGTTAGTTAGGAGCTCAGTAGGTTAGTCAAAAAATACCTCCCTTAGTTGAGAGAGAGGTATGTGGGTGGCAAACTTTGCAGAGGCGGGATTCGAACCCGCGGCCTCCAGATTATGAGTCTGGTGATCTACCAGCTGATCTACTCTGCGCAGAAAAGGTGCAAAGACAAGGCGGTGGGAGGAATTGAACCTCCGATCACATAGGATCCCAAGTCCTTATGATGTAACCTTTCACACCGCCCGGTCCCCGCCGGCGACCCGGTCGGGGCATGTGGTTTATATTCTACCAATCCGCTATTTCGTATGTCAATCTTGATTTTGGATTATAACTTTTCTTAAATTACAACCACTCAATAGTCCGCTGGCTAACAGGAAATCCGCGGATGACACCATAGACACATACGAAAAAACCTCCGTTATATCCGGAGGTTTTTTCGTATTACAACTTAGTTAACCTTCATCAAGATCATGGGTGGGTTAATTTCCTCACCAGTAATTCCTGTGATCTTACCTGTGATCCCATCTACACTAGTAGTTTGAGACAAACAAGCCTGGATATTTGAACTTTTTTTAGCACAGGCGACAATTAGTTTGCCCATATCGTAGCCAAAGGCGGCAGCGAAGTTCGCATTAGCCCCATAGGCACTCTTGTAGAGGTCCTTGAACACCGAATTATCATCCGGCAGAGAGAATTTGAATCCCGTTGTATAGAAGGTCATGGCTGGGGCTTGTTTTTGTACCGCTGGGTCAGAAAAAGCCGCCCCTGTTTCAATAAAGATTGCATTTACTTTTAACTCATCGGCTTTTTTCATAATAGCAATCGCTTCAGCTGGCATAGACGGAACAAATAAAACTGCTTGCGGCTTTGCGTTCTTAATTTTAAGCATCACCGTAGAAAAGTCAGTTTCATTCACTTTGAAAGACTCATTGATGACTATCTTTTTATCTTTTTCTTTAGCCACATCGACAATAATGTCGCTAATAGACTTCCCATACTCACTATCCTGATGCAGCACAGCAATATCAGTCAGCTTGTTTAACGGGGAGCTGGGATCGGTAAAAGCTGGGATAACATAGCTGCTGGGTTTGGCATAATACCGATACGCATATGTATTTGTCACATTGCTGGCCGCAACTATCGACATGATTAACGGAGTTTTATTTTCCAAAGCCAACTTAGCTAGAGGTATACTGACACCACTGTAGGCCGAGACTACCACATTCACCCCCTGGGCAATCAACTTTTGGTAGGCCGTCACCCCATCGGCTGGCACAGCTTTACTATCTTCGTAAATAATCTGAATATTTTTATTATCTTTAATGGCCATGTCTAAACCATTCTTCATTGGTTCGCCAAAAACTGCTGCTGGACCAGATAATGGCAAAATTGCTCCTACTTTTACTTGTTCTACTGTTGCTAAATTAGCAGGACCTTTAAACACAAAGTAGCCAACAATTAAAACAACCATGATACCTATGACTGACCACACAAATTTAGAACTTATTTTATTGGTATTCATATCTATTTATTAGATTTATAATTATTCCTATTTATGTGCTTTTCGGTCAAAATTAGCACACAGGTAATGTTATATAACATTATCCTTTTCTGAATTCAACACTTGTTTGAGTCATAAACTCAGAAAAGGAGGAGAATTAATCTCCTGCTGATTAATGATTTATACTTTAGTCTGACACGACTTCAATGGTGCCGTCTTTTTCTACAAACTCTGTGCAGGCAATACATTCGTAAACACCTTCTTTATTTTGATGCCAAATATAAACCGCCCCTTCAGTAATTCCTTCGACAATGCCGATTACTGAGTTCTGGCTCATTCGCACAAACTTTTGGTCGGGAACTCGTTCCATTTTCATTGCATTTGGAGTGAATTCATGTGCGTGAACCATTATGCTCGGTTTTATTGTTATTGCCTCACCGACAACACATTTACTGCATTTTATTAAAGTAACTTCGAGGTTTTCCATTTTGGCTCCCTGCATTTTTTAGTCTGCCGACTATTTTTTAGGTGCTGGGATGAGTATTACGCTCTGGGAGTAGAATATTTCTCATCCCGATACGGACAGTATACGCCTACCTTATTTTATTGTCAACTATTTTCGTCATATTTTATATAGTCACCTGCAATTTCGTCACAATCAGTTCAGACCACCTTATTGACCCCAGATTAAAGGTGTGCTATAATGTATCTGTCGGTATTTCCGTCAACATAAAAAATCTTTCTACCAATTATGTTAACCCAAGAATTGCAGCAATTAGGACTCAACGAAAAAGAAGCCAAGGTCTATTTGTCAGCTTTAGAATTTGGCCCCACTACTGTCGCCAAACTAGCCCAAAAATCTGGCGTTAAACGCACATCGATTTACGAATTTTTGGCCGATATGGTGGCTAGGGGGTTGATTGTTGCCACCGTGGTCGGCAAAAGAACTTTATACGACGGCATTGACCCGGAAGGACTAAATATATTAATCGATAGGCAACAAAAAATAATTAAAGAGTTAACCCCCGAACTTTTACTCCTGACTAAACAAAGTCCCCAAAAACCTAAGATCAGGTTTTATGAAGGCGTTGAGGGATCGAAATATGTGTTTAATGATACCTTAAATCAACCTGATGGAGCAGAGATATTATTTATTGGCACCTGGGCAGGAACTTTTGATGTCGTACCCCAGACTTTTGTTAATCAATATATCATTCAGAGGAAAAAGAAGCATATTAAAGTTCGCTCGATCGTCCCCTATGATAAAGATGCCGTGGAAGGTAAGAAGAAAGATGCTGAGGAACTCCGCGAAACAATAATTGTGCCGGAGAGCAAGCTCCCGATTAAAACCAAGATTAATATTTATGGCAACAAAATCGCTATTCTGTCGTTTGGCGATGAAAAGATAAGTCTAATTATTGAATCGCAACAAATTTCCGACACCCTGAAGGCAATTTTTAACCTCCTTTGGGAAAATCTCAAGCAACCCAAGGCATAGATGAATACAGCTCAAGCTGGAGATCCTGAATCAAGTTCAGGATGACGAAGAAGACAAAGGCCTGCCTGCCCGCTGTTGCGGGACGCGGCCAGGGGATTCCCAATCCCGCCGGGCCGAGCCCTCTGGGCGGAGGCAGATCGGGAATGACCCGTCTTCGCCTTTGGCTACGCCGGGCTTCGCAGGATGACGGTTTAAAGGAATCCAAATGAGACAATGGGTTCGCCGGGGAGAGCCACGGAAGAATCGGCATGGCCTAAGACAATCCCATCCCGATCGGCCGCGAGCGTCTGCTCTAATTTACCGAATACATTATAGATCTTGGCAATCGGCTGATCTTTTTTAACTAATTGGCCGGGTTTGACTTTGAATCGGATAATCCCCGAACTGGAACTAACCGGCTGATGTGAATAATGCAGCACTTTGCCTTTTAATTCAGCCGGGATGGGATAGTCCATTTTTTGTTCCACCGGATTAACCATGCCTAATTTCATCAAAATATTCCAGATGGCTTTAACGCCTTCTTCCACATTTTGCTCGTTCACAATATAGGCTTCGCCTAATTCCAAAGTGATGGCAGGAATGTTCTTGAGAAGCAAACTACCCGAGAGAGTCCGCTTTAAATCGTCTTTATCATCAACCTCTTCTTGTTCGTTAATCACCACCAAGCCGGTTTGCTCGGCATAGGTTTTCACTTTTTCATAGGCCTCTTTATGTTCAATTCCGGGATAGGGATCGATCAGAGTATACGGAATCGATTGGGTCCAATCATTGTGCAAATCCAACACCAAAGTGGGATTAGTTCCCATAATGGTAGTAAAAATTTTATCGGCAATCCTCTCAGCAAGAGACCCTTTGAGATTTCCAGGAAAAGATCTATTTAAATCATCCGAGCTCACACCAATGCCGCGAGAACCCATTTCAAACCCCATCGGATTCATTAAAGGAAAGGCATAAACCGATCCGGCAATTAGCGGCTCTTTTTTTAATTTCTTGAAGATTTCTTGAATAATAGCAATCCCACCCACCTCTTCGCCATGCACGCAACCGGTCAGCCAAACTACCGGACCAGAGTTTTTACTCTTGGCTTCCATAATTGCCAAACGACGAGACGATAAATCCGAACCCGTTAATACATTAATAAACGAGTAGTGAATTTGCTGGCCGGTCAAATTGTATTTAGCTAAAGCATTCATAGTAATAGCGGTTAGCATCTAGGGGTTAGTGAGCTACTCCTCCCCTTATTGAGGGGAGGCTGGGTGGGGTGGATTAATTATTTATCCACCTCTCTCCGAGTCAGAGACTCATCCGAGTCGGAGACCCCTTACCCCTCCCTGCCTACCTGCCTACCGGACAGGCAGGCCGGCAGGCAGGCTCGGTAAGGAGGGGAACTTTCTGACTTGCTATCCGATCTAATATGTAATTAACATCAATCGAACCTAATCGATTGTTTTGATATCCCCCAAATGTATTAACACTTATCCTTTGTCATCCTCAGACTTGATCTGAGGATCTAGACAGAAACATAAACAAAAATGCTATCTTGTTTGTTTTTTGTCTGGATTCCCGCCTTCGCGGGAATGACGAAAGAAGTGCGGGAATGACGGCTGGATTTGATGTTCAAACTGGCCCTAATTTACACCTTTTTACTCCTTATGTCAACCTTAAAGCCGGGAACAAAAAACCTGCCATCCGGCAGGTTTCCTGTATTATTCCATTAAATATCAGGTTCGGCTTTTCAGTTTTATTAGCCAAGCATAAACTGGCCACATCAAAGCCGATAGCCAACCCCAGATTCCCAGAGCCGCTAATACGGTAAACACTATTTGAGCGATTTGATAACCGCGAGGCGGTAACCCCAAAGTAGTGTAATCATCGGCTAAAGCAGCCGGCATCAGTCTTTGTCTTAGCAAACCATCTCTAATATCGTCATAGACTACTAACAAAAGACCTCCCGGCGAGTTATTGATGGTGGTTGCTTCATTGTATTGGCTAGGCCAATCGTTGCCCTTATCTTTAGCTTCCAAGTTATTTATTTCTAAAGCCGGGGTAAATAAAGACACCGGGGGGGCTGTTCCGTCTAAGTTATCGCCTAGCACGTTGGCAAAACTGGCTAAAGGCTTAATAACGGCAGCGGGAGTCAAATCGAGTTTAGGTATCAGTTCGCCAAAATGTTGCACCACAAAAGTAGTTAAACGCCCATCCAAATAACCCTGGGTAATTCCTACTCCAATCTCGCGATAATTAGAATTGAGCAGATTGGCATAATGCGTCGGACTGTTCACCCACGCCGCTACAGTGCTTTCTGGACTGCTGAATCCTTTGGCTAAATTTTCACCTGCCCGCAAATAATTATAACCAGCCGCCTTAATCCAATAAGCCATCCGGTTACCTAATTTATCCGCGTGTCCGAAATAATTATTCGCTGCCATATCATTAGCTTTGGCCAAAGCAGAAGAATTTAATTTATTATTTACTATGAGTGCCGGCAAACCTTGATCTTGCCGTAATTGATTAGTTAGGCGGATAATCTCGGTTTCTTCTCCCAGTAAACCCTGCGCCAATACTGGCTGATAGGCTGCCGCCAATAAAACGGCTGAACTGGCTACTAAAAACACTTTGGCAGCTAAAAGAAGGCCTCTGCCCAATTTAGGATAAACTTCTGCTGATGTTTTTCTGTTTTGATTTTTCACTTTTGTTTTTGTTTTATCGTTCGACGATAGGAGAACTCTTCTGTTTAGTTATCAGGCTCCGCCAGCTGGCGGAAGTTTCGAACAGTATTATGTTATTATACCAGTAAAATCTTGATTTGTCAACTATAAAACTATGGTTATTTATTCCACTGCTGACATCCTAAAACCAGCCCTTGCGGGCTGGTTTTAATTTGTTACCTGATTAACAAAGAGTTATTTACTCCCCATCACATTATTCTTGCGAGTCAATCTATAGATGATGTAAAGAATTAAGAGTAGCAATAAGAGAGATAAGCCGCTGATACCTAGGATCTTCCAAACATTGCAACTCTCGCATGTATTCTCATCATTTTCTTCGTTGGTGATCTCATCACCAGCCACATCGCCTTGATCTTCCAGGTTGCCTTGATCACCAGTACCGAGAGCAAGTTGCCGACCACCGCCAGAACCGCCACCAGTTAAGCCGCCAGTGTTGTCAGTTTCATCGCCAGCGACTTCTCCCCCACCAACTCCGCCTTCATCGTTAGAAGATCCGCCAGTTGGATTTGTCGGAGGAATAATGGTACCACCGCCACCGCCACCGCCAGAACTACCACCGCCACCAGAACTACCGCCGCCACCGCCAGAACCGCCTTCGCCTTGACTATCAACACTTCCTTCATGGTTGCCAAAGTTGATACCCGCCCAAATCCAAGTGCCATCACCAATAACTAGCGTATGCACTGACGAAGCAGGATAAGTTTGTGTCCAACCGTTATTACCTACTTCGCGCACCGCATAAGTGTCTGCTACTAGATTGATAAACTGATAAGTACCGTCTTCAAGGGTGAGATAGGTTGGCTCACCCACATCCAAATCACCATCACCATTAGCGTCAATATATATCGTCCAATCGGCCAATGGCCCATCATTAACATCTTTCACGCCATCGCCGTCATGGTCGTTGAATTTCATCCCGGAAATAGAACCAAACTGTTGGTCGGGCCCTCCACCAGGATTTTGTTCGCTGATATCATGATTGCCAAAGTTAATCCCTTCGGTTAACCCGTCAGCTGAAACCAAATGGTAACCTAACGGCATTGGATAAGTTTCTATCCAGCCATTTTGCGTTTCTTCGGCTATCACTAAGTCACCCGTGAGTTCATCAGGAATATTCAATTGGTAACTACCCGATTCGTCAGTAATATCTTCGGCTACTACCCGGTAAATCTTAACGTTCAGTGAGCCTTGATTATTACTAGCATAGATATCATGGATATGAAGACTTGTGGTATTACCGTCACCCGTTAATGTATGCCAATAAAGATGGGCAGGGTTGTAAGAACCCCAAAGACTAAAGTCGCTACCAATCCATAAATCAAGTAGTTCTACGCCCCAACCACCATAATTCTCTACTAAATCAGTCCAAACATTTGGATCTGACCGAGTAGAATATTGAGCATCAGCGGTAATACTATCACCCGCGGAGAAAGTATCGGAAGCGCGAACAAAGTATTTTTGACCGTTAGTTAATACCACATTTGATTGAATAGTGTTGCCATCGCCATCTTCATTATTGCTGTGGGAATCAACACTGAGTTCATCAACTAGTTGACCAGCATAAATTGTCCAACCCTGGAGCCCGCCATCATTAACATCTTTCACACCATCACTGTCATGGTCATTGAATTTCATGCCAGTCACAGAACCCGGTAATTGCACGGTGTAGTGATTACCGAAGTCTTTATCGGTGTAATTAAGACCGGTGGATACTAGGTAGTAACCTTCCGGACTAGGCATGGTTTCTAACCAACCGGATTGCGTCTGTTCGGAGATCATTACTTCGCCAATATCTTCCAGGAAAGTGAAGTGATAATTACCATCGCCATCCGTAAGTTCACTATCAATCACTTCGTAAACATCCACGGTTAAGAAGCCGCTGTCGTTCTGGGCATAGATTTCATAAATCTGCAATTTAACTTGCGCGCCTGTTCCCACAATCGTGCGCCAATAGACATGCGCGGGATTAAAGACGCCCCAGTCTGGTGCCACATTATCGATAAAGAGATCCAGCAGGGTCGGACCGTAAGCTCCGTAGTTTTCCACAATATCCGTCCAATCGGGGCCAGTGCGGATAGAATACTTGGCATCAGCAGTGATGCCATCGTTAGCATCGTAGGTTCCGGAAACGCGCAAAATATATTCTTTGCCATTATCTAGTGCATTGGTCCAAAATTCAGGACTGGTCGGAATATCATTTTGAGCTGCAACCTGAATGCTATCAACTTTTTTACTGGCATAGATCGTCCATTTCGCTAAACCATTATCATCAGCATCCTTCACCCCGTTACCGTTATGATCGTTGAATTTCATGCCGGAAACAGAGTGGTTCAGCGATTCAGCGAGTACATTAAACCCGACGCAATTATAAGTTTTACCCATTTCGATCCCGTCAATCCGATCATAATTGTCGTAATTTAAGACATCCGCATGGCAGTACATCTCGGCGCTGACTGGATTGGCGTTAGTATCGCCATTTTGATCAAAGGTGAATGGAATATAGCCCTCTTGCAGCACTTCGCGGAACCAAAGATAACTGCTGCCGGCAATATTTTCCGGAGTCAGCGTAACTGTGGTCTTACCGTTAGCATCCGTTGGCGGCATAGTTTGCCATGGCGCATTGGCTGGTCCGACGAGAGTATCTCCCGGATCATAAGCGCTTTGGGGTCCCCATTGGAAATCCCAGCCTTCCACAAACCGGCAACCAGGATGTTGCGCCACCCAATCTTGGGCAGTATCGGCAGTAATATCTGGTCCGCCATTGCCCCAATTGGGCAGATCGGCTTCCGAGTCACACACAATTTTATGCGCCACTACCGTTACATCCTTGGCGCAGGCAATCTGATTGAGAGTCAGCGTAACAGCGGCATCGGCAGTTACCGGCTGCTGGTTGTAAGCCAAACCGGTGATGTGAGCTGCGTTATCGAGCGCACACTCGGCAGGAGCTGAATGTAAGGCCTGGACCGCTGCCACATCATAACCATCGGCGTCGCTCCCCCAACCCGCCCAACTAGCATCGGTTTTATCGACTAATTTTAAATACTTAGCCCAAGGGAGTAACCCGCTAAGATCGAAATCATTATCGTGATTTATATCACTACGGGTTTGCGTACCCAAAGACGTCCAAGTCGAGCCATTTTGGGAAGCAAATACTTCTAACTTTTCTGGATAACTCGCTGCTGACGGATTGCCCCAGCTGGTTTCAATCACATGAATATCGGCGCCAGTGCCATCTAGAATGTAATTATTAAATCCTAATACTAAGTCGCCGCCAAAACCTAAGCTGACAAAATTGATGGGAGCGGCATCGTCATCCGTGTCTGCTCCAAGCGCTTCGGAGGCATCAGTTCTGTCGCCCGGCAAGGCCCCGCCGCCCTTTTGCAACCCAGGATTATAATCTATAACCGTATCCGCCCAGGGTTCGTAAGAATCAACTGAAACGACCAGATGAACCGTCCCGCTGGCCGGCGCAGTTTTAGGACCAAGGGACCAAGTAACTACACCGCCAGATTCGGTTCCGCTATTATCGGCGGATACAAAAGTTGTGCCAGTCGGAACTGCATCGGTAATTGTTACATTAGAGAGTGTGCCAGCGCCAGTAAGTTCCCAATCAATTGAGTAGTCAATTTGACCGTTCGTTGGATTATATATGCCAGTTTTTTCGAGAGACAATTCTGGCACTGGCTGAGGGCAAGCCCGATTATATGGAACTATCTGCGGGAAAATATCGCCAGTAAATGCGAAATACATGTGCGACTGCACTGTGTGCCGTTCGGCAAAATACACATCCAAGATTTTCGGAGCAGTGGTGAGAGCCATAGAACCACTGATGGACGCTGGCGGATGGATACCAGAATTATCTGCCGCTAATACGCCGTCCAGATATACCCAAGCATCATCATCAGTCGTTAAATTAAAACTGTAATTACCATCGGCGGGAGCGGTAACTTTAGCCGACCAATGGGCGCCAAAGTGATAATCCCTGCCGTTGTAATTATCTTCCTCTAAAGGCGTCGCACCATTGGTGCCATCAAACGGGAAGAAATCACCGCCAAAAGCAAGATTGGCATCTACCCGAGAGAACCGGAAATATGGCTGGGTGTACCAATCCGCTGTCCAAGGCGCAGCGTTCCCCATGGGGTCGCCATGGGTTTGGTCAGGCCAGTTTCCCTGCGGTAAATTCATATCGGGATGGCTCTGGGAATAATTGAAATATTCACCATACCAACCGGTCTTGTCACCGAAATCGCATGGGTCTGGTTCGGGCTCTTCACAAATCCGCGACACGCTAACTTTATCTACCAATCCGCCTAATGAATTAGCCGTGCCCAGGTCGGTAAACATCAACCGTGTCACTGCCGCAGTAGCCGCTACTGTGTAAATATGTTCTGTCCAAACTGTACCAGTATTAGCAGTACCGTCAGTAGTAAAAGTCCCTAGAACCGAGCTGCCAAATTTTGCTTCTGTGTTTTCTTCATTAATTCCCGGCCGGGGCGAAGTCCAAAACTTAATTTCGTAATCAGCTCCCGGGACCGTAGTAATGTCTTGCCAGAGATGAATAGAAGCCGGTTCTCCGTTCAGAGGCCCCGCGGGACCATCCCAGTCGGTATCCAGCTCTGTCCACTGCGCACCTTCTTCAGCTGTCCAACCATTTACCCCCTTTTGGAGCTCTATCTGCGGAGCTGGCCTCTCCTGATCATTCCAAACTGTCGGCACATCCGCCCGCCAATCAGCTTGCCAGCCCGGGATAAAAGCGGTGGCACCAAAAATATCCCAATTGGCAGCTGCCCCCACTACGGGATCTTCAAAACTGCCGTTAACAATTAAATCGGCTTCGCTGCATTTATCTTCACAGGCTAAGGCGGCTGCCCCACCTGGCATAATGCTATTGAATGCCAAAGATAATCCCGCCAGAAGCGAGATCAGTTTCGACCAGTGCAATCTCTTCATCTCCATAAATAATTAATAATAAAACACCGGAAGCAAATCCGCTGCCGGTTTATTTTTTAAACAAATTAAAAATCTTATCTCCACCCACAGCAAAAGCGTAGCTCCCTGGCGGGTTTTTGTCAACCTGGCCTTATCCCCAATGGTTTTTGATTACCTCCCTAAATAGCTTTTATACTTCCAGGAACTGGCAAATTTCCGGGAACTCCTCTGATAGGAGATGGCCCTGCCCGGGCAGAACAGTTAATTTCCCGCCCAGCGCCTGGACCCATTTGGCGCCATCATCAGGCCGTAGATAAGGATCATTGTCGGATTGGAAAATTACAAACTCAGTCAAATTTTTAATTTCAAATAAATCTTGGACTGTCGGGAAAAACCCATCAATTTCCGGAGCCAACGGAAATTTGGCATAAGGCGTAGCGGCTAAAATAACTTTCGGTGCTTTCCCGCCCGAGAGTAGATATTGCACAGCCAACAACCCTCCCAAACTGTGCCCGATCAAAATACCTTCGCCGTATTGACCCATCACGCTATGCAATACTTGCAGCCATTCGTCCAGTTTTGGCATAGCCGAACAAGGAAAATCCGGCACCGCTACGGTATAGCCTTTATTTTTTAATTCTTGTTTTAACCACGGAAACCAATTCGCATGCGAATCCGCCCCTAAGCCATGCAGAATATAAACTACCTTATTCATTAGTGGCTCTCAAATATTTAAACCGCGGCATGATTTGGCCGTTAACTTCAACATTTTCTAAAAACATTGCGAGCGGTCGCACCCAATAACTATCATCGTCCAAGTGTTTGTATAAAACTAGCTCCTCCAAAGTTTCGCTGTGGTGGACTACTCGCAGCGCTGCGTACTCGGGCCCTTTGTAGTGTTGATAAAAACCTGGTTGAAAACTTTTTGCCTGTTCTGATAATGTTAATATCTCCATTTGCTAATTATAACAATTTTCCCTACAATTTAACTGCTCATTCCATCGAAACGCTACTGGAGGCTACAAAAATGGAAATATCTGATGTTCTTTTTTATGTTATCTTGTTCTTGCTTTTAATCATGGCTGAGTGGGTGAACTTTGGAATAAGGGCACGTACTGAACAAACATCTTCTCCTGCCACTCCTCCTGTTCTTCCTTCTTCTTCCGAGAATAAATGGGAAGACACCGAAGACTTGTGCCAAATAGCTCAAGTTTACAGTTCTCATTCCCAGCCTTAACCAAAATCCCATCCCACCAAAAATACCCCTGAATCACCGGGGTGTTTTTCTTGTAATCACACAAAAAAGGCGCCCCACCGGGCGGTGGGGCTTAGGAAGGTAGTGCAGACTAGATTATGAGGTTGCCTGGAATCGAACCAGGGACATCTCCAAAAAATAATTGGAGCACTCTACCAGCTGAGCTACAACCTCAAAGAAATTCATGGAATCAATCCAAGGTACCGGAATTATTTTAGGGTGCCTCTAGGCAGCTGTCAAGAGATAACTCTCAATAGTGCGTAGCTGAGTGGTAGTGAATGCGCAGAACAACTGCTCGGCTAAACACTTGATTACTTTCTCTCCCTCATCAGGAAGAGCGTGATGCAAGGCTTCATGGATTAGATATAACCCCTGGTTGCACGTGTTGGGATTTCTTTTAATGGTAATTACACCATCTAAATACCATCCTCCACAAGATTGCTTTCCATCCAACTTAGGCGAGCGCGACAGGCGAATTTCACACTCATTGAGAGCCCTGATCACTTTCCTATAATAGAAATTCCTCTTTTTTATATGCATACTCTCTTCCTCCTCAAGATGCAGACGGTTGAGATTTATCTTTTCCTTAAATTTCCACCACAGAAAAGATAACCGCCTAAGTGGCTCTAGGATATCAAAACTAGTTTTTTTGTTAAGAGGAAATTAATTTAAATAAAAAGGTGCCCCCGCCGGACGACGGGGGGCTAGGAGGTAGTACCGAACAATACTATTAAAATGATCGAATTTATTTGGGTGGGAAGGTGGAATCGAACCCCACCATACAAAGAACAAATATTACTTTGGAATGAAATTATCTTAGCGTTTATTTAGGTGCTTGTCAATATAACAAACCCCCTCAAATGGGAAAAGGGGGTTTAGATCTGGCTGGCAGGTGCTGGCAGTAAGTTCACGGCTTTTTATCTTCTTTCGGATTATCTCCCGCAACCTCTTTTGGAAGAGAATCAGTCCCGCCGGTTCCACCGCGCTCTAATTTCTTAGCTTTCTTGAGCTGTTCGTCGATAGCATCTTCATAGCCAGAAGTGGGTTTGAATTTGTTCGTGGCATTATCAGTTATCGATTTTTCTGATGAAGGTTTCCTATGAAGATTGTCGCCGACAGACGCCCGTGGTGCCTCTTTCCAGTTTTTAACAACCCTTGGTGTATTAGTAGGCGTTGGCTGGAAAGACGCTTGAGTGGACATAGAAGAGGAAATAGAAACTTTTCGGCTTTTCTTGCCCCGCGATACTGCTACAGCTGCTAGTACAAAAATAATTAAAAGAGCGATGATAAAGGTGCCAGGCATTGGCTGAACCTCCTTCGAGATTTTTTGAAAACTGAGCCCAGAGTAACAGAAAGACACTTCCCAGGCAAGTTATTTCAGAATATACGAGTTACTTATTTTTAGCTGACCATGACACCTAGGTGGTCATAGACCAACCGGGACCAATTTTCCAACCGCTCTCGCCGTGCGCCGATTTCATTTAAAGTCAGGTACTCCCCGTCCATTTTGTCGGTTTCGCGAATGGCGATTGGTTCAGTTGTTTCCCACAGCATCACCACGCCCAAATGTACTTGTTCCAATTCATTAACATCATCGCGCAACAAGCCGAGCAGTTTTAGTTCATCAAACTTCGGCGGATTATCGGTTGCTAATTCTTCACTCAATTCTCGGCGCAATCCGGCATCTAAAATATTGGTTGTATCACCATCAATCGGGTTGATATGTCCTCCAATCCCAAAGCTAACTTTGTTATGTAATCTGACTTCCGTTTGCGTGGTCCGGCGAGTGACCGTTAAATACTTATTCTGATATTTTACTAATATATATGGAATAATTTGCCGGAATTTTGGATTAATTTCGGCGGCTGGCCGATCCATAAAAAAAGCTATTTCTGGCAATTTAGCCAAAAAATTTGGATGAATATCCGAAGTAAAGCCCGGCTGGCATAAATTATTTGCCCACTCGGCTGGCACCACTAAAATTTTTTCTACCTCTTCTGACATATTTAGATTCTATCATAAAGAAGAAAACCCGCCTTGCCCTGACAAGGCGGGTAAGAGCAATGCCCCACAAGCTCGTCCACCTCCAGGTTTGTTAGTAGTGGGATAGTTTTAAACCTCGCGCGCGATACTTCGGGCGCGGGTATATTTATTGTACATGATATAAAAAAGAAGCCTGTCACATGACAGGCTTGCATTTAACCAATCCGGAAATAAATTAACTCGCTAGCCGCTGTTGGAGGTGAAGTTGTGGTAGCAACTTTAGCTCGTGCGGTGGGAACTCCCTGACGTGCGCCGATTGCAATGCTGATCGGGGTGACGAAGAGAAGAAAACTATTTGCAATAATTTGTCTGCAGAGTATTTTTGTTTCTCCGCTTCTGTCCACAGCCGTCGGCATCCAACCACTACTCCCGAGAGAGGTTTACCTCCTATTGAAGTGACTTCTGCCCCCAAAGGAAAGAATGTTGATCGCAAGATATCTCCTCCTTGCGAGATAAGATATAAGGTACTTGGGCTATCCTATCAAAAAGAAGAATAAAGTCAATATCTTTGCTCTAGGAGCTAATTTAAACGCCCTGCCGACACCGGCAGGGCGTTTAATAACACGAAAGATTTAAATTATTCTGCAGCTGGTTCTTCTCCCCCTTCTGCAGGCTTTTCTTCTGTCTCTTCTGTTTCGGTAGGTGTTTCTGTTTCTGCTGCTTCTTTGCCACATCCACACTTTTCGCAGCTACAATCGTCCGGGCAAGTTTCAGAACAAGTACACTTGGTCTCTTCACCCTCTGTGGGTGGATTGGTTGTTTGGTCGCACATAAGATCTCCTCTGATTTATTAATAATGCTCATCCAGACTAACAGATATCTCCTATATCACCTAATTATTTATAAGAAATCTCTCACGACAGACCCGATAATTAAGAAAAACCCCCGGATTTACGGGGGTATTCATTTGATAAAGAGGAGAAGTGGTACAAAAAATTGGGCACTAAGGCTGGCATTGGATCAGAATATTACTAGCACCACTTTTAGCGCGCACCCAGGTGTCTTCGAGATACTCGAAAGCATCTGGATTTATGACAACTTCCACTTCTTTAGTCTCTTCCCAGGTGCCTGCAAACTTAAGAGAAACGGACTCTTTGGCGTTGACCTCACGGGCTAACTTGATCGATTTGCCAGTCGGCTCCTCGCCGAGAGTCCCGTTTTCGTTGCTTAGCAACAAATCCCCACTGACGGAAGATTTCCGCAGTGTGTTGTATTCATCACGATCGATAGTGATATCAAAATTGCGATGCTTCGTGACCAATGCTTTCATAGCAGCAAGTCACCTCCGTATTTTTTATTTTCAAGATTGCAATAATTGGATATTTCAGAATACTCCGAACCTCCGCACTTGTATACAACTGCTCCTTTCAACGGCTCAGCCCATTGAGCCGTTGAAATTTATCACATAATTTAATTAAATTTGGCTAATATTCAAGATGCAACATCAATTCCTAATGCAGCCAAGTCTTGCTCAAGCTGTGGAGGATTCTGATAAACTATTCCCTTCATTCCAAAGCTCTGAGCCGCATCAAT
The DNA here is from genome assembly GCA_041659905.1 of Patescibacteria group bacterium. Taxonomy (NCBI): domain Bacteria; species Patescibacteria group bacterium. The sequence continues at coordinate 85,584 of JBAZXK010000001.1, read as the reverse complement.
ATTATTTTGTTTATCATCTATAAAAACACATGCTTCCGGATCGAGAGCAAACTTATCAATTATATAGTTAAAAATCCGTCTATCTGGTTTATTGATACCAACATCGCAGGACCACACAACTTCATCAAACCAATCGGAAATATGAAATTGCTCTTCTCTCAGTTTGACCCAGTCCCGGCCTAAATTAGACAGAATAATGAGTTTATATTTGTACTGCAATTTCTTTACAAACTCCCAAACTTCCGGGATAGGATTGAGATGCGTAGACCTTTCTTCTAATAAAGCTACCTCCGCGGGAATATTGAATTTATTGATGATATCCTTAAATAATTCCTTTTCGGTCATTTCTCCTAGCATCACTTTATCAAACAGTGACCAGGAATATTCTTTTAAAACAGCATAGTCCAGATCATATCTGTTGGCCAGCTCATTTAGAATGGGGTTGAATATTTTCTCAACCAAGACTCCGCCCACATCAAAAATAATAGTTTTTATTTTCATATCAATAGCCAGCTCACTATTTTTTGAACCATTTCCCTTTCATGACTAAAGTAACTGTGCGGAGCACTGGGGATAATATCTATATCAAATATCGGAGCTTGTGTAGCTTTGCTCTTCATAATCTCTAAAGCTTCTCGAGGGGACATTATTGCTGCATCATCTTTCTCGCCCAAAAAAGCTAAAGTTGGAATTCTAATTTCACTAAGCAGTGATAGTTTAGCTTTGTCGTAGGTATTGAAAATATCAATAGGGTTATCCCGGACACTAAAATTTAGATAGGTATTGGCCGATAGGTAATACCAACCCCACAGCAATCCGGGCAATAGTTCGTTACCTTTGCCCTCGGAAACCATTTTCTTGGCTTGTTCCATTGTCTTTTCAGAATCATTTTCTTTCTCAGTCAGTCCAACCATATCTGGAGGGGACATTAGAATAAGTTTATTAACCCTCTGGTCTTGGGTTTTAGTTATATAATAAGCAACTTTTACGGCTCCTAAACTATGACCACAGAGAATGATTTCCTTATAGCCATGCTTTTGTAGATAATCTATTGCGGGTTTGATATCCAGCAGGCATTCCTCGAATATTTCATAGGCATCCCCTATTTTTTTGGACTTTTCTTCAGGTCCAGCGATTGGGAAATCAGCAATGTAGTCGTGCCCCCTGGTGTTGATGCTCATAAATGCATAGCAATTATCTGTTAGTTCTTTTGCCATAGCATCCAGAAATCTATTCTCATAGAAATTACCTGCCATGCCGTGAATATGCAGATAGGCCTTTTCGCTGGAGTTGTTCGGTCGATAAATAATCCCCTGTAGGATCAATTTATCTTCGGTAGTAAATCTGATAAATTCCGCATTCATAGTTATCTCTTGAATGAATTAACTTCTAATTTTATCCTGTCGGGGTCTTCAAAGAAAACAGCGTAATAATCGGGAGTGTATTGAGGAAAAGCTTTGGGCCCTCCATTGAATACCCTAACATTATTGGGTTTTAGATATTCTTCGTGAAATCGATCAACATCTTCTTTAGAAGATACCCTAAAAGCTATGTGGCCTAGCCCTGTATTATTTACACAAAAACCATGAGGTATGTGTTTACTGTCTGTGGGATAAATCCAGAAATCGCAGTCACCTTTTTTTCTTACTGCTAAGGAGTCTTTCTTATCCTTTAGAAAGTCATATTCAAGATACTTAAATAACGACCTATAAAAGGGGATGGATTTTTGAGAATTAGAAACATTAATAGAAATGTGGTCAAGAGAAGATTTCATAATTTACCATTTGTTCCAATGTATATTCTTGGGATCAAATTTGTTTTTCGGTTTTACTTTTGACTTAGGATGGCCGATCGAGATAGTGCATAATGGCTCGATTTCTTTCGGGGTATTAAGAACTTTCTTCACGTTTTTAATTCTAACTTTATTAGGATAAACAGCAGTCCAAACTGCCCCTAAACCTAATGATTCGGCTGCCAACAAAATATTTTCTGCAGCAACAGAACAATCAAACATCCAGTATTGATCACCGTCAAAAGTAGATTTTTTGGGATTGCCACAAACTACAATCACAGCTCCCGCTTCCCGGATCATGTGACCGTATTTTAGAATATCCGACAATTCCTTCAACAGCGCCTTATTTTGAATCACGAAGAAAGACCATGATCGAGTGTCACCCCCGCTGGGAGCAGCCATAGCCGCCTTTAAAAGCAAGATTAAATCTGCTTTACTCACAGGTTTATCCGTGTAATCCCTAATGCTTTTCCGATTAAGAATAGTTTTGAGAGTTTCGTTCATAAATTTATCTTATCAAGTTCTAGTGTAGCTCTTTAGTCATCCATCTGAAGGAACCGCCCTTCTGATACCCTAGTTTTTCATAATACCCCAGCAACTCTGGGTTGGCTTCTCTAACTACAATTTGAACTTCCTTATAGCCCTTATCTTTAAGATAGGATTCGGCAGCTTTTAGTAGTTCGGTGCCAATACCTTTATGCTGATAATCTTTTCTAACAGCAAGATGAAATATTAGAGCCATCCAGCCATCGTCCATAATAAAGACATTACCCACTGCTTTACCATCCAACTCTGTAACTAAGATGGAATTAGGGTTATTTTGAATTTTCTGATTTATTCTGCCTTCGTTATCTAACTCCTCGTAAAACAAATCCCCTTCAATAAGGTTTTGTTTAATATCTGGATAATCAATGGGAATGTATGGTCTTATTTTCGTCATAATTTCAATATTTGGGATAAAGCATTTTTACTATTATTTTTGGACTTTAAACATTTTCCCATGGCCAGGGATTATATAATCTGCGTGTTCTAAAAGATTTCGTCTACTTTCCACTAACTGTTTCATATTCATTCCTTTTGCTTGAGAATGATCCTCCTGATCTATATCAAACTTTTGTTCTTCTCCATCTACCCACCAGATAACATCCCCGGCAATCGCCACTCTGCCTTGAGATGTATTAACTATTAATGAAAGGTGTTCCAGTACGTGTCCGGGCGTCTCAACAATCTCAATATCTTCACCTAATATATGTATATCAAATTTAGAGAGATGGTCTTTATCGTAAAGTAAGTTGGAGTCAAAGGTTACAAACTTTGCCTTCTCAAAAATTCCTGCTAAAAGAACATGGTCAGGATGACAATGAGACAAAAAGACATAATCTATATCGCCCGTAGCTAAGTTCTCACCTTTAAGTGCTTCTAATAGTTTTTCTCGATTACAGCCTGGATCCGTAATTATTCTCTTATCCCCCGTAGTAACCAAACAGACGGTAGAGCTGGCTATCCAGCCATTTTCCAACTCCTTCGCATATCCTTCGATTAAAACTTTTACTTTTGCCATACAATATTGATTATTGTCCCCAATCTATCAGTTCGGTGAATCTTAAATAGAAACCAAATGGGTCTCCTACCCGAAAATCTCGCCAAGCCATATCCCCGTCTTTCTTATCTTTAATCTCCTGCATAATATGGTCTTTAATTTTGGGTGAAATTTGATTAAAGAAATCATCAACATTAGAGATAGGCATCGTCAACTCTGTGGCATAGCCTCTTTTGGTAGTAGAAGGAAAGTTTTTGAAATATGATTGTTGATAAACTTGCTCGTTACCGCCATAAAAATTAATGATACTATCCCCTAATACATCTGGTCTTTTCATCACCAGATAGCCAGGTTCGGTAGTTGTAATAGGATGTTCAAGAATTACTCTGAAGCCTAATATCCCATAAAATTCCTTGGCGACATCAAAATCAGGGACATGAAGTTCTATAATCAGATTATTGCGGATGGGTTGTTTGCTCATTGATTTATCCTGTTAAGACCGGTCATACTGAGCGATTTCAATAAGGTTGCCTTCGGTATCTTCACATAAAAACATTCTATAAAAGTAATCCGTATATTTTAAAGTTTCTATGTCGTGGATAATCTTTACACCCATATCTTTTAACTTCTCGTAAGCCTCATCAACATTATCAGTTGCAAAAACAGAGATAGAGTTATTCCCGATTTTTCTCTCCTTACTAACAATGTCGGGGTTGATTAAGCCAAAATAACACCCTTCCCCTATGTCAAAATCAGCCCAGATATTCTCTTCACGACAAGAAACCTTTTTATTCAAAAGAGTTTCGTAAAAGTTTATAGCCCTATCCATATCCTGGACAGAAACGTATGTGTGGTCAAAATATAATTTGCTCATAAATTTATTCTACTGATTCAGGTGCGGCAACTGGTTGGAATTGTTTTATCCAGCCGAGTTTTTGCCATTTAGTGAGTTCATCCGAATACGGCAAATTGTCAGGAATCGGATTTACACAGAGTATCTGGATATTTTTGTTAAACACCATATTTAAACCGATGGTGAAAGCTATTTCAGCAAAAACGCTCGCTCCAATATAGCCAGGGATACCTTTCTTTTCTAAATTTAGGATAAATACGATATCACACTCTGCCATTTTGGCGTAATGCTCCTGATGAGTTTGCCGGTACTGAAAAATATCGCTTTCATCGATGTCTTTTAGGGTGGTAGTAACTCTGTAACCTATTTCCTCTAACCTTTTCTTCCATTCCTGGGCTTCCGTATAAAAAGCCGCACTGGCGCAGATAACAACTTTTTTCATATTAGAATACATATTCTCCCATATCTAATTTCACACCGTTGATATAGTTCTTGATCGAAACTTCCATTCCAGTCGCCAATGGCAACTTCAGGGCTTCTTCCGGGGTTACCCAAACTAATTCCGTAGTTTCTACAGAATCAGTATTTAGTTCGCCGCCGACAACCTTGCAGGCCACCCGATGATAAACAAAGTGGGCTTGTTTTCTAAAAAACTCTGGACTGTTAATCATTGTCCCGGCATCCACAAGATAGAGAGCCTTCACATCTAAACCACTTTCCTCTTTAGCTTCTCGTTCTGCAGCTTGAGAAAGAGTTTCTCCGTATTCTATATGGCCACCCGGTAAGGTATATTTATCTCCCCATTTGGGCGATGTCATCAGTAAAATTTTGCCTTCATCATTGACGATAATAGGAGCTACCACTGATTCTACTTGTCCGTCATATTTATTCATAAATCTATCTTATCAGGTTCTAACTGATGGCTGATGATATTTCTAACTTATTCAAGGTGATACCTGTATCATTAGCGGCTTTTGTTATAACTTCTACATATGGTTTCCATGCCGGATCATTGGTTTTAACATAGAAATCTATTGATTTCCAATTGCCGCCTTTGAGTTGCACCTTTACTATCTCTGCTAGATGTTCTACCTCATCTGCCAGTAATAAATGATCATAATATGGAATCGATTGGTTGGCATTTATCAGGCCGTACTTCCCCGACAGGATAAAGAATGGCAATTTTTGCTGATCAGAAATTGAGTGCACCAGATCTATTCTAGATGAAGCGTAGCGCAAATAAGCCGGAATCAATCCTGGCAAGGTACTTTTATGACCACTACAGATCGTGCAGACTATTTTATTCGGTAAATCGCTCATTGATTATCTCGAGTAGGCCTTAATACTACGTTTACTGTACTTTTGGCTCGGTTACCTCTCCGCAATAGCTCGTTTTCATGGCTTTAGAATAATCAGAAATAGTGGAACAAAGCCCATTTCCCGCCAGCCAACGAACTTTTATATCAATGGCGATGTCGGTAGTATCGTAACAGGCAATAGCGCCAGCATTAATCGCCGCTGCGCCGCTGGCATCCACCGCCGAGTCAGCATTACCGCCAATAAATTTCGATGCCATAAAAATAGGCGTCATATATTCACCCGTGATCTGCTTGATTGCGGGAATCATATTGTAAGCCCCTTCACTGCAAACATTGCCTTCTCCAAGAGATTTTAGAATCATCGCCGACATCCCCCCGGCTGTTATAAAACTAAGCAGAAGATTCGGATCCAGTCCCGGAGTTAGTTCAAAACTGATCACCCCCCGAGCAAATTTGGGGGCTAATTGGATTTTTGGCAAGGCGTTCTTTGCCAGTCTGACCCGTTCAGGATAAATAATCACTCCTCGGGAGTTAATTATCCCCGCATTCAACACCGCCGGAGTCTGCATAGCATCAAAATCGCGTTCACTCACCTTGACTGTGCGGCAACCTAACAGCACGCGATTCCAAAAGTTGATCAAGACATCACCCACGCCCACATCCATACACTGCTCGATGGTCCTGAACATATTTTCAAGATTAAACCGCCCATCACCGCCTTCCATATACACGGGGTTTTGGGAACCGGTTAAGCAAATAGGAATACGCAAACCGCTTTGACTCGGATTGACGCCATGCAGAGCAAAACTAAGAGCTGTGGCCGTATAAGCCAGCGTGTCAGTGCCATGAGCAATACCTACGGCATCAAAATTTTCCTCGTCCTGGGCTTTTTTGATGCGAAAGATAAGTCTTTCCCAATCCTGAGGAGTCATACTGGATGATTCCTTGGTAGTAACGACTTCATAAACAATATCGAACTTATCACCGAACCGCTCAATAATCGGGTCTACGGCGGCCTTAAAGATGCTCGCATCTTTTGGCGGAGCCGACACAATTACCCCATTTACTTCAGTGGGGACTTGGCCGATAGTGCCGCCATTGTAGAGAAATAAGATTTTCTTCTTCATATTTTATATTATACAAAACTAAATAGACGGCTGGGCCAGTGTTGGGGTGACTCTCGAATAAGAGCTTCGGTCGAAACTACAGGATTTCCATAGTATAGCGAAGCCCGGTCCTACCAGTTTTCAGTGGGTTTGGTTCTAACCTACACGCTGGGTTCAGATTATTTCCCCAACAACCCGTTTAAGACAGCAGCAATAATAGCCAAAACGATACTAAAGATTAATGCCGCCCAAAAACCTTGAACTATAAATCCTGGGACAATAGCGGCAGCGAGCAAGATTAAGGCTGCATTTATGACAAAGGTAAACAAACCGAGAGTAATAATATTGATCGGCAAAGTTAATAAAATTAGAATAGGTCTAATTACTGTGTTGATTAAACCTAAAACTAATGCCGTAACCAAGGCCGCGGCAAATCCAGTTAGATTAACGCCGGGCAAGAGATAAGTCGTGATGATGATAGCTAAGGTATAAACCAACCAATGCGCTAGGAATGTCATTTATTTAGATGTTAACTATTAAACTACTGCATTTTTAGTTTATCAGATTTTAACTCCACGCGAGGATTCAAATTTAGATAGTAAAACAGACCCATTATTAAAATTGGGTCTGAATTGATCGGGTGCGTTTAGACTACCTCTGATGCACTGGATTATGGGTAGTGGATGGTGTCTAATAAATTCCTTTTTTGATCATGGAGCGAGAATCTACCCAGATCGCTCCGATGCCAATCACAAAGAGAATAAGCTTAACCAACCAACCGATGAGCGGGAATGACCCGACAATAACATACACTAATGCCCCAATGGCCAGCGCGCCAAATTGTTTCGCCTTGTCGCCTTCTTTGTATTTTAATAGATAACTCCCGATCGCCATCGACACAGGTACGCTAGCGAGAATTGCCAAAATAACAAAACTCAGCATCATGATTACTGATATAGGTATGCCAACTCCAGTGAAAGCAATCAGCAAAGCTAACACCGGGGCCACAATAATAAACAGTAACCCTTGCCAGAGCGCTGTCCAGTAATCTTTTTTAGTCGTTTCGACCATCCTGGGAAGATATTTAGGCAACAATAGAATCAATAACCCCCCTAAAAGTAAAATGCTGATAAACGGCCAAAACATTCCCATCAATATGACCGTGGGAACAAAGATGGTAGCGAATATTGGCAAGCTAGATCTGGAGCTGGTCATTTTATGATATGTGATAGTCCCTGCGATCTTATCAAAGGAATTATTCTCACTTTTTGCCCAATAATCTAACTGGCCACGGATCTTAGCCCCATCAGCAAAAATGAGCTTCCCGTCGCCGTAGCGCAAATCGGCGTTACCATTGATTACCCCAGCAATTTTAGCATTGCCAAAACCGGCTTTGACATTGCCTAGAACTGTGCCATACAAGTCAAAATTGCCTGTCCCGACCAAAAGATCTCCCCGCACAGTTGCGGTGTCGGCTATCAGCACCGTTCCGCCACCAATCATCAGGTCGTCTTTGATCTCTCCGTAAATGGAGATATTACCTCCCCCTATGTGGACGTCATCGCCGACTGAACCGCGAATAGAGATGTTCCCACCGCTAATAAATAGATCCCCAGCAATGTCGGTATTAATATCAATGGTGCCACCGGCCACAAATAAGTCACCCCAGATATCCTGATCAATCGTTACATTCCCGCCGGCAATATACGCATCGTCATTGACAGGTTTGGATAGGCTAACTATGCCATTTTCATCAGCTATTAAAAATGTCGGCGCAGCCATGACTGGTGCCGAAATAGACATAATTAAAATAACCACTAAGGCACTATAAAATATTCTTTTAAACATATACAAAAATTATAAATATACACTGGGATTATATCACGAGCTGACCCGCCAGTAACGCTAACGATTTTCAGGAGGTTGGACAGGTGTGTTTATATGCCTGAACTAACCAATGCGCTAGATATCTAAGACTGAATGGTAACAGTCTTCATTCCCCTCTTAACCAACAACACTATCCCTAATATAACAATCAACCCTCCTATAAACTGAATGGGCATTGGTATCTCACCTATCAAAGAAGCAAACAAGGTGGAAAACAAAGCTGTAACTGTAAGTAATGCGGTTGTATTAGAAGAACCTATTTGTTTAATACCTACGTGTGTTGCGAATACATAGAGATAAATAAACAGGGCACTGAATATAATCAACAATGGGAATTGAAATAGTGCTAACACAGAACCCGACCCCAATATAAACCAAGCACTTAATATGACCAGAATATTCCCTACTAACATTCTTATGTTACTTAATGTCAAGGGCGACATTTTAACAGAGAATGTTTGGGCGATTGTATTATAAGCTCCAAATAAAAATGCTAATATCAAAACCATAAGGTCGCCTAACGTAGGAGAGCTAACGCCTCCTTTGGTAGTTAAAAAGAATAGTCCTGCTAGGATTATTATTAGACTTAACCAGAAATACAACCGTGGTCTTTCTTTTAAAAAAATTATGCCCAACAAACCAGCAAATAAGGGAGAAAGTTGAAATATAAATGCACTGTTAGTGACAGAGGTCATAGTTTGCCCGTAAAAGAGCAATATCGGGCCGATACCCGATACGGCAATCCCAGCAATTAATAACGGACTAATTTTATACCAATCTAACCTGTGCACTTCTTTGGCAAAATTTCTATCAAAAAACATAATAACTGTTATATACACGGTGAGGACAGTGGCGACAGAAGAAGCAATTGCAAGGGGGTGAATACCTTGAAGCAACATATACTTCGTGGAAACAAAATAACTACTGTATAACACAGCTGACAGAAACAGGAGTGTTAAAGTCAATGTATTGTTTTTATTCATAATCTTATTTCTTTCTCCAACCAATCTATCTTTTGGGTCTTTCGCTTCCAAAAAATGTCTTCCCAAATATAATGGGATGCCAGTTTCTCCCACCCTTTATATCTATTGCGGAAGAATTTTAGAATTTTATCTACAGGGACCAGCTTCTTATCAAAAATGAGTTTAGAAAATATCTTCTGTTCCCAAGGTGGTATGGTTTCCAGCCCTTCACAATGATAGAAATCCTCAAATAATAAATATTCTACCGAAGCTGGACCAATACCATATAGCTTAAGGGTTTGTTGTTTTAGGGCTTCCCTGCCCAACTCCCTCATAGCAAACTCGTCCATTTCTCAACTGGCGAACTGTTGACTGATTTTCTTGATAAATTTTGCTCGGTAGCCAAGCTTTAAAACTCTTAAGTCTTCCTCTGACACCTTTTCAATATCTTGCGGCTCCCAAAAAGTATACAGAACTTTGTTACCAAAAGACACCTGCTTACCGAATTTATTAAAGAGATTTTCTAACATCTGGGCTGTTCTCCGTACAGTCGCATTTTGCAAGACAATATATATCATCAAAGTTTCATAGAGTGAATTAGCGGCCACAGGCTTCATTCCCTTCCATTTCTTCAATACTGGACCTAACACCTCATCATCTTCAAACTTATTAGAAAACTCACTGATATCTGATTTTAAATTAAATCTCCACTCTATTTCTGGGATAAGAGTGGCAATAAAATCTTTGGTCAGCGGCTTTTGAGAATAAACATTCAGCTTTAGCTTTGGCTTCTTAGTAGTCCCCTCATTTTCTAATTTCAAACCCAAGTTCTGACCTTTCCACCGCATAGTAATCCAGTATTTGCCCTTTTCCCACTCATTGTCTGATGATGGAAAATGAGATGGCTTATGGATAGTAGCATCGAAGTTATATGGCGAAACAGGGACAAGCTGAACTATAGTCCTATGATTTAGTGGGATTATTTTAGCCATATTATTTCTTCCTAAACCGCATCTTTATACTCACCCTCATAGTTTATGAGCTGACTTGGTGTGGTTCCAATAGAAATACCATACTGCTCTGCCTCATCATATTGCTCCTTGCTTTTTCTATCTACCTTAAAGACTTTATCTCGGTAAATAATATAGTGGTACTGGTCATTCTTGAAGTCAGCATACCAAGTTCCACCATTGTTAGAATCAAGGGAATGGCTAAGTTTCTCAGCAATTTCATCTGCCTTGTCTTCAGGAACTTCAATATTGTGTATTGTCCACTGGGATAGCCAAGGTGTTTCGTGCTCTTTTGTAACTTCTTCAACCCTGGTATCTATAATTTTGATGTCTTTAAGAACATCCTTATTCTCCAAGCTTTCCTTAATAATTGCTCCCTTATAATCCATGGTTCATTAATTAATTTCTTTCAATTCTATCTTATCAGGTTCTACTTCAACTCTTTGGTCATCCACCTGAAGGAACCGCCTTTCTGATATCCTAGTTTTTCATAATACCCCAGCAGTTCAGGGTTGGCTTCTCTAACTACAATCTGAACTTCCTCGAATCCCTTATCTTTAAGGTAGGCTTCGGCAGCTTTTAGTAGTTCTGTGCCAATGCCTTTATGCTGATAATCTTTTCTGACAGCTAAATGAAATATTAGAGCCATCCAGCCATCTTCCATAATAAAGACATTACCGACTGCTTTGTTATCTACATCTGCAACCAAAATAGAATTGGGGTCTTTCTGAATCTTCTGATTTAGTCTATTTTCGTTATCTAACTCCTCGTAGAACAAATCCCCTTCAATAAGGTTTTGCTTAATATCAGAATAATCGGTTGAAATATACCGCCTTATCTTCATATTTTAATTTTGCCAATAAGTAATGACCATGCAGTTATGTCGATAATGCCAACTATTATTGATTTTATGTCGGAGAATAGTAGAGATCAGATTGCTTTATCTAAAACTTCTTGGGATTCAGGCAATAATTCAACGGTAGCGTTGGCATCAACATCAACTATCTCTTCAATAGAACTTATTTGCTTATCATCTGATAACTTTGAATCTTCAAATATATTATTAAGGTAGTCCTCTTTTAAAACGTCATAAGAATCACATTCGTCAATAAGTTGCTTATTTGGGTTGGTATGTTTAGAAAGATGGATCAAGCTTACATTAGTACCGAAATCTTTTAGGGTTTTACAAAGAGGAATAAAGTCTCGGTCGTTAGTAAAGAAGAACAACCGGTCCATTTTTCCCATAGAGGCTAGTCTTAAGGCATTACAGCATATTTCTATATCTACTCCTTTCTCACTTTTGACACACCTATCTCTCCATTGTGGAGGCACTTCTTCCTCCAACCATTTTTCATACGCTACAGAACGATCTAATTTTTCCCCACAGTATTTAAAATGGACATCGCGCACGAGTCCAGGTGCTGTGATTTCTGGTGTCAAAAGATATGTTTCTATATTTTGTTCTCCAGATGGAAAAAAGAATTCAGCTCTTTTATAGTTAGCTGAGCCAAGATCAGGGTATGAAAAAGCAAGATGTTTAATAAACTTCAGAGGATCAAGTCTACGCCAATTAAACGCAGGTTCTTTTTTCCAGAGAGTCCGTACTTGGGCCAAGAGAGCAGACCCATCAATAAAATAATAGTTTTGATCCATAATGTTTTTATCTGAGATCAAAAGTTACAGAACCACGACCAGCTGCTGCTATTTGAATCATGACATCGCTCAGAAGGATAGTTTTACCTAGACGAAATGTAACCTTGGCACCTGAGTGCGCTGCAGCTGCTGCTATTTGAATCATGGAATCAGTTAAAAGCATCTGCTTGTCCAGATCAATAATGAGCCCCCCTCCAGAGCCAACAATCTGAATCATTGTTTGTGGCAAAAGCATCATATTATTAGTTTGTTTAGCAAATAATGCCGCTATTATATCCCCCAATAGATCATTTTCATTCCGAATTTATGGCTGGGGCGGTAGGGGTCGAACCTACGATCACGGCTTCAAAGGCCGTTGCCTTACCACTTGGCCACGCCCCAATACTAAACTCTGCGGGTTAATTTCCAATTTATCCAATTGCCAATGTAACACCAATAGGATAATGAATAAACTCATTATAAACCAATAACCCATAGGAGAAAAATGGCCGAGATCCCTCGACTCCACTAGGGATGACAACAGGAAAGATCCTGAAACGAGTTCAGGATGACGAGTGAGTTGGAATGACAGCCCTAGAATATTGACAATCCAAGTATCTATTGGTAGTATTTAGATAGTTGTTTAAATATCTAAATATGACTATTGAATCTATCTCAGTTGCCTTGCATGCCTTGTCTGATCCTACGCGGAGAAGAATATTAAAACTGCTCCAAAAAAGAGATCTGACAGCTGGCCAGATTGCTTCCCGCTTCCCTGCTTTGTCCCTGCCCTCGCTGTCGCATCATTTTTCAGTGCTGAAACAGGCCAATCTGGCAACTTCCGAACGAAAAGGCCAAAAGATTATCTATTCCCTTAATACGACGGTTTTTTACGAGGTGTTAAATAATTTATTAGAAACATTTAATAGTAAAGATTCTGTGTATTAATTGTCATCCCAGACCGGATTGCCAAAGGCAAATCAGGATCTGGGATCTAGGCCTGCCTGCCTGCCGGTAGGCAGGGATCCCCGATCCGAACTGCGCCATGCGCGTCGGTCGAGGATGACAGAAGAGAAAGGTCGGGAATGACAAAGAGAGTAACTCAAAAATATTAAACAATAAAGGAGAATATATGGCGACAGAAAAATTCAAATTCAATATCCGCAATGAGTGGTTTTCTTGGTTGACTATTATTATCGCCGCAGCAGTCGGCTGGTGGGCTTATCCGAAACTGCCCGCGTTAGTGCCATCCCATTGGGGCATTACCGGCCAGGTTGATGGTTGGACCAGCCCTCTGGGCCACGCTTTGGGGATTCCAGTAATGATGTTAGGGATGTATCTGCTATTTTTACTGATCCCAGTCTTTGAACCTCGCCGAGAACATTTTCATCAATCCATGGGCTTCTACCAGATGATTAGAAATGTCATGATGGTATTCTTACTATTTATGTTCTTGCTTACAACTTGGGTAGCAGTTACCGGCCAGCCCTTAAAAATTGATGTAATTGTGCCCATGGCGGTCGGAGCTTTGTTTATTTTGATCGGCAATTATCTGCATCAAATCAAGTCCAACTTCTTTATGGGTATCCGGACGCCATGGACACTCAACTCGGATGATAACTGGAAAAAGACTCATCATTTGGGCGGATATATGTTTGTGATTGGTGGATTGCTATTCTTTACCACACCAATTTGGCCCACCCCGCTGAATTTTTACATCCCGATGGCTGGAATTATCTTGGCTGGGCTGGTACCAGTGATTTATTCTTACCTGCTATTCCGGAAAGAACAGAAATAAGCTATAATCTAAAAGACATGATCCGGTCAGATCGAAGGGTCACAAAATGGGACCAATCCCCCCATTAGCCTCTTCGGTCAACCTCTGTGACCCTTACCGCCAACGGCGGTGGGGGTCATTTTTTTTGACACCAGGAATAGAAATAATATACAATCTAAATAACAGTTATTTCATTTTCTGCAGCCGAAGGAACAACCGTCAACGGAGCTGCATCCGTGATCGGCTTTCGGTCAAACTCTTCGCGACAATCCCGTCCTCTAATGGCGGGGTTTTTCTTTTGACACCAAGAGTAAAAATGAACTATATTACTAATGGTCAAATCATGTTAGATAGACCGAGGGAGCAGTCCCCGCGCGTACATTATTATTCCCCGCACAATCTGGAGGGTACCAGATCGGGTTCCTCGGCTCTTTGCACATTCATTAAATTTGCAACAGAAATTCTCGTTAGAGTGGAAGGCTTTTAGCCATCAAAACCACGCCCCGCCCGCCTGCCGGGCGGGTTCTTTTTTGACGCCAAAACAGGGGTGGAGTATAATTTACCTGATATTCAAGGGATTGAGATGTAGCCTCCTGTCAATGTGAGCGTACAACCTCTTCCCCCCTCACCCCGTTTCTGAACTCTTTATGCGAAATGAACCTCCATAGGACAAAGAACGGGGTGTTTTTTATGTCCGTCATTCCGGCCTCCGAGCCGGAATCTAGAAAAGAACAGAAAAAATGTTTCTGTTTATTTTCTTGTCTGGATTTCCGCCTCCGCGGGAATGACGGTGGGGAGATCCTGAAATAAATTCAGGATGACGGACATTATAAAGTAGCCCCCTGCCTACCGGCAGGCAGGCTCGACTACGCTCGGGGAATATATACTCCCACCTCCCCCAGCCCCTCCTCCGGCAGGAGGGGAATTATTTTTCTCTCCCTTAGATGCTAAATGCTTGCCCTTCCGTAGCCTATAGCGAAGGAGGGCTAGTCCCTAGATGCTTTCTTGAGGGTGGGGCCGGAGTCGGTATCGAGAACCTGATAACCTTTAGCTTCAATGGCTTGGCGCAATTCGTCGGATTTAATCCAATCTTTGGCGACGCGAGCTGCTTCGCGTTGACGAGATAAATCGATAATCTCTCGCGGGATTAACGGCGGGCGATAACTTTTAAGCCCCAATCCCAACACCCGATCAAAATCTAAAATGGTAGCTTGTTTGTCGGCCAAATCCTCATCGGATTTTACAACCTTCCAAACTTCTTTGATCGCTTCCGGCATATTAAGATCGTCCCCCAAAGCCAACATAAAAGCTTTACGATGATTTTGTAATGATTTTCCCCACGGAGCTCGTTTAGCAAAAAACTCTCGTAATTTATTTAATGAATTTTGGGCCCCGTCCATGGCATCTTTAGAAAAATTTAACTTATTGCGGTAGTGGCTGGAAATTACTAGATACCGGAAAGCCAATGGTTCATAATTCTGTTTCTCCAAATCCGCTAAGGTCAAAAAATTCCCTTGGCTTTTGGCCATTTTAGCATTATTTACCAGTAAAAACATACTGTGGAGCCAATAGTTAGCGAGAGGCTTTCCGTAAGCGGCTTCGCTTTGGGCAATTTCGTTATTGTGATGGATAGCGATATGATCTTCGCCGCCGGTATGGATATCAAACGGCTGGCCGAGCTCTTTCGTGGAAATCGCGGAACACTCTAAATGCCAACCCGGGAAACCCACGCCCCAGGGGCTGGGCCATTCCTGCTGCCTGGTTTCATCAGACCGAGAAAATTTCCATAGCGCAAAATCTGCTTCACTGTGTTTTCCACTACTATGAGCTACTCTCGCCTCCCCGGCCCCAACTTTGGCTAATTTACCGTACTCGGGAAACTTGGCGGTATCAAAATAAATACCATCTGAGGTTTTGTAGGTATACCCCTTTTTCTCCAACTCCTGAACTAACTTGATCTGATCTTTTAAATACTCACTTGCCCAGGCGAATTTGGTAGGTTTTTCAATATTTAACGCTAACAAATCTTTTTGAAACAGATCGGCATAATGTTTGGTAATTTCTGGGGCAGTTTTGTGTTCCCGCTCTGCGGCCGCTTCTACCTTGTCGATGCCGGTATCGGCATCGGAAGTTAAGTGCCCCACATCCGTAATATTGATGATGTGCTTCACCCGATAGCCATCGTACTCCAACACCCGCTTTAAAATATCGACAAACAAATAGGTTTTGAGGTTGCCAATATGCGCCGCCTGGTACACGGTCGGTCCGCAAGAATACAGTGAAACTGTTCCGCGCCTAAGGGATCGGAAAATTTCTTTTTGCCGAGTAAGCGTGTTATAAAATCTAAGTTCGGCTGGATGCATAACGCTGGTTTAAGAGTTGTCGGTTGACTAAATAGACTCCCATCAATACTATTATCGCACCCAACCAGTGATACCAAACAATCGTTTCGCGCAGAAAAATCCAAGAGAGCAAACCTACCTGAATCAACATGGTATTTTGCAATACCGAAGCTTCAAACGACAGTAAATAATTTAGCGAATAATTCCACAAGAGCCCGGCAAAAGCAAAAATTAGGCCGACCGATCCAATTACTAGCCAAGTTTGCCAATAACCCAGGGCTACGCTGCTGCCGGTTAACCAACCGACAGGCAGTAGAATGGCTGCTCCCATAAACGAGCCGATTAAAGCCACTAATAATGATTGGTCGCCCGGTTGCCGCATGAGTAATCTAGTTAAAACAATATTAAAAGCATACGCAAATTCTGATAACACTAGCATAAATACGCCTAAAAGAGAACCGGTAAATTGGCCGTCACCCAAAAAAACATAAGCCCCCAGTACTGCCAATAAAATCCCGAAAGCTTGCCATTGCCGCGGACGCTCCCTGAGAATCCACCAGCCCAACAGCACTACCAAAACAGACCCCAAGCCGGCCACTAAACCGGCGGTAAGACCGGTCACATATTTTAGACCGATCACAGAAAACACGGGAGCGACCACAAACCCCATCATACTCAACAAAACAAGAGCGTAAATTTCGCTTGATTTAAGCTGTTGTTTTAATTTTATCGGATAAAACCGGCTATAAATTAATAGGCCCAAAAAAGCTACTGCCTGAATACAACCAATAAGCAGCCAAGGGGAAAGCAAACCCAGTCCCAGTTTTAAAATAATTTTAGAAGCTGACCACAAAAAAGTGGCGACCAACGCCTGCATCAAAAAGAGCGTGCGCGATTCTTTCATGCCGCCCGCCTCCCTTCAAAAGCTCGCGTTAGCGTTACTTCATCGGCATATTCGAGGTCGCTGCCCATCGGGAGCCCCGAGGCAATCCGGCTAATCTTAATACCCGTGGCTTCTAATATTTTCGTGACATATAAAGCCGTGGTTTCACCTTCGATATTGTGGTTAGTAGCAATGATTATTTCTGAAATATCAGAGTTCTTCACTCGCTCCACTAAAGAAGCTAAATTCAAATCTGCCGCCGCGATGCCTTCCAAAGGCGAAAGCCGACCGCCTAAAACATGATATTTGCCCTGATAACCGCCGGATTTCTCAATCGCTAAAACATCAATGGCTTCTTCCACCACACACAGAATCTGCGCATCGCGGGTTTTGTCTGTACAAATTGAGCAGGGATCGCTATCGGCAATATTGTGGCATTCGGCACAATAAACCAAATCACTCTTCAGATCGAGCAGAGCCTCGCCCAGAGATTTGATATCCATCCCCGGATTTTTAATCAAATAAAAAGCTAACCGGGAAGCGGTTTTTGGCCCAATCCCCGGCAACTTACTGAGCTCTTCAATCAACTTTGAAACCGATTTGGGTAATGAATACATATTGGTAGCATTTAGAGGATAGCATTCAGCATTTAGGGCTTGGCTTTAATTTCAGTTTGGCAATAATCGCGTGTAGCATCTTCCCTAATTCATTATAACTTTTCATGCAATCGCTAGATGCCAGATGCTAACCCCTAGATGCTACCCTTATAGTCCGGGGATGCCCAAACCACCCATAATCTCTTTGGTTTTGGTAGCCGCCGCCTGCTGGGCGCGTTTTATAGCAGCATTGGTAGCTTGGGTGACAAATTTAATTAAACTAGCTTTTTCTTCTAAATTAACCAGGCTGTCATCGATCTCGATAGCGGTAACTTTTTGCTCACCGGTAACAGTTACTTTGACTTTACCGCCCAACTCACTGCCCATAAATTCCATCTCGCGCAAAGTACCTTGCAGTTTTTTGGCCTTGCCTTGCAGCTCAAATAATTTTTTAGTCTTTTCGAACATAACCTTAGCTGGTGCTAATAATAATATCCTTGACGATAATATCCTGTTTGGGCCGATCATTTGCCGCATCGGTCG
The DNA here is from genome assembly GCA_041659905.1 of Patescibacteria group bacterium. Lineage (NCBI taxonomy): Bacteria > Patescibacteria group bacterium. Next base: position 67,342 of record JBAZXK010000001.1, on the reverse strand, counting down.
GGGTGTTGCCGATTTTATCTACTATATCCATTCCGTAAACCACCTGGCCGAACGGTGTATGTTTGCCATCCAACCAATCGACCGCTTCTTTGGTCACAATAAAGAATTGACTGCCATTAGTATCAACTCCCGAATTAGCCATCGCCACTATTCCCCGAACCAGTTTGGGGCTATCCTCGCTGATCTCGTCGGCAAAGGTATAGCCCGGCCCGCCGGTGCCATCGTTGGCCGGATCAGCATCTTTCGATAAAGGATCCCCTGTTTGGATCATAAAATCTTTAATCACCCGGTGGAATTTCACGCCATCATAAAAATCCTTTTTCGCCAATAAGACAAAATTAGCTACGGTTTTAGGAGAAATCGTATTGAGCAGCTCCACCTTAATATCGCCTTGGTTAGTCACAATGGTGGCAAATTTACTGTTATTCAGTTCTTTACGGCTAATCTCGCCAAAGGGGCCCGAAACTTTGCTTAAGCTACTCGCCCAGACGATTCCCCGAGGCACTAGCCAAACTAACAAAACAATCATGACGGTGCTGCCAACCGCCCAAATCAGTTTTTTCCAAGGGAAAGCCACTCGATATAAATTCCGTTGGGCTCTCAGTTCTCGGAGGGCCGCCCGGCGCTCATCAAGTTTCTGCTGTTTTCTTTCCCGTTCTCTTTTAGACATAGCTCTATTTTACCTATTTATGACAATACTTCAAAATCGCCCATAGCGGGGCTGCCAGTCAGTTTTAAGCTTCAACTTAAAACCACTTGAATTGGTTGGCAGCGATATTGGTTCCCCAGAAAATTATATAGGGCCCGACAATTTGAATAATAACAATCGAAACGATGATTACCGCGAGTTGCCGCCAGAACGAATTAGTAAAATCTCGCTGCCGGAGAGCTTCTTGCTTGAACTCTTGAATAAATCCTTGTGTTACCATTGTTGTCTATATTATCTCGCAGGGTTAAACATCGCGCCAAAGAATTGCGCCCAAAATCCTGGTCTTTTTTGGTCCGTTTCTCCCAGAACTTGCGCGGGAGGAGCGCTGTCTACCACCGTGCCAATTATACCGGCTTTGGTTAATTGAAGTAAAGAAGCATCTACTAAAGAAGTGGGTAGGGGCAGTTCTGACATCACTGGGATACCCGAGGAGGTAACTTGGGCAATATCGGCCAGGGAACTAATTTCTTGTCCATCAGGCAGCTTTTTCACTTCGAGCTTGGAATACTGATCAATGCGCACCTGGGCTTCCTGGTTAGTAATCGGAGGGAAGACAGGCACTATTTCAACCTCTTCTCCTGGTTGGGTGACCAACAGACCGATGTGTTTGTTGACCGTATAAGCACTGGGATCATCGCCTTTGCCTATCACCATCCAGCCGTAGCGAGTAGTGGCTGTAGCAGCGTCCACAGAAACTTCTAGAGCCGCTGTGAAAGGCGGAGTACCAGAAACGGGCGTGAACTTAGCGCTCATGCCGGTGGGCAAGCCGACCACCGACAAAACCACTTCACTGCCATAATAATTTACTTGGTCTACCGCCACCTGATATAGCGCAGTGCCTCCGGCCGCCACTTGATGTTCGGTCGGTTCAACTAAAAGAGTAAAGGTTGGCGAAATCGGAGGCGCACTCGCAGGCGTTAAAGTTAGCGCATTAATTCCCCAGAGATTTTTGCCTTGCCGGCTGAACAGAAAATCAATGGCCCCACTATTGGCAGTGACTTTGAACGTAACCGTCTGCCATTCTCCCGCAACTGAGTTGATTAAATAATTGGCACTGTTTACGACGATCTTAGTCGTCAGATCACTATTGAGTGCACCGCTGATAACAGTAACGGTGTAATAAGGGCTGGTTAGCCCGCTCACTTTAAAAGTATTGGGAGTTGCGCCTTGATTAGAATCGGTGGTCAGCAAATTATTCACCTGTGATCCACTGCTGTGCTCGGCCACATAAGGTGTTTGCCAACCATAAGTAATATTATTCAGGGTTTTCGGATAAACCGTGGCACCGCCATTAACCGGTAAAGCTCCCGGGAAAAGCTCTGAACTATTACCTGTACCAAAATCAAAAATAATACTGTCATCACCGGCCGCCAAACCAAAACCGACAAAAATAGCCAACACCAAGACTAGCGCTAAAATAGTGCGTAGTTCCCCTTTAAGAAACTCCCATATAACTAGCCTTGGCTGCTTACTCATAAAGAGAGTTACTGTTATTCTTCTTTTATTATAACAGTAAACTTTTTCGATTGCCTTGGGAGTACCGTTTAAGCGGTCTCTTCCATCGTGACTAGCGTTTCAATTTCTAATCCCCGCTCAGTTTCTAGAGTGCGGAAGGTCATAATTTCCGGTTTGAAATAAAGTTCGATTTGCCCAATCGGACCGTTGCGATGTTTGGCAATGATAATATCGGCAATATTTTGCCGTTCAGTATCTTTATTGTAGTAATCTTCCCGGTAAATAAACATAACGATATCGGCATCTTGTTCGATGGCACCGCTTTCCCGCAGATCAGACAGTTGTGGGATTTTCCGCGGCCGCTTTTCCACTTCACGCGATAATTGGGAAACCGCAATCACCGGAATATTCAATTCCCGCGCTAAGGCTTTTAGACCCCGGGAAATTTCCGAGATTTCTTGCACCCGGCTATCGGAATTTTTCCGTGCCTCCATTAATTGCAAATAATCCACCACCAGGAGATCTAGCTTTTTTTCGGCTTGCAGCCGCCGTGCCTTAGTCCGCATTTCCATAACATTCGACCCGGGTGAATCATCGATATAAATTTGCATTTCGGACAATTTACTCATGGCGTCAGACAACCGGCTAAAATCTTCTTCTCTTAAATTGCCCGTCCGCAACCGCCAAGAATCAATCCCTGACTGGGCACTAATCAATCTATCAACCACCTGATCTTTAGACATTTCCAAATGGAACATACCGATGGAATATCCTTCACTGGCTGCATTCAAGGCAAAATTAAGCGCCAAACTGGTTTTCCCGATACTCGGCCGCGCCGCTACCACAATGAGATCGGATTTCTGAAAACCAGACAAAATATTATCCAATAATTTAAAACCTGAAGGAACGCCTCGAGTCTGGCCCCGATGCTCGTGTAATTTATCAATTCTTTCAAACGCTTCGCCTAACACATCTCGCACAGACACAAACCCTCCCTTAAGGTAACGTCTTGCCACCATAAACAAGCGTTTCTCGGCTTCGTCCAGTAACGTGTCGAGTTCTTTATTTTCTGCATGACCAAATGAGGTAATATCGGCTCCGGCGGCAATCAACCCCCGAAGGGTAGCCTTCGAAACGATGATTTCCGCATACCGAACCACATTGGCACTACTCGGTAATCCTCCCGCCAGACTGGTCAAGTAGCTCGCGCCTCCCACCGCCTCTAATTTTTTCATATCCCGCAAAACATCCGTAACAGTGATTACATCAATCGGCCGCATTTTTTCATACAAATTCATCATGGCGCCAAAAATAATGCCATGGCGATCTTCGTAGAAATCGTCCGGTCGAATCAGATCTGCAATCTTGATAATGGCGTCTTTGTCCAACAATAAAGACCCCAACAGAGATTTCTCTGCATCGACATTTTGCGGTGGCATTAAATTGCTCGGCAGTTGCATAGTGTTTATGGGGTTAATCGGAAGACTTTACATTATATCAAACACCTTGGCCACTGCTGCCGCCGTTTCTAGCGACTCTTCCGCTATATATTCGATTTCTAAACTGCCTACCTGTAACTTAACCAATTGCTCCCGAATCAATTCTCGATTAGTAGATTTTTCCAGAGTATCTCTTAAAAACTTACTGGGAGCTTTGATGCGCAATTTACCGGTCGGATTTTCTACCTGGCAAGTTTTAAGCACTGCTCCGAGCGAGGGACTGGCAGCGCTCAATAATTCGCATAATTTTTCCTTAATCTCACTGCTTCCCGGTGCGGACAAAACTGCCGCACTCAAATCCGGCGACAACAGAGAAGAAGAAGGCTCTGCCACCGGTTCAATTATATTTGAAACTGGATGAGCTATCGGCGGTACTGCTACCGACATAGATTTGCCCTGGGTCGTTGCACTGGTTTCACTACAGCTTTTGGCCAGCACCATTTCTAAAGCTAACTGGGGCAAACTAGCTACCTTATATTGATTGATGGCTTCTACCAGCCGCTGCAACAAATTAACTAAACTGCTGACAGTAAAACCCTCCGCCTGTTTTGCCATAGCCATTTTTTCGTCTTCTGATTTTTGGACTAGTTGGCTATTCCCCAATTTGATCATTAGTAATTCGCGTAAAAATTCCAGCCAAAGTTTGCTCAACTGATTTAAATCGTATCCTTTAAAATAAGTTTCATTGATCAAATTGATGCCTGCCACAACGTTTTTATCCAGCAAAGCTTGAGTAAGCTCACCCACTAATCGCGTATCCACAATCCCTAAAAGGTCTTTTAAAGTAGTTGGATCCACCTTGCCGTCAGCAAAGCTCGTCGCCTGATCCATTATGCTAATGGCATCGCGGAGACTGCCTTCGGCATTGTCGACAATAATTCGGAGAGCCTCATCGTCGATATCCACTTTTTCCTGTTTGGCAATTTTGCGCAATTGTTCCGTGACTTCCGCATGAGAGAGAAAATGAAAATCAAAATACTGACAGCGAGAGATGACTGTAGGCGGCAATTTATGTACTTCCGTGGTAGCTAAAATAAAAATAGCATGCGCCGGCGGTTCTTCTAAGGTTTTTAGGAGAGCATTAAAAGCACTCTTAGAGAGCATGTGCACTTCATCGATAATATAAACCTTATATTTACCGACTGAGGGAGTAAAATTAACCCGTTCGATCAGATTTCTGACATCGTCGACGCTAGTATGGGAGGCGGCATCAATTTCGATCAAATCAATCATACGTCCCCCTGCCAGAGCTAAACAATTAGCGCATTTGCCGCAAGGTTCACCTTCTTTCAGGTCTAAACAATTAAGGGCCTTGGCTACCAATCTCGCCAATGAAGTTTTGCCAGTCCCCCGGGGCCCAGCAAACAAATAAGCATGACTGACATGCCCCTGTTTAATGGCGTTTATGATAGTTTGCTTAACATGGTTTTGCCCTACCAAATCCGCAAAGACCTGCGGCCGCCACCGACGGTAGAGAGCTTTGTTATCTGCCATTTTACCTCCTAAGTTGCACCTTTTATAATAGCATAGCCGACAAAGAACCACACCAAATGGTCAGCATTTAACAAACAGAACTTCTCCCCTTGCCGAGGGGAGATTGAGAGGGGTGGATTAATTATTTATCCACCTCCCCTAACCCCTCCCTGCCTACCATGCCTACGGCAGGTAAACCGGCAGGCAGGCTCAACAAGGAGGGAATCTAATTGTTCCTTTATACTCTATTTGTAATAAACGCGATCGAGAATACGAAGGTCGACATATTGGCGGGGTTGGGCGCCGCCTTGCAAAATTTTAGCTAAATTATTGAGCTGGGTGTCAGGACTTTTAGTGGTATCAAAGATAATTTTCCACCCTTCGTTAGTGACTACCTCTAATTCGAAAGTGGTTTCCGGAACAATCATCTGGCGCACATTCACTTTAGTCTTACGCGACAAATTAGCTGCCACAAAATTAACAAATTCAATAAAATCGGTGGTCAAAATCTGCTGTTTTAAATTCACCGGTACGTTTTTCAGGTCTTCTACTACTATCAGAGGACTTTCGGGCGGAGCTATGTCATAAACCACTCCGGCCCGATTGACCAAAAACTTTTCTCCGTTAGTTTGCCAGATCAGAGAAGTTTCGTGCTCTTCGATATTGATCAGCAGCTGATGTTGAAAAATCTGTTTCTGAAAATTTACCGCTTTGACTTGCGCCAGCGTCATTACTTGCGCATTGGCTTTGGCTTCATTAAACAGTAAAGCATTTGTTTTATGAAAACCGTTAGGAAAAACCGTTTTTTCGATAATGGCTGCATCCACCAAGCGATTGCCTTGGATAACCAAGTTTTCTAAAATAAAAAAACGGGAACCGAATAAAAAGTAGATCAGTAAAATCAAAATTACACCCAGACAAGTCCGAATCAGGGGTGTGGCTACGGCTTGCAATGGCCGATGTGATAATTTCGGCTGCCAGGCTAATTTTTTCAGCCGATGCTTGCCCGGCTGAACCAAAGACGGCTTAGTTGTATAAAAACTGACTGTCGGTCGCAATGATGTCCTGGTATTCGCTACCATTTTCTTAAATAACTTTTCGAAAGCAAACCCCCGTTTCATAGCTACTCCAATGTTAGATACTGGGAAATAAATTCCCGAACCCAGTCGCTATTTTTCCCTGCCCCCAAAGAAATCACTACATCCCCCGGCTGCAGCTTATCTTTTAGATAAGCACTGATCTCGGGAAAATCAGCATAAGCAGTAGCGTTGTGACTTACCTGATTGATCTCGCGGGCCAGCCTTTCTGTACTCACCGATTTTAAATCTTCTGCGCTATCGCGCACGGCTAAAATTGGGGCTAATAAAAGTTCATCCGCTGAGCCAAAACTCTTGGCAAAATCCGAGAGCAACAAGCGAGTCCGACTATACTGATGGGGTTGAAATACCACATAAATCTTTTTAGTCTTAAAATATTCTCTGGCGGCAGCTAAGGTGACGGCAATTTCCGTAGGATGGTGCCCGTAATCGTCGACAAAGGTGACTCCTTTGGTTTCGCCTAATATTTCAAATCGGCGGGCAGCGCCATGGAATTTATTTTCTAAAACCGTTTTAATCGCCGGGTCGCTCACCCCCAAATGTTTCGCGACAATTACTGCCGCTAATGCATCTAAAACCAAATGTTTGCCAGGGAAATTCAGAAAAGTTTTAATCCCGTCCACCTCAAACTCCATTTTTCTGTCCCGATAAACCACATTTTTCGCTGTCCAATCATTATTGGGACCAAATCCGAATTTGATAACTTTGGCTTTAGCTTGAGACAAAATGTCTAAAATATTAGGATCATCCCCGCAAACTACAATCAAGCCATCTTCAGGAACTAATTGGAGAAATTGCGCAAAAGCAGCTTTGATCTCATTAATATCCTGATAATAATCCAAATGATCGGCATCGATATTGGTGAGAACTGCGATTTTGGGTTTCATATCCAAAAATGCTCTGTCATATTCGCAGGCTTCTACTACTATGTATTCGCTAGTGCCCAGAATTCCGCAGCCCGATAGACTCCGTACTTCTGCTCCAATTAACGCCGAGGGGTCTAAGCCGCCTTCTTGCAGCATCAAAGCGATCATGGTCGAAGTAGTAGTTTTACCATGAGTGCCCGAAACGGTAATCCCAATTTTATCCTGCATGAGTTCGCCGATAAATTCCGAACGCTTCCAAACCGGCAAACCTTTGGTCTTAGCTATTTCGATCTCGGGATGCTTTTGCTGGCCGCGCACAGCCGCCGAAGTATAGATTAAACCGTCAATATCGAGTGGGATATTGGCCGCTATCTGAGCACCAATAATAACTTGGGCGCCTTTTTTCTCTAATCTCTCCCGGCCGGGAAAATCCTGAATGTCACTGCCGGTAATTTTATGTCCTAACCCTAAAAGCACGTCCGTCAGCGCTTGCATGCCGATACCTCCTATTCCTACCATAAAATAATGTTTGGGACTAGCATTTTTCACTCTCCTATTGTACCAAAAACTCCTTACTAGGCTTCAAAGATTGATTGACTATTTGACTGTCGAGCCATAAGTATATTATCTTAAGATGTGCGAGTCCTCGATCAATACCGCATCTGGGAGGTGAAATATTGACAACTCAACGCTTAGTCACAACGGATTACTATATTACTATCCGGATTAGTTCTCGCATGGACTTGAAGAGAATGGGTAACATATTTACCCTAATTCAGAATATTAAGCTGGATAAGTGGATTCTATATGACTTGAAGAATCTCCATCCGGCTTATTATGAACCTTATAGCACTCTTTGGGGAGTCTATTACCAATCTGCTGATCGGCCAGATGACAATCAGTTAACCAAGCAAACTCGCCAATTAGCGAAGAATGTGTTATCAGGGTTGCCATACCCTCCAGGATGGTTTATGCCTATATGTGTAGGCATTAATCATTCTCCGCTTCGTAACAGCAGCCCTGTCATAAAAGTGGCGGGATGCGCATCAGTGTTTCGTCCTTTTTATAAGTCTCCCGAGCTACATTTTTACTTGGAGACTTATAACAGCGGCAGCATTGAGCACTGCAAACAGGTTCCTCCGCTATGAAACCCCCTTCACGGGGGTTTTGCTTATTTCGCTTGGATTTCGTGGACGATGAATTGTTTGCCGTTGCAATCAATCGCGGGATCCGTCAACTTACCTCTGATCTCTACCAAGACATCTTTGTCGATGAATTCAGCAATTTTGGCCTTAACGCCGGGATCTTCAATCTTATTCTGTGTCAGCGGTGTGATGCCGAATTTATCACCATTGTCTGCCGCAAAACAATCATCAAATTGAGCGCCAACTGCATTGGCTGTAATTTTACCCAAATAAGTCACTAACCCGTCATCGCCCGGATTGCCGTTAATAGTCACCAAAAAATTATTAGCCACATCTAATTTGTCCCACGGCTTCAGATACTTCATCACAATATGCGATCGCTCGACTTTTAACACCCGGAAGGTCCAGATTTCCTCTCCCCCAGCCCCGACAACATTTTTTCCGTTCTCAACTACCCTATATTCATTACTGACTTGCTCTAAGACGCCAGCGGTTAGGTCATCTACTTGCCATTGATATCCGGTTGATTGGTTAGACGGCAAAGTAATTTGAAATTGCTGATCGATCGGAAAATCATAATTTTTCTGATTGTCGGCCAGAGTAAATTGGGGCAATTTAGTCCCTAGAGCACAGCCACCAATAAGCAACAATCCTAGTAATAATAGGATTAGTTTTTTCGTCATAATCATGATTATTTCCTCCAATCTTTGATGATCAGATGCCGGCCAGAAGCATTGACCACGACTTTTTGATGTTCTTGCCAACCCAATTTGCGCACCAGATCAATCGGTAAAGTCAATCCGATACTGGAGCGTGCGATTCTGGTCAATTTACGCACATTATTCTGGTTGGATTTGATTTGTGACATAAAGAATTACTTACTTAGGTACTTATCTTGGTACTTACCTAAATACTTACTTAAGTAAGTAACCCTCTCTGTAATTATTTTATCACAGTAGAATTAAATCTTTTTCAGGGATTGGATAGCAGCGCGGTAGGTGCAGAAATCGCACTCGGGCCCGGCGGGGGGAATTTTATCTGACAGTAAACAATCTTTGATTTTTAAGAGCGTGGGGGCGATCCAATCCGTGCTACCGGCATAAGGAATTAACTTAATATCGAATTCTAATTTGCTATCAAAAGCAACCCTGTCCCGCTTACCATTGCAATAAACAAAATATCCCTCCGGCGCCACCGGAAAACCATTCTGGCGGAAAAGCCACTGATAAATTTCCATTTGCCGTTTGTAACCTTTCTGCCATTCTGCATCCAAATCAACTTCCTTGTCCTTGCTGGTCGCTTTATAATCCACAATGATCAGATCGCCCTGAGGTTTGATCCAAGCATCGTCAATCCCTCCATAAATCAGCAAGTTAGTGGCGGGATCTAAATACTGAATACCGCTTCTGGCATTGCGCCAAGTATCTAGATCGGCATGGGCAAACGGGATGGCATCGACTCCGTAATGCTCCATCAAAGGATGACAACTGCCGGCGGCCCGATGAATATCAAATTCTTTTTTCAAGAGATGGTCTACGGCTGAGTTCAGACTAAACGGATATCCCGGCGGCTGGGCAATGCCTAAGCGCACATCAATATAAAAACAGCGGGGGCAATTACAGAACAGATCGATCTTGGATCGACTGATTTTGAACGGCTCGGTCGATTCTGGATCGAACAGGCCGCGAGTGCGTTTGCCGCGATAATATTCTGACATATTTTTTCTTTAAATTCCCTTTTTAATATAGTTTCAGCCAAAGGTTATCACACTTTGGCTGAAACAAAAAATCAACTTGAGAAACGCTGTTTACTTGACCATTTTCGGCAGCATCCAGAACAAGGCGTAAATAGCCGCCAAGCCGATCAGGTCGTAGATCACGGTGGTCAGAGTGGTCGCTTCGCCGAACAAAGTCGTCACGAGGTTCCAATTAAGCAAACCGACGAAACCCCAGTTGAGCGCTCCCACGATGACCAGGATAGCAGCAATCCAATTAACAATCTTCATGCAAAACCCCCGAATAAATTAATAATAACAGTTTTATTATACCAAACTATAGATGGTTTGTCAGAAAAATAATATCAATTACTGTCTTTTATAAAAAAGCCCTGAATATACAGGGCTTGCTAAGGCAGATAAGCTGGGATAACCGAGGCTATGAAATAAGGACAGGTGGAACAAGTTTTGTTTCATCACCTTTCCCCTCAACTGAGGCCAGAATAATTTCTTTGGCGGGGTCACAGACAGATCCATCCCTCTGGAGTAGAGAAAGATCTTTTAACTTATCTTCATCTTCTCGAAAAATGGGATGAGTGGGGTCTTTACACCTCATCACTAAATTGCAGATGAGCGATCGCCCCCGGGGATCTTTTTTCAACAAGGATGCGAGATTTTGAGTTATTTCTGCGACCAGATTGGGCGCTACTTCGACCCCGGTTTGCAACGTTACTGTTGCTGTGTCCATAACAACCTCCTTATGGTTGTAAGTTGAGATATGGTAAGGAGCGATTAGAATTGTCTAACTTTATTGTACATGGATAATTAGCTCTTAGCAATAATTTACTACTCTGGGAGCTAATTATCTTATTGACTATCGCTGTTTAGAGATGGGGTTAGGACAATAATATTTAAAGTGTTATGCTAATATATCTGCAGTGAGTCTTTCGGACTCAAATTTGCACATTACACATACGGAATACACGGAGGAAAAAAGATGCTAACTATCACTGTTAGCGGATTGCCGCAAGGGTTGTCTCCGATTGCAGTTACAACAATCGAAGCCCGACTACGAGAATATCTCCCCGCAGAAATCAAGAAATACGCAGAGATCAAATGCGAATCTTGCTTATCCGGGTCGGGTCCCCAATGGATCGACATTGCGGCTGATAACTTGCCCGAGACTGCCCACAAACCAGACATGCTCGTCCAGGATTTGGCTCTGCTGGTGGCCGTGAACATCCCTAAAACCAAACGAGGGAGTGTCGCCGGCATTCGGACTAATCTGTCTATTGGACTTATTGGAAATCCGCCGCCCAAAGTTTACCCGGCAGATAATTTCTGGGACAATTAACATCCAAACATTAGCTGTCGTCGCCCAACTGAACCGGTTTTTACGGCCATCGTGCACCAACGATGGCTTTTTTCAACTATAACTCTATATTGGGGAATACTGAAGTTAAAGGAAAGGCAGCTTCCGGGAAACTGCCTTTTTTGTTCGTGGATAGCCGTTTAACTATATGCGATTCCGACTTCCTTGCTAAAGTTGCTTGTCCTTAGATCTCATCCGCCCCTTCACAGAGCATTGTCAGTTCTTCCATGAGAGCATCTTCGGCAATTCTATTCCGTGCTGGAGAACTGGCACTGATTGTCGTAGGAGTAGTTACCTCGCTAAGGCGTGGCAACGGACGAATAGTAGGCTTAGTCCACAAACTTTTCTTTTCAGGATCCTCTGGCATAAGACACCTCCTATGCTAAAATCCTTCACTTACACTATGGCTCAATGTTACTGAAAGTCAAGATTTCGGTCTCTATGCCCAATCTGGAGATAGAACCTGATAAGATTGATTTGTGAGAATCTTAGTAATTTATGGTGGTTTTGGTTTATCGTCTGAAGCAGAAATATCAAAAGCTTCTGGTTTGGCAGTTTTGAACGCATGTAAACTGGCCAAATACGAGACAGAGGGTTTTGAGCTGAATGAGTTCAATATAGATTCCGTTGCTAATAGAGTAAGCGGGTTTGATTTAGTTATCCCAATGTTGCACGGCCAATTTGGCGAAGACGGCCGTATTCAAAAAATTCTCGAAGATATCGGAGTTCCGTTTGTTGGTTCGGGGTCTGTTTCGTCTCAACTTTGCTTTAATAAAGTATCTACTAAAAAGATCCTTGATGATAATAATATCCAAACACCCAAATGGGAAGTTATCAAAGAAGCCAGTGATTTAGAAGGCTGGAATTATCCATTAGTGCTTAAACCTATTGAAGGTGGTTCAAGCATCGGAGTGGCAATAGTTAAATCATCAGACGATTTAAGAAATATAGATTTTAGCCGCCCCATATTGGCGGAGGAATACATCGCCGGGCAGGAATTGACAGTGGGGATATTGGGCGATACAGCTTTGCCTGTGGTAGAGATCATTCCTCCAGAAAACAGATGGTTTGATTACGAAGTCAAATATAACAACGCTACTCAAGAGAATATCCCGCCAAAATACATCAGTACAGAAATACAAGAACAAGCACAGGCAATTGCATTACATATCCATAAACTTTGTGGATGTCGACACTTATCTCGCGTGGATATGATATTAAGAAGAAATCGGTTATTTATTTTGGAAATAAACACTTTACCGGGAATGACGCCCGAAAGCATTTATCCTAAAGCAGCTAAAGCTGTTGGTCTGGATATGCGCCAATTAATGGGAAAATTGGTACTATTGGCTACTGATTAAGGCTCCAGGTTGGCAGGGCGAGAACCATTATCGATGGTGATTTTTATTTCTTTGATGGTGGAAAATTGCGTGAGCGTCTTGAAAATTTGTTGGTAAATAGCTCTGACCCGTGCCGAGCCGCCCATCTGGAAATCAAATTGGCTATTGAAATCTACAGTGGCGACTCCGTTATCAATTCTGACATAATTTAGCACCGTACCGGCATTCATGGCTGTGGTCAACCCGGCAGATTTTTCAGTTTCGGTGGGCCCTTTCAATAATTCCTGTATAGCGGCTGTGGCTACTGCTACGGTTTTAACAATCGTGCGCTCCACTGCCACCTGCACAATATCGGTGGGTTCGCTTTTATTAAAGTAAACCAAAATTGTCCGGGTAACCGGGGTTGCTTGGGGGTGATAATATTGCCCCACCAGCCAATAACCACCCAAACCAACTGCCAGCCCCAATAAAAACCAAATAAGATATTTCATCATAATTTAATTATAACCCCCTCTACCCTCCCCCTTACCAAGGGGGAGTTGGTGGGGGTGTAGGTCGGCGGGAGATTTGACTTGGTATAAATCAATCGCCTGGGTTAAGTTATAATCTCCGATAGAGGTACGAACTAATTCCGACATATAGGCTCCCTTGTTCAATCTTTGCCCTAAATCATGGACGAGCGAACGAATATAGGTGCCAGAAGAAACTTTTACTTTGAATTTTAATATCGGGTATTGATAATCTAATAATTTAATCTCGGAAATAGTGACTGGCACAGCTTTTAATTCGACTGTTTTCCCCTGTCGAGCTAAGTCGTAAGCCTTTTGGCCTTTGATTTTTTTAGCGGAAAAGATGGGCGGCATCTGCTCCTGCGGCCCTATAAAACTCTGGAGTGCAGATTCTATTTCTGCTTGATTAAGTTCCACTATTTTGTCATTCCGGCCATCCATTCTGTCATCCCGGCCATCCATTCTGTCATCCCGAGCGCAGTCGAGGGATCTCGGCACTTGTGTCTCGAGATTCTTCGACTTCTCCGCCAGCTGGCGGATTCGCTCAGAATGACAAAAAGAGAACTTTTTAATCTCTCCTTCGGCGTCATAGGTGGTGCTGGTGGCACCCAGAGTTGCCTCGGCCAGATATTCTTTATCTAATTTAGAGAACTCGGAAATTCTCTTAGTAAATTCGCGGCCAATCGCCACGATCATCAAACCAGAAGCCAAGGGATCTAACGTGCCGGCATGACCGATAGTTTTTTCGCCGGTTACTTTGCGCAAATAACCCACTACATCATGCGAAGTGATGCCTTTAGGCTTGTTAATTAAATAGATACCGGGCATTAACGGAATCTGACCGGGATAATGAGTTGGGCGTCATTTTCAGGCAGCCCTGAGGGATTATCTCGGTTCAACACTAACTGGCCGGTGTCCCCTGCTGGGGTGGTAAAAGTTAATTCGGCAGTGAAAGGAACTAGATCGGTGGTCATCCAATCACCCTGCGCCGTAGCCACAACCTCGGCCAAACGCTTACTATTCTGATCTAATAATTGGATTGGGAAAGAAGCCTCAAAAAACCAGTTACCCCGCGCTCGCCCGGTAATTTTGAGAGGACTGCTGATTAAATCGTTCTCTTTGAGTTGATTAACACAAATGGTTTCAATCTTTTTCTCAGTATCACTATACAGACAAGTCATGGCCGGAGAGCCCAAGCGAAAACCAAATTTTCCCCACCAGATAATAGAAACGACTAGCACTGCAAGCACAACCCAACCCCAGTTTTTCATATATTTAAACCTATTTAATTATTATCACTATTATTATCGCTCAAAATAAGATCGGCAATTTTATCCGCCGCATCTTTTTGGGTAATCGATTTGATATTAAAAACTAAGCGCGGACCTAAATCGGAGTTAAGAATTTTAAATATCCTTTCTTGTAATGTGACCGGGGTGAGCTGATCTTGTTCCAATACCACCGCCGCTCCTTTGGCCGCCAAGTATTCGGCATTATGCAACTGATGATTGCTTGCCGACCCCGGCAATGGGATGAGAATAGCTGGACGAGCACTGGCAGCTATTTCGGCAATAGTGGTCGCTCCGGCTCGCGAAACAATCACCGCTGCCCGCCGCATTAAATAAGCTATTTGTTCATTAGGCAAACTCTCGAACAAATAATAATTCCGAAATCTTTCGATTTCTGCCCACTCTTTCAAATCAGCAAAATTATGCGCTCCGGCTAAGTGCAATACTTGATAATCTTGGATCAAATCCGGCAGGGCCGATTTTATCACTTGGTTAATAGCTTGAGCACCCTGTGACCCGCCAATAATCAAAATAAATGGTTTATGTTCAGAAAAAGGAATACCGGTATTGTTACTGATCTCCGGTTGGTAAAAAATATCGTTTACCGGTACGCCGGTATGCACCAGTTTTTTAGCTACCGCTTTAGTTACCCGATAAGCATCGAGCGGAAATGATACGCAGACTTTTTCCGCCAACGGCATCAACAAGCGATTAGCCAGGCCGATCCGGGAATCTGATTCATGGATAATCAATGGCCGCCGGAGAATCCAAGCCGCTAATCCAACCGGTACTCCAACATAGCCTCCCTTAATAAATATTTTATCCGGTCGAAAACGCAGAATTATTCCTAAGGCAGTTATGGTGCCAGCCAAAATGCGGAAACCGTCAATGAAGTTTTGCCAATCCCAATATCGCCGCAGCTTACCGGCCGGAATTCCCACAAATTTAAAACCAGCGGCCTCAATTATGTCGCGATGAGACAATTTACGGGAACCCACAAATAAAATCTCGTTATTGGGATTCTTTCTCAAGATAGCGTGCCCGACGGACAGTGCCGGCAACACGTGTCCAGAAGTGCCTCCACCCACTAAAAGGATCTTCATCATCTTTAGTATAAATCGTTTGTCTAGAGATATTTAATAATATACCAGAAGCGGCCAGAACAAAAACTAACGAGGATCCGCCTTGGCTGATAAATGGCAGCGGTACCCCTGTGAGCGGGATCAAACCGATGATGGCTCCGATATTAACGGCGGCTTGCCAGCCTATCCAAGTAGTAATGCCGATTGCGAGTAGTCGCCCGAAAGCATCCGGGGCCCTTTTGGCAGTCTGACACCCTCGCCAAATAAATATAGTTAAAGGGAGTAAAACTAACAATGAGATGCCGAGAAAGCCGAGTTCCTCGCCAATAATAGCAAAAATGGAGTCAGAAGATGTTTCCGGCAAAAAGTTGAATTTTTGGCGGGAACGACCGAAACCAAAGCCAGTGAGACCCCCCGACCCCAAAGCAATCAGGGCTTGATTGATATGGTAACCGGCTCCTAAAGGATCTGCTCCAGGATTAAAAAATGTCATTAAGCGGGCCATACGATAAGGCGCTGCTAAGGTTAATGCCCAAACTACAGCCGCTCCGCTCATAACTAATAAAGAAATGTGTTGCCAACTGCCCCCGGCAGTAAAATACATAGCTAAAGCGATCCCTGCAATGATCAAAGTGGTGCCCATATCCGGCTCGGCGATAATCAACCCGCAAATCAACAATAAGAGAGCGGCGAACGGCAAAAAAGTATAGTAAAAACTGGTAATTTTAGGCCCTTTGCGCTCAAACCAATAGGCTAAATAGAAAATAAGACCCATTTTCATTACTTCGGTTACCTGTAGAGTCAAATCACCCGCTCCCACCCAACGGCGCGAGCCTCCCGCAGTCACGCCTAAGCCCGGGATAAACACAACCACCAATAAAACTATTCCCAAAATCAACGCACTGGTGGCGATGGTGCGATAGTTATGGTAGTCCACGCGCTGCAGTACAAACCACAATCCTAAGCCCGCAGTAGCAAAGAGAGCCTGGCGAAAGAAATAGTAAGTATTACTCCCGGTGGCTTGGTAAGATTCCACCACGGAAGCCGAGGATACCATAATTAAGCCAAACAACACCAACACCAGCGTGGCTAAAATAAGATAAGGATCAGGTGAATGAAATCTACGCATTATTTACCGCTAATAATTTGCTCTACCAACTGTTTGAATTGAGCGCCGCGATCGTAAGCATCCCTAAACCAGCCGAAACTCGCACAGGCTGGTGATAATAACACCGTACCTTCTGGCGCAGCATATCGATATGCTTGTCGAACAGCAGATGGAAAATCTGCTGCCTTCATAAACGGAAATTTTACTTTGGCAGTTTTAAATGATTTTTCCAATACTGGAGCAGTAGCCCCGATTAAGACGACACCTTGAATATCTTTAGTTATTAGTAAGCGCACTAATTCCGTAAATTTTTCTTTTTTGGTTGACCCCCCTAAAATCAAACTGATCGGTCCCGTTAATGTCTGGATCGCTGCCATAGTGGCTACCGGAGTAGTGGCGAGAGAATCATCAATAAATTGCACTTTATGTTTATGTCCCACTAGCTCTAAACGATGTTCTAATCCTGAAAAAGTTTTAATTTGGCGCTGGATTCTGGCCAATGGCACCTCTAATAACAGGGCTACGGTTAAGGCCGCCAAAACATTGCCTAAATTGTGTTGCCCTAATAAAGGAACATTCTGGGCCTGAATAACTACCTGCCTGTGTCCTGTCCGCACATGCCGATAAATAATTTCTTCTCCAGCCAAATAGACACCCCGAGGCAATATTTTCCGGCTAGAATACTTTATTATTTTTCCTTTAGTAGTTTTGGCAACTACCGCGCTAATAGCTTCATCGGCACTAACAACCGTAAAGTCGTTTTTGTTTTGATAGCGGACTAAATTGAGTTTCGCTGCCATATATTTCTTAAAAGTTTTGTGGCGATCCAGATGCTCAGGCGCTATACCTAACAGCACAGCTACTTGCGGACTTTTAGTTAAATCTTCTAACTGAAAACTGGACAATTCCAGCACTATTACATCCTGTTTAGTTAATTTAGTAAGCAATTGTAAAGGTGGATAGCCAATATTGCCGCCAAAGTAAGCTTTGCCTTTGGTTTTGCCTTTTAATAAATGGTAAATCAGCGCAGCGGTGGTGCTTTTTCCTTTAGTTCCAGTCACGCCAATGATTTTGGCGGGACATAAATCAAAAAATAACTTAGTTAATGAACTAAGAGTAACTCCTTGACGCGCAGCTTGCTTGATAGCAGCTAAATCCAGCGGTACGCCCGGACTCCGGAAAACCAAATCAAAATCGGCTAATCCTTTAAGATAGCCTGTCCCTGTTCTGACCGCGCTGGCAAATTTTTGAATCTCACGATAAGCCGGATGCGTGGATAAAATTTCCGTATCATTCAAAACAACTGGCTTGACTTTTAACTTATGGAAAAAGCGGAGCAGGTCTAGCCCCTCTCTCCCAAAACCTAGGATAGCAATTTTGCCCGATTGGGTTTCAAAGCTCGTCATAGTTTAAGACGGTCCGCCCCCCACAATGCCAATAATTACACCCAGGAGCGCCGTGAATGCTCCAATAATCCAAAATCGCATAGTGACTTTAGTCTCTGGCCAACCCAGCGCTTCAAAATGATGATGCAGCGGAGCAATCAGGAAAAGTTTCTTGTGTCTAAACTTTCGATAACCTAATTGCAATAAGTCTGAGATGACCTCCACCATCGGCACAAAAGCAATTAGCGGCAAAACAGCAATCCCGACATTACTCTTGATTAGCATCGCCACTACCCCTAAAGTTGCCCCCATAGCCAGGGCGTACGTATCTCCTCCAAAGAAACGGGCCGGATAAATATTAAACCAGAGGTAAGCGCAGAGAGCTCCTGATACTGTAATACAAAAAACGGCTAAACTAATTTGATTTCCCAAAAATGCCAAAATACCAAAGGCAGTAAAAGCAATGATCAATAAACCGGCTGACAATCCGTCTAAACCATCCGTAATGTTTACTGCATTAGTGGTAGCTAAAATTACAAATATAAAAATCGGAATATACCACCAGCCGACCATAATATCGCCATAGGCTGGAATGTGCAGACTATTCATACCTAATTTAGTGTAAAACCACCAGGCACCAAAAGCAGCAATGGCTAGTAACCAGATCATCTTATGGCGAGCTCTGACACCCTTAACACCACCTATCCCACGAATATTAAACCAATCATCGACTGCTCCCAAAATTCCCACCGCTACCATAAAGAATAAGGGTAGATAAGTTTGATTGCGGGTCAGATTAAATACTACAGTAACAACGGCAATAGTCACCCATATTAACACCCCGGCCATAGTCGGAATATTCCGTTTATGTTTTTCGCCATGCAGTTTTTGAAAAACTGTGGCATAGCCACCGTACAAGGTTTCTTCTTTGGCCTGCTTCCAAAATTTATATTTATAGAGAATGTGGGTCCAGGCCGGAGTGAGAGCAAATGTAGTTAGAAAAGATAGCGCACCAATTACCAATATACGGATAAGGTTGCCGTGTTCAGTAACAATTTTAGTGAGATCGTTCATAGAACTCCTTTATTAGCGTAACAATTTGGTCCATACGGACAGCCTGTGAACCTTTGACTAGAACTATATTATTATCCTGCAAAACAGTCGGAATTGCACTTTCCGACCAGTTTCGCGCTTGCCCTAAAGGTAAGCCGGCTCGCACAGCCGCTTCTTTGATTAAATTGCCTCCTTCCCCTACTACCCAGAGTTGGTCCACCACTTTGGCCGCACATTCCCCGACGCTTTGGTGACCCTTGATATGGGCACTGCCTAATTCTTTCATATCTCCCAGAATAGCGATTTTACGCCGATTAACACCTAATCTAGCCAAACTTTTCAGAGCCGCCAGCATGGAGGCAGGATTGGCATTATAAGTATCGTCAATAACAATATTCCCGCCTAATTTAATAATTTCAAACCGCCGATCAGGCAACTGGTATTTACTTAGTCGATGCGCCATAGTTTCTAGCGGGACACGGAAATAATCACCTACCGCTAAAGCCATCAGAGCCGCATACACAAATTGATAACCATAAACCGGCAAACTAATTGGAGTCATGCCTTGTTTTGATTTATTAGACATGGCGTTAAACCGAATCCCCCCGCTGCTAAAACCGATATCGCTGGCCCACCAATCTGATTTTTCTTCAGCGCTGACCATAATCTTCTTGGCCGCTGTCTTGCGCGAGATTAATTTACTAAAATCATCGTCCTGGTTAAGAATGACGGTACCGCGAGAATCCACATGGGTAATCACCAGACTCTTTTCTTCCACTAGCTGAGCCTTGGAATAAAAGAATTCTAAATGGGCATCGCCAATATTAGTCAGAACGCCAACTTCCGGTTTAATAAAACTCATAAAATATTCTATATCGCCAGGCCGATCAGCGGCTAGCTCTAAAACTAATATTTTCGGATAGGCTACTCTCCGGATTGATAAATTGAGTGCATGCCAAGTTAAATACCACACATCCCGGATAGTCAGCTTGGTCTTAACACCAACCTGCGTACCGATAAAACCAGGACTAATAATAGTAGCGGTAACACCCAATTCGGTGTTTAAATTCCCGATCGTCCCAACTATATCCGGATTTTCCGAATGATTTTTTAAGACAGTTAAGATGGCTTCTCGGGTACTAGTTTTGCCAGTACTGCCTGTGATTGCCACAATGCGAGGATGATATTTACGCAGCACCAGTGCTGCCAAATACCGTAGCCACAATTTTAATAACTTTTTAGTCATATAATTTTATAATTACTTGTCAGGAGGAATTTGCCAATAATTAAATAAGAATTTAGCGATTTCGCCAAACAGAGGCGCCGCTGAGACCTCGGCAAACTTAGCATCTTTGGGCCGATCAATGCGAGTCAACATAACAAACTTAGGCTGATCGACCGGAGCAAAACCGACAAAGGTACCGATAGTCGCCCCTTCTTCGTAACCACCTGGCCCGGCGATTTGCGCCGTCCCCGTTTTACCAGCTACTCGATATCCGGCGACACCGGCTGCCTGACCGTGGCCCCGTTCTACTACACTCACCATCATTGCCCCGACTAGCTGAGCAGTTTGAGGCTTAATGACAGACCGAATCACTTGCGTATCAAAAGAGATCGCTCCGGTAGAATACATGATTTTATCCACCATATGCGGTTTTACTAATTGTCCTTGGTTAGCGATTACTCCAATAGCAGCTAGCATTTGTAAGGGAGTAACTGCAATAGCCTGACCAAAAGAAATAGTAGCCAAATCCATTTCTGCCCATTCTCTAAACGGCCGCATATGAGCGGCCACTTCTCCGGCTAACCCGGCTCCCGTCACAACATCAAAACCAAAATCTTTAAGATATTTATAGAAAAGTTGGCGTCCCAGTTTTTGCACTACAAATACCGCGCCGGTGTTTAAAGATTTTTCCAATACTTGAGTCATAGTCTGGACTCCGTGAGAAGCTAAATCAGAATTACGAATAATTTTATCGGCTACCTGCAATTCACCGGGGTCAAAATAAGTAGTGCTCGGGGCAACTAAACCGGCATCAATCCCGGCTGCCATCGTAATGGATTTAAAAACTGAACCCGGCTCGTATACCAATGACACACTCGGGTTAGTAAAATTAGCCAATTCGGCGTCACTATAAAAATTGGGGTTGAAATCAGGATAGGCAGCCATGGCTACGATCCGTCCGGTCGAGGGCTCCATAATAATCACTTCTCCTCCGGTAGCCTGGTGTTTGAGCGCTGTTTCTTGCAGTTTCTTTTCCACATAATATTGAATAGCCCGGTCAATCGTCAGCACCACATCTGCCCCGTCTTTCGGATCAGTTATTTTACGATCTCCCACGGTGATGTGGGCACCTAACGAGCTCTTTTCGACCTGAGCCAAACCGGCTTGGCCGCTGAGTTCTTTGTCAAAGTAGCCTTCAATGCCATACTGGCCCTTACCATCCTGGTTCACGAAGCCCAATACGTGTGACGCTAAACTATCTTCCGGATAATACCGATATTCTTCTGCGCGAAAATAAACGCCCTCCAAACCTAATTTTTGAATAGCCTCTTTTTCTTTTACTTCTACTCGCCGCTTCAAAGGCGATACGTAAACTTTATTGGATTGTAATATAGCTAAAAGATCACTTTCGGTGAAATCCGTTAAGTAGGGTAAGAGCTTGGCTACCACTAATTCAGGCTGGTGCACCTGGGTAGGTACCACATTAAGACTATATAAAGATACGTTGGTAGCTAAGGGATAATAATCGCCTAATTGTTGATCATAAACTAAAATTTTGCCCCGCTCGGCTGGTACATTTTCATTCACTACATGTTGTTCACGGGCCAATGCGAGAAAGGTATTGTGCTCAATTAACTGTCTTTGCAATAATTTCCCAACTATCAATACTAAAAAAATAGCAAAACCGATGGCTAATACATTTACCCGCCGCAACTGTAACGACTCGTTAGATACGTTATAAGCCATGAAACTATTATAACAAGCTATCCCACAGGTTTCGCCGATATAAAAAAAGCCCTTTTCGGACTAGTTGATAACCTTGTCAAATTAACTACTTTTGCGCGAGCGGACCAGAGGTATCTTCTAAGAAAGTGAGGGCGCTCATCTCAACCATCTTAGGCACATAGGTAGTTTGGTTATCGATAGTCTCATTTAGCGAATTGGTGGTGGTTTCCTCGGCAGCTGGTTTAGTCTTGCCGGTCGGCAAACCATTGTCGCCAATCTCAATCTGTTCCGTGGCCCCTTTCTCGATCACGGCCAGAGATTGCAACCGGGCCGCTTCGACGGCCAGTCTTTCGTTTTCAGCGACTAAACCTTTTTTGGTCATTTCTAGGGTGTTGATCTGAGCTCCTTTGGTCGATACCACATTGATAATCACAATATAAGAACCGGCCAGGACTACAAATAAAGCGATTGAGATAGAAGTGATAGAAAAAGCCCCCCAGCGGAATTTCTTAAAATTGCGTAATTGAATGATGTTTTTTGATCTTAGACCAGCTTGTTTTGGGGACCAATTTGCCATGGTTAACCTATTTTACTAATGACTCTTAATTTGGCGCTTCTCGCTCGGGGATTTTGTAATATCTCTGCTCGAGTCGGACTAATCGGCTTTTTAGTAATCAATTGTACCACTCCGGTTTTTGCCGCATCCCGAAAAATATTTTTAACGATCCGATCCTCTAAGGAATGGTAACTGATTACTGCCAGCCGGCCTCCGGGATTTAATAGCTGTATGGCTACCGGCAATGTCGTTCGGAGTAACCCCAGCTCATCGTTCACCGCTATCCGCAAAGCCTGAAAGGTTTGCGTAGCCGGATGAATCCGTCCATGTCGGCCGCCTTTAGCCTCTGCTACAATAGCCGCTAATTGCTCGGTAGTAGTAATCTTATGCCGATGCCGGGCAGAAAAAATTGCTTCGGCGATTCTTCGACTAGCTCGTTCTTCGCCGAACTCGTAAATCAGATTTGCCAATTTATCTTTCGGATATGAATTAACAATATCGGCGGCTGTGACTGGCGCATCTGGATCAAACCGCATATCTAAAGGTGCATCACGCAAAAAAGAAAAGCCTCGTGTGCCAGCTAACTCACGAGACGATAAACCCAAGTCAAATAATATTGCGTCAATTCCTCGGTATCCGGCAGTCTTAATGATCCCGCTAAGATTACCGAAACTGTCGTGGTTAATAACAAATTTAGCGTTTGATTTTTGATGAGATAAGTTTTCATAAGCTGCCTTGACGGCTTCCGGATCCTTGTCGATGCCAATAAGATATCCGCCGGGACTAACTTTAGTTAATAGTTGCTGGGCATGTCCGCCATCTCCGACGGTAGCGTCCACTACTAGTTCTCCCGGAACGAGATCTAGTAGCTCTACCACCTCCGTTGTCAGTACGGGAATATGAAGGGAATGATTATCCAATGGTTTAGTTAATATCTTTTCAATGGTAGGACCCCGCAGAGAGACAGGTTGGTTCCCTTGGGTGGAGGGAAAGTTTCACTTAGGAGGTGAAAATGTTGGCTAATTGTTGCAAATAATGACAAATTGTTGTCTCTCTGCAGCCTACCTCTGATTATTAAAATTAAATGAACAACTGTTCGGCCAGGGCTTCGCTTTCCTTTTCAGTAGCATCCTTGTATTCTTGCCAAACCTTTGCATCCCAAATTTCTAAGCGATTAAAAAGTCCGGCAACAATCACGTTGCGATCAATCTTGGCATAGTCGGTTAAGTACTTCGGCAAAATCATGCGGCCTTGCCGATCCAATTCTGCAGCAAAAGCCCCGGCCAACATCAACCGAGCAAAGGCCCGGGCATTCTTTTGTGATATCGGCATAGCGTTAAGCTTCTCGACTAGCTTTTCCCATTCATTGAGCGTGTAAAGGAACAAACAACCATCTAATCCTTTTGTCACTACTGCTCCACCGGTTAGTTCAGAGCGGAATTTGATCGGGACAGCCAGTCGGTTTTTCTCATCAATTGTGTGCGAATACTCACCAATAAACATTTATCCACTTTTAATTACCACTTATCCCCACCCTTCTCCACATCGCTATTATTATAATCCACTATTCTCCCTGCGCAAATTTACATATCCCCACTTTGCAGAAACACAGGCTGGTAGCTAAAAGTTTTCTCTGCCAAGCAATCATTTTCCCGTTTCTAGCATGGCGACTAGAAGCATTTTCATAAATAACAACAAGAGCGCCCTTCGGCGCTCTTAATTTATTTTGGATTTAGAGATTAGTTATTGGTGCTTATTGACCACTAAATCAAAATTAGCAATATGGTTAATAAAGCGATTGAATGAAATGGCCGAGCTTGCCGGAGAGCTATCCATTTTTTTGACGACGCAATCCATATCTTGATCGCATTGGCCAATTGCCTTCGCCATTTGTTTGATGTGGGTGTAAGCCAGAGCGGCTCCTTCGTAAGAGATTAGATCTTTATCGAGTTTTTGGACAAAGGAAGCATCCACAGGCTTAAAGCCAAATATTTCAGCATCTTTCAGCTCTTTGGCATAGATCTTCTCAATATCCGGAATAATAGCATCCGTTTCTGTGCCGTAAGGCACACTCCAATTAATGTCTTTAATGGCTTTCAGTGACGTGAGAGTTTCTGCCGGCAATGTAACGTTGACTACTGCACCCACATTTTGATTCTTTAGTTTTAACACTTGGGTATGCACATCAGCATCACCGAAGTTATAAGCCTCTGTCACTATCTTGTCTTTCTGATAGACCTCCTCTAACCCTTTTATGCAGATGTCCGTAGTTTCCCAGTTTAGTTTTAATAAGCCAATTTTATCAATCCCTTGGTCTCTGAATGTTTGAGCTAACTCATGACACCCTTTATGAAAATCTAGATATGACTTATAAACATAAGGTGATGTTTGCAAGGGCGATTCTGGTGCCGCATCATAAACAAACAAAATAGGTTTTTGTTCTTTTAGAAAAGAACTTATAGTGATGGCAGCTGGATTAAATTCAGCATAAATCGCATCAACCTGATCGGCATTAATTAATTTTTGAGCTGCAGTTAAGGCCTTGGCTGGATCCAGTTGATAATCCTCAAACACTAATTCGACCTTATATCCTTCTTCGGCTAATTCTGTTTTAGCTAGCTCTGCTCCCGCCCTGGTTGATTCGCCCCAATAACCTGCCTGGCCAGTTAAATCAGTCACGATCCCAATTTTAATTAGCTTATTTTCTGTTTTTGAATCATCTTTAGCGGAATCGAAGCTTAGCGCTAAAATTATTATCATAACTAGCACCACGACACCAGACCAAAGCCAATTGTTTTTATTCATTTTTATCTCCTTTTAATAACTAATTTTATATTCTGTTTCGCTCTTTTGAGCTCGTCAGACAGACAAGGGATGATAGTCTGTGACAGAAAGAGGGTTTTTAAGGAGGACCCCGCCTCCCTGGCCTCTTCTGGCCATACCTCACCTCCAAAAGTGCAAACCTTTCTCGCAATTGACTAAGTTAAAAATACGCGATATAATAAGAGTGGTGAATATCACCATGAGGTAGCGGTTATCACCTCTAAGGAATTTATACCTGATAAACACTTCGAAATACCTTCCAAAAAAGTCTTCTTTTTTTATCAATAAATGGCTCTAGGAGCTCATAAATGTATCTACAAGTTTTGACCGATTTAGGCCTAACCAAGAACGAAGCTCAAATCTATGAGACTTTAATTAAGGGAGGCGAGATGGCAGTAGGAGCCATCGCCGAGGAGTCAAAAATCCACCGCCGGAATGTCTACGACGCCATCAAACGCCTGATTGAGAAGGGATTGGTGTTTGAGATTTTAGGTAGTAAAGAAAACCATTATCAAGCCGTTGATCCCAACAAGCTTTCGGATATTTTAGGTGAAAAACAACAGGCTCTCCAAAAGGTAATTCCTGTACTGGAAAAACTCTATAAATCCGTCCCCCACCAAGACGAGGTGTTTATTTATAAAGGACTGGAAGGATGGAAAAATTATATGCGTGACATTCTGCGTCTAAAAGAAGATGTCTATACTTTAGGCGGTTCTGGTCAATTGGCCGATAAAAAAATCCGCGTCTTTTTGGAACAATTCGAAAGAGAAGCTAAAAAGAAAAACATTAAATTTTATACCCTGTTTGATCACACTGTAAAACATGGTAAAAGTGAGATGTTAAAAAATTGGCACAGTAAAGACTATAAATTTTTACCGAAAGAATTTTCTACCGATGCTAGTGTCGATATTTTCGGTGACCATGTAGTGATTGTGACTGTTGGCGAAGATGCTGCTATCGATGATAGCAGTTTAACTGTTATCGTGAACCCCAAAATTGCCGATGCTTTTCGCACCTGGCATAAATTAATGTGGTCCGTCAGCTCTAAATAACTAACCTAACTTGTTTTTCAGCCAATCCCCTAATTCGGCGATAGTCACTCGGTCCTGTTCCATACTATCGCGGTGGCGGATGGTGACAGTTTTATCGTTCAAGGAATCCGAGTCTACGGTGATACAAAACGGGGTGCCAATCTCGTCTTGGCGGCGGTAGCGCTTCCCTACGGTGCCGTCTTCGTCATACTCCACAAAGAAATCCGCTTTTAAGGTTTCATAAATTTCCTTGGCCATTTTCACTAATTCTGGATCTTTTTTAACTAACGGCAAAATCGCGGCTTTGATGGGAGCTAATTTAGGATGAAGCGAAAGCACTGTGCGCTTTTCACCCTTCACTTCTTCTTCTTTGTAAGCGTCCACCAAAAAAGCTAAAGTCGCTCGGTCGACCCCACCAGAAGTTTCTATAACATAAGGCACAAACTTTTCTTTAGCCTCATCGTTGAAATAATGCAAATCTTGCCCACTAAACTTCTCATGCTGAGACAAATCATAATCTCCTCTATTGTGGATGCCTTCCAGCTCCGACCAACCAAATGGAAATTCATATTCGACGTCAGTAGCGGCTTTGGCGTAATGAGCTAATTTATCTTCGGGATGATTTTCTAGCCGCAATTTATTCTTATTAATACCTAGTCCGATAAACCAATCGAATCTAGCTTGACGCCACTTTTCAAAATCAGCGTTCGCATTTTGGGGATAGGTAAAGTATTGCATTTCTTGTTGTTCAAACTCTAGGGTCCGAAAAGTAAAGTTACCTGGGGTAATTTCGTTGCGGAAAGATTTGCCGATTTGGGCGATGCCAAATGGCAATTTTACGCGAGTGGAATCTAATACATTTTTAAAATTAACAAAAATCCCCTGTGCGGTTTCCGGCCGGAGATATGTGACATTACTCGCAGTTTCAGTGGGACCGATATGGGTTTTGAACATCAAATTAAATTGTTTGGCCGGAGTTAATTCGGTGGACTTACAATTGGAACACTTATCTAATTCTTGCTCGGCTTTAAATCGGGCATGGCATTTTTTGCACTCCACCAGTGGATCAGTGAATTCGGTCAAGTGGCCGGAGGCCTCCCAGACTTTGGGATTCATTAATATAGCGCTATCCAGTCCAACAATATCCGAGCGCTTTTGCACCATATCTTCCCACCAGATTTTTTTGACATTGTTTTTCAACAACACTCCATAGGGACCATAATCCCAGGTATTGGCAAATCCGCCGTAGATTTCCGAGCTCGGGTAAATCAACCCGCGGCGTTTGCACAGCGCCACAATATCTTTCATTAAATCTTGGTTTGCCATATTAATAATTTAGTAATAAATTATTGTTCGAGGCTGTTGCCGAGAACTATTTTAGTTCTCACTATGTTCGAACAGTAATTATTCCGAGAGGACAGTTAATTTCAGTTCGCCTTGGATTTCGGGAGAAAATACTACTCTCGCAATATGCTCGCCAAGGCTTTTAACTGGTTTATCTAAAATTATACAAGCTGGATCAATCTTGATTTTGACCTGCTCGGCCAGAGCTAAAGCAATCTGATCTGCTCCCACTCCGGCAAACAACTTACCCAATTTAGAAGCTTTGCGTTTAAACACAGGGTGAATATCAGGAAGAGATTGGACAATCTCGGCCCATTTCTTGTGTAAAGATTCGAATTCTCTTTGCTGCTTCTCTTGCTGTTTCTTTAGTTGGTCGATTTTTTCTGGAGTCGCCATCTCAGCCAAACCCCGAAGCATCAAAAAATTTCTAGCATAACCATCGGCCACTTCCTTGACTTCGCCGCTATGCCCCAACCCCGCTACTTCCTTTGTAAGAATAACTTTCATTTATTTAATTAGTTTCTTTAATATTTCGAGGGCTTTATCTAGCTGGGTGTCCTGATCGCTCTCCTGGTCCGCCTCTATTAATATATCAGGCTTAATACCTGCTTGGCTAATAGACCGCCCCCTGGGGGTATACCAGTGCGCTATAGTGATGCGGAGGGTAGACCCATCTGGCATCTCCTCAATTTCCTGGACACTACCCTTGCCATAGGTGGGTTCTCCCACTACAGTGGCCCTTCCACTGTCCTGTAGGGCCCCGGCCACAATCTCGGCTGCCGAAGCACTGCCTTCATTAACCAACACTACTACCGGCAGTTTGATTAGCTTTCCGGCTCCGTCCGCATAAAAGGGAGTGACTTTGCCATCCTTGAACCGCTCTTCCACGATCATCCCATCAGGAATAAATTCATTAGCGATTTTCACTCCCACATCCAAAAATCCGCCGGGATTATTACGCAGATCTAAAACTATGCCTTTCACGCCTGATTTAATCATTTCCCCAATCAGTTTAGAGAAAAGCTTTTCAGTATCATTGCTGAATTTGGCGATTCCAACAACCGCCAACCCATCTGCGGAAGATAATAGTTTAACACTGGGAATTTTTACGATATCCCTAGTGATAGTTATTTCTAGCAGCTGATCTTCATCGGCCCGTTGGATTGCCAAAACCACTTTAGTACCCTTTAAGCCTTGGATTAATCTAACTGCCTCATCTAAAGTCAGTCCCATCGTACTGGTGCCGTCGATAGCTATAATCTGGTCTTTGGGTTTAATCCCCGCCTTGGCGGCCGGGGAATCATCTATAGGAGTAACCACAGTAAGGATGTCGTCCACATAGTCCATCTCTATACCGACGCCTTCATAAATGCCATTTAGACTAGTAAAAAAATCTTTGCTTTCGGCCGGCGTGCTAAAAGAAGTATAGTGGTCGCCCAAAGAATCCACCGCCCCCTTAATACTGCCGTATAACAAATCAGGATAATCGATATCGCCATAATATTTATCTTTCAATAAGTTCACCACATCTTCATATAAAGAAAAGCTGGGCGTAGTTTTTTTGTACCCGCTAATTTCCTGTTGCCAAGTCGCCCCCAGGTTTTGCATATTGATTCTCTGATGGTAGCCCTTGGTTACTCCCGCCCAATATCCCATCACAAAAACTAATGCAATTCCAATTACATAGAAAGTTTTGCGGGATGATAAATAATTCGGTAGGCGCATTTTAATCGATTAGATAGGCCAGTGGATTACGCGGTTGATCTTTGTACCAAACCTCCAAGTGTAAGTGAGGCCCTGTGGTCAACCAACCCGCCCCTGGCGTGCCAGGCGTACCGCCAGTATACCCAATTGTCTGCCCCCTGACTACATTAGCGCCAATACTAACCGCAAACCCCGACAAATGCATATAAACCGTGGCTAGGCCGTTAGTATGGTTGATTACCATATAACTTAAACCGCGAGCTCCTCCATTTTTAATGGTAGCTACCGTGCCGTCAGCTGGAGCTTTAATCGGCGTTCCCTGCGGGCAAGCAATATCTATCGCATTATGGGGCAAGCCAAAGGTTCGGGCATAGTCAGCATCTCGAAACGTCGCCGTAATTCTTCTGTAAGGAATTGGCCAAACCAGCTGCAGTTCTCCCACCGGAGCTGTCTTGGGCAATTGGCGTAGCAAGGCGGCAATATCGTTATTGATAGCGGTTTCTTCTGCTCGGGCCTCAGTTAATTTGCTTTGATATTCCGATTCGCTCAGCTTGAGATCTTTCATAATCTGCTCTTTAGCATTAGCCTGAATACCCAAGCTGTTTTCTTCTATTACCCGTTTTTGCCTAATTTCCAGTAATCGAA
The DNA here is from genome assembly GCA_041659905.1 of Patescibacteria group bacterium. NCBI lineage: Bacteria > Patescibacteria group bacterium. The sequence goes on along the minus strand of JBAZXK010000001.1, from coordinate 37,193 downwards.
CATTTTTATCTTCTAACAAGCCTTTTTTAGTAGCTAAATTTTGTTTAATGCCTTCTAAGGCTTGGAGATTGTTAGTAATCTTATTTTGCAAAGTGTCGACATATTCTACTTGGGTTAAAAACCCTGCTAAACTGTCTGAGCTCAACAAAATTTCGATCACGCTATCCTGGCTCTGCATATAAGAAGCTCGGATGGCTTCTTTAAGATCTAGCCGCCGCGCCAAAGCCTGTTCCTCTAAATCAACCAATTCATGATTGATCGCAGTTTTCTCTAGACCGATGGTAACCACTTCGGTATCAATCTCTGCCAAAGCTAGTCGCGCCGCTTCAATTTGTTGGTCCAGCAGTTTTATCTGGTTATTCAGAGTCAGCTTTTGTTTACGAATTTTAGCCAAGACATCTTCTTGTTCGGTGATTTTTTTCTGCAGATTTTTTAATTCTTGCTGTTTGTCCGATAACAAATCAGCCTGCGCCGGAAAAGCCTGGCTAACCAGAAATATGATCAAAAATGTTAATATTTTATGATTTAGTTTAGACATAACCTTTTCTTTGAAGCTCAAAAGCTAGCTTATATTTACTCCCCTCTTTTTGCATTAAACTCTCGTGACTACCTTCTTCAATAATCTTACCTTGGTCTAAAACAATAATGCGCTGAGCATTTCGCACGGTCGAAAATCGATGAGAGATGATTATCACTGTTTTTCCTTTAGTAAACTCAAATAGTCGCTCAAATATCTCAAACTCCGCCCTGGGATCAATCGCCGAAGTTGGTTCGTCTAATATCAGCGAAGGGGCGTTCTTAAAAAAAGCTCGGGCTAAAGCAATGCGTTGCCATTGGCCGACCGATGGGCGAGTGCCTTCTTTAAATGCCCGGCTTAAAATTTGTTTATATCCATGCGGATATTGCTCAATGAAACTATGGGCGCCGGAAGCCTTGGCCGCAGCAATGACCGCGTCCATCGACCGTTTTGGTTTATGAATATCGCCCATTTCGATATTGGTTTTTGCATCGAAATGATAATGATTAAATTCCTGGAATAATACGCCGACTAATTTATACCAACTGTCTAGGTCTAGCTTGGTGATATCGTGGCCATTTATCAGGATCTGTCCCGCATCAACGTCATAAAACCTCAGTAATAACTTGATGAGAGTAGTTTTTCCTGCTCCATTCTCACCAACTATAGCCAGATGTTCCCCGGGCTGGATAGTTAAATTAAAGTTTTTCAGCACTGACACCTGACTAGAAGGATATTTAAAAGAGATGTTCTTAAACTCGATCAGGGGCGCAGAAATCGTTGACGGCAGTTTAATTTTACCGGGAATGATCTTGGGTTGCAGTTGAAGGAAATTGTAAACATCTACCATATATAAACCATCCTCGTAAATTATAGAGGATGCCTGGAAAAATCCCGCTAAAGCGCTTTGTGTCTGACGAATAGCGGATAGATAGAAACTAAATTTACCAACTGAAATAACTCCGCGCAAAACATTATTAACCAAAAATAATAATGCGGCTGCGAAAGACCCACCCGATAAAAGTTCCAGCATAGATCCCAACCAAATCCGCTTATTTTCTACGCGTAATTGAGCCTGTTGAAAAACATGTAGTAAGCGGGTAACTCGCTTGATTAAAAATTCACGAATCCGGTATACCCGAGTTTCTTGCACTAAAGGAATTGTATTAATATACATTCTAGAATTACTATAATCGCGACGCACTTCCCCTTTGGCTGCCCAAATACTCCACTTTTGACGACCACAGACAATACCATTAATAAATTGCGGGAGAGTGGCCAATATCATCAGACCAACCAAAATAGGAGAAAATACGATTACTACTCCGATTGAAGAGATGATCTGGACTGAATAGCGCATTAGGTTGTGCAGATTGTTGATGAATCTAACGGGAGCGCCACCGTAATTTTCCTTTACCTTTTGAATCAAATTGTTGGTTTCGGGATCTTCATAGTATTCGTCATCCAGATAAGCGAACTTAGTATTGACGTCCTGTTCCAGCATTAAAGAAAACTTATAGAAAACATTGATATTAAAATAATTATTAATCTGGCCGATTAAGCTGCTAAATATAAACAATCCAGCTACTATGATAGTCAAATTCCAACTAAATAAAACGTCAGGAGTTTGATAAGCAGTGATCAATTCATCTACTAGTCGGCCGGTATACCAGGCTGTAATTATTGGTAGCACTGATACGATCAGCGCACATAGAAGGTAGCCAGCAGCATACCAAGGGCTGGCTCGCCAATAGCGGCGGATGGTTATACGAGCAGCCCGACTAATAGCCGAGAAATCCCGCCAATAGTTACTCTTTTTATTAGCATCACTAATGTTGTTTTTTGCAGTTGTTGGCATTACTAAACTCTTAAATATCTTTTAGTAGATAAATAGCTGCTGATGGAGCCGACCAACACTCCGAAAAACAACTGGAAAATAAATAATTTCGCCGCAAACGCGTATGTAAACAGATTGGTGGTGCCCGTCAAAGTCTGCAACGACCAATACTGACTACCGAGAGCTAAGGATACCCCCTGATAAACCCCCAGAGTCAGGAGAAAAGCTAACACAGCCCCGATAATGCCATAGAGCACCCCCTCTAAAATCAGCGGCCAGCGAATATACCAATCAGTTGCCCCGACTAGCTTCATGATTTCGATTTCTTCCTTGCGTGTGAAAATTGTGATTCTGATAGTGTTAAAAATGATCAGCAGAGCAATAATCATCAAAATAAAACTGATACCCAAATCCCCCCAGGCCAACAAGAGGTTGATCTTTCGCAATTTACTAATGAGCGCTTTATTTTTTTCTAAGCTCGTCTTAGAAATAATGCTATTTTGATCCTGTGCCTTGATCTGACTCTCGATCGTTTCTAATTTAGCCGGATCAGTAGTTTTGATTTCCAAACTCGCCGGGAAGAAATCCGGATCATTCCCGATGGCATCCAGTAATTGTTTATTGCTTTGGTTACTAGCGGTATAGCTGGCGAGAGCCTGTTCACGAGAAATAAATTTAACTTCTTTGATATCGGAAATATTTTTAATTTTTTCCTGAAAACTTAATATGTCCGCCTCTGGTACATAATCTTTAAAGAAGATAGCGACATCAATCCGTTCATTGATCGATTGGATGGCTTTATTTACGCCCAGATTGATAGTCAGAAACATCCCGACTAATAACAAAACCTGCATCATGATAAAGATCGCCACCAAGCTTAACCAGCCGTTGCGCCAAAAACCATGCCAAGCCGTTCTAATAATGCGCAAAAATATTTGCATATTTAATTTAATTTATATTTACCGTGTCGCTTGTCGCTAATTAACTTACCATTCTTGAGTGAGATCACCCGCTTTCCGATAGCATCCACAATATCTCGGTTATGAGTGGCCAGAATAACTGTTGTACCTAACCGATTAATCTTTAGCAACAATTGAGCAATTTCCCAGGCATTTTGCGGGTCTAGATTCCCCGTCGGTTCGTCGGCAATCAACAATCGCGGATGTAAGACGAGGGCTCGGGCAATGGCTACGCGCTGTGCTTCACCGCCAGAAAGTTCATTAGGAAAACTCTTGGCTTTATTTTTCAACCCGACCAATTCGAGGATCTTCATGGTTTCTGTTTTGATGGCATCATCAGTCGCCCCGGTGACTTCTAACGCAAAAGCCACATTTTCAAAAACAGTTTTGTTCTGTAATAGTTTAAAGTCTTGGTAAACTACTCCAATTTGGCGCCGATAATACGGAATGTAGGATTTTTTTAACAAATGGATGTCCTTACCATCGATAGTAATTTGACCAAATGTAGGATAATCTTCACAAGTCAGCAAGCGAATGACCGTGGACTTACCTGCCCCGGAAGGACCGACTAAGCTCACAAATTCTCGAGGCAGAATAGTAAAACTCGCCCCATCGAGAGCTCGGACTGTCCCGTAATGTTTGGTTACTCGATTAAATTGAATCATTACTTATTTATTATAAGACTACTTGAGCTTATCTTTGAGATTTAGGATGACACTGTTAATAATTTCATCCAAATTTCCCTCTTCGAGTACTTCTTTCACTTGGGTAGTCACAAAATCGCTGCGATGATCTTTAATTTGATGATAAGGGTGCAAAACGTAAGAGCGGATCTGATGACCAAAATCTCCCGACTCTCCTGCTCCTTTGAGTTGACGCTCTTCATTATCCCGTTTTTGTTGTTCCAGGAGATAAACTCGATGTTTCAGAATGCGCATGGCAATCTCTTTATTTTGCGTTTGCGAACGCTCGCTTTGAGATGATACAGAAATTTTGGTCGGCAAATGCGTAATCCGCACCGCCGAATCAGTCGTATTTACCGATTGGCCACCCTTACCGGAAGAATGGAACACATCCACGCGCAAATCCTTTTCAGGGATATCCAATTCTGCTATTTCGCCCAAATCAGGAATCACTTCTATCAGCGCAAACGAAGTCTGGCGTAAATTCTGAGCATTATAGGGTGATAATCTAATCAAGCGGTGCACCCCTTTTTCCGCTTTCAATAGGCCGTAAGCCAGATCGCCCTCTACTTTCACTGTAGCACTCTTTATCCCCGCCTCTCCTCCGACAGTTTTATCAATAATAGTAGTTTTCCAGCCTCGGCGGACAGTATACTTTAAATACATATTCAGCAGCATCTCTGTCCAATCGGCCGCGTCCACTCCCCCGGTTCCGCTATGAAGAAACAGGTAGGCATCTTTCCGGTCATACTGCTGATTTAGCACTGTTTCTATCTCTAAGCTGTCTAACCGTTTTTGTAATTTCTCCAATAAGATCACCGCCGTTTCATCGGTGCTGGCAAAATCCTCGTCTTTCATAATGGCCGACAGCGTTTCTAGTTGGCTATCCAGATCACTCACTTCATCGGTCAATTTCTTATTTTTTTCGAATTCAATAGTAAGCTGTTTGGCTTTGACTTGATCTTGCCAAAAAGCTGCATCACTCATTAAATCTTCTATTTGTTTATTCCGCGCTATTAGACCAGCCGGGTCAAAGATACCTCCGCAGCCTATCCAATTGATCAACGGCTTCTTCTACTGATAGTTTTAGTTCCTTCATGAATAATAATACTAACCGTATAAGATAGTTCTCGCTTGAGCTCGAACAATATATCCTTCGAACTTCAGTGAGAAGTTAACATATATACATTCTATCAAGAAAACCTCTCCGAAGAGAGGCTTTCTTGTAAATTGCGCTAGCCCTCCATAGCTCGAAGAGCGACGGACGGGTTAACTACTATATATTTTAGTTTAGAACATCAGATGAAATAACCATTTTCGCGTGACAACTGTGGCAATCAGCGACATCAAGCCAGCTAATCCCCAGCTCAAAGCACCTGTATTAGTCAAGGGGACATCATTATAAATGGCGCCGGTACCAGCTACATAAATATCATTAGCATAGACCCAGAAACTAGTGATTTCTGAAGCCCAGATGTTGGCCTTGGCCCGCAATACTGTATTGCTGGGTACGTTAGCATTCACTTTCACCCGAATAGTTACGGTTTTAACGGTGCCGCTGTACATAGTTCCGGCATTCCAAGTAATTGTACGATTGTAACTGGTGGGAGTCCCGTCAGCGGAAGTAGCGGAAATCAAAGTAGTGTAGGTAGGCAATTCAAAGGTAGCGTTAACATTGGTTAAAGTATTTCCGGAATTATTGTTTAAGCGCAAGACATAACTGATTAGGTCACCCTCGTAAGTGGTACCACCATTTTCATCCGTACCAGAAAGAGTAGCGGTCAGACCGTAATTAGTTTGCTGCGAAGACGAAATGATCACATCCGCGTAATCATTGCGTTCAATACCATTATGATAGGCTCGCACCCGCACGGCATCATTATAGGTACCTATACTTGCGTTACTATTAGCCACAAAGTAGCCGCTTTGATTTAATGTGCCAATGCTATTCATTAAATCCCAGGTATAGGTGGCAGATACGGCATGGCCATTGTAATCGTAGGCCTGCGCATCAAAATCGATAGCTGAACCAGGATTAAGATAAGCCGAGGAAGGCGTAATCCGGACATAACTAATGTCTTCGTTGTCGTAATTGCCATTTTCAGAAACATAGACAGTAGCTAAAGCATAGCGATCTATCCCACCTTGACTAGCCCGGACCTGGACAGTGGCTGTACCAGTCGAACCATCGGCACTAAATAAACCATTTTGATTAATCGAGCCGGGGCCAGAAATAACCGACCAATAATAAGTGACGCCACTGGAAATCAGTGTGTTGTTGTTGTCGTAAGCCTGCGCATTAAAATCAGTTTGCTGATTAATCAGAATATTCGCATAACTGGGAGTTAGCTCCACCCGATCTAAGACTGATTGATTAATTACCTGGTTGACTACTACCACTGTAGCGTAAGCAGATTTACTCACAGAAGATGAACTGGCGCCGCTTGGTCTCGCCGTAACCCGAACAGTATTCTGGTAAGTTCCAGTTTGGGAACCGGCTGTAAACCAACCAGTTTGATTGATTGTTCCCCCGCCATTAACTACTGCCCAGCTGAAATTGGCGTTAAATACTTGGCCGAATTGATCGTAAGCCGTAGCAGTAAACTGCTGGGAATGGCCAGTTTGTAAAGTTGTATAAGTAGGATTGATGACGACTGAGTTTAAGACCGGATTTTGATTGATGTTTGATTGAGTTACTGTCACTGAAGCATAAGTAGATTTGCTCACGCTATTACGAGTCGCGGTAACTTTTACCACATTATTATAAGTACCGAGATGATTGTCGGCGGTAAATAAACCAGTTTGGGTAATCCCACCCGCTTGGCTGTTAGTTACATTCCACTGGAAAGTGACACCGCTATTGATGACGGAACCGTTTTGATCATAAGCCGTGGCCGTGAATTGTCTTTGATGACCAACTTCCAAAGTGGCAGTAGTCGGACTGATTGCTACTGAAGTTAAAACGTTGGGCTGAACAACCGTATTAATATTTACAGTAACGGTATCTAGTAACGCCTTACCAGCAAAGTCACCGAGTAATCTCAAAGCTCCGGAATAGAGACCAGCCTTGGGACCACTAGTAAAGAGACCGGTTTGAGTAACATTACCGACTTGAGAAGTAGAATACTTCCCATCAATACTCCAGAGGAAACTGGTCTTGTTGGTAATGTCTTGGTTGTTCTGGTCATAAGAGCGGGCTGTAAACTGCTTGGTCTTGCCAGGCTCAATGCCGAAGCTAGAAATAGCCAAGCCATTGGCATCGACAATTTCGACCCGAGTTAAGATTTGGTTAGTTATAGGAGGTGTAATGGTGCCGGTGTTAACCGTAACACTAACAGTATCTAAATCAGACTTGTTATCGAAGGTTCCGAGTAATCTCAAAGCTCCGGAATAGAGACCAGCCTTGGGACCACTAGTAAAGAGACCGGTTTGAGTAACATTACCGACTTGAGAAGTAGAATACTTCCCATCAATACTCCAGAGGAAACTGGTCT